>NZ_JAHEHZ010000008.1:0-9057 GCF_024639605.1 Roseobacter sp. | reverse complement strand
CTCACAGGCGTTTTCCTTCAAGCACCCACATGGTGTCCGGGAAGGACCAGGGCAACGAGAGTCCGTTCTGCATCAGCGCGGCACCGGTCAGCACCACCGGTGCGTCTTTGATCGCCATCCGGCCGCGCGACAGACCTGGTGCCGAGGCGCGGTTGCGCAGGCTCACCTCATAGCGTGCCGTCCGGTCGAGCCCTGTGAGACGCAGCGGTCGGGGCGCAATCTGCGCAGAGGTCGCGGCTTTGCCGGCAAAGACAACGAAGCGGCTGCCGTCCGGGGCCTGCTGCTGCTCGGCGATCACCGCAGGGTCGGACGCATCAAGGCGCAGGATGTCCGCCGCCATCATCCAGCCGCGGTTGTCTTTCCACCAGCCGGTGACATCGCGCAGCACCTGCGCTTCGTGATCGGTGAGCTCACGCGGGTCCATCTCGAACCCCATATGCCGCTGCGCTGCTACCCATGCGCGGAATTCGATATCAAGCACGCGCCCCGAGGTGTGGCAGCGGCGAGGCCCCACATGGCTGCCGGTGGCGGCGGCGGGCAGAAAAAGCGCGGCGTTATGCTGTATCTGCAGCCGTTCCAGCGCGTCATTACTGTCGGAAAGCCAGACCCGCTGGGTACGGCTGAGGATGCCGAAATCAATGCGCCCGCCGCCCGACGCACAGCTTTCGATCTCTACATGCGGAAAATCAGCGCGCAGCCTGTCGATCAGCGCATACGATCCGTGGGTCTGGGCCGCATCAGGAAACGGCAGAACCCGGTTGTGATCCCATTTGATATAGTCAACCGGATGCGCGATGAGCAGCGCAGAGATACGGTCGTAGAGAAAATCCCGTACTTCGGGCAGCGCCATGTTCAGCGCTTTCTGGTGCCGTCCGAGGATCTGATCCCCGGCACCCAGTGCCCACCCGGGGTGCGCGCGGTACATGGTGCTGTCCGGGCTGATCATCTCGGGCTCAAACCAGATGCCAAAGCTCATGCCCAGCCCATGCACATGATCAATAAGCGGGCCGAGCCCGTCGGGGTATTTGCGCGGGTCAATCTCCCAGTCCGAGAGGCTTGAGGTGTCATCATCACGCCGTCCGAACCAGCCGTCATCCAGCACGAAACGTTCAGCACCAAGATCCGCAGCGCATGCCGCAATGTCTTTCAGGTGCGACATGTCGTGGTCGAAATAGACGGCTTCCCAGCAGTTGTAATGCACCGGGCGCAGGCTCTCTTTATCCGTCCAGGGGACGATGCGGTCGCGCAGGTGCCGCTGAAACGAGACAGCGGCGCCGTTGAACCCGTCGCTGGAAAAGACAGCATAAAGCGGTGCAGTGCAGAAAGTGGCCGCGGCCCGTGTCTCAATGCCGGCGGCATGCCCGAACTGCACCTGACGGCGTCCGTCAGGCAGCTCTTCAGCGATCATCCGGTGCCCGCCGGACCAGCCGTAGTGAAAGGCATAAGTCTCGCCGCGGGTGTTGGTGGCGCCGCGGGCGGGGATGATCAGACCCGGGAAATGTTCGTGCCCGGTGCGGCCTGTACGGTTTTCCCGGGTGCGGATGCCGGCGCTCCAGGCGGTGCGGTTCGTCTGAAACTCGCCACACCAGCGACCGGCAAAATCGATCATCTCATCCGAATGCTGCGGGGCGGGGAACACCGGCGCCGCCAGCCAGTGCAGATGCAGCGGCCGGTCGGCCTGCAACTCCGCTGAGGCGCGGATCACATGCGTTTCGGGGTCGAGGTCAAAGACGGCAGTATAAGTCAGGCGGTTGTCACTGTCGGCGCAAATTATGCTCAGATGCAGCGGGGTTTCTTCTACAGCCTCGAGGGTAAAGCGCGGCAAAAGCGGCGTGCCGTCTTCATCGTGCACCACCATGCCCGGCTGCCCGGGAAAGCTGCGCGAGGCTTCGGGGCAGATCGAGAGATCGGGGTTTTCATCGAGCATGCCGCCGGTCACATCGGGACGGGACGACTGCACCAGCTGCTCCGGATCCTCATCCGGGGGCAAAGGCGCGCCCCAGTAGACGATCTGCGGAGGACGGCCCCTGAGGGACGTCAGCATCAGCGTCTGCCGCGCATCGTCCAGCCGCCAGCTCGTTTTCACTTCACGGCTCCCAGCGTCAGGCCTGCGATAAAGTGTTTCTGCATCAGGAAAAACATCAGGACCGGGGGCAGGGCTGCCACAATCGACCCCGCGCTCATCAGGTGATAGGCCGCGCGGAACTGCGAATTAAAGGAGGTGATGCCGGCGGTCACTGGCTGGCTTTCGGGTCCCTGCGTCAGCACCACGGCCCAGAAATAATCATTCCATATGAAGGTGAAGATCAGCACAGAAAGTGCCGCAATCGCGGGTTTCATCAGCGGGATGACGACGTACCAGAATATCTTCCATTCTGCGATGCCTTCGACACGCGCGGCCTCGATAAGCTCAAAGGGCAGGGCGCGGATGAAGTTACGCATAAAAAGCGTACAGAACCCGGTCTGAAAAGCGATGTGAAAGAGCACCAGCCCGGTCTTGGTGTTATAAAGCCCCATGTCGAGTGTCAGGTCGCGGACCGGTACCATCAGGATCTGAAAGGGCACGAAGTTGCCCGCAACGAACATGAAGAAAATCCAGATGTTGGATCTGAACCTGTAAATCCCCAGGGCAAAGCCCGCGAGGCAGGAAAGCGCCACAGCCCCGATGACGGTGGGCACAGTGATCAGCACCGAATTGAGCATGTACCGCGGCATGTCCGAATTGGTGAAGACCTGGCCGTAATTGGCGAAAAGTTCAAACGATGACGGCAGGCCCCAGTAGTTACCTTGTGTGAAATCCACTGCGGGCTTGATCGAGAAGATCGCCACTGCAATGAGCGGCAGGAGCCACATGATCAGCGCCAGCGGCAGCAGCGACTGATACGTCAGCTGCCAGGACCGGGAGGTTTTTTCAATCGGTGTCGGAAACATATCAGAGCGCCTCCCGGACGGATCTGGGCAGACCACGACGGATGGTGTCGTAGCTCACGTCGATACGGTGGCGCGCCTCATCTTCAGCCAGCGCAGGCAGGTCGAGCTGCACCCAGGAGCGGTGGAAATAGGGCGCTTTGGCGGCAGCACCTGCGTCGATGAGCATGGCCGCTGTTTCGGTATCGGGGCACTTCACGGAGACATGATCTGTGTTGGCGGCGCGCTGCTCATGGTGCCCGAAACAGGCGAACATTTTGCCGCCGACCTTCCAGGCATCAAGCTCGCCTGTACCGGAAAGGACAGCGCCCGGGCGTTTCGCGCAGAGCGTATCGAAATCCGCGCGGGTCATCGTCCCTTCTCCTCGGACCACATGGACCACAGGAAATAGGCGATAAAGACCAGCATAATCAGAAAGAGCACCACGGCGATGGCCGCACCATAGCCCATGCGGAACCCATATTCGCTGAGCGCTTTTTCGAACATGTAAAAGCTCAGCACCCGCGTCTGCCCGAAAGGGCCGCCGTTGGTCATGATCGAGATGAGATCGAACGAGCGCAGCGCCCCGATGATGGTCACGACAAAGGCAATAAAGGTCGCGGGCTTAAGCTGCGGGATGATGATGTACCACAGCATTTTCCAGCCCTTCGCATTGTCCAGACGCCCCGCTTCGATCTGTTCGGGATCCACGGCGTTGAGGCCGGTGAGATAGAGGATCATGCAATAGGCGGTCTGTGGCCAGAGGCCGGCGGCGATGATCCCGTAGGTGGCCATCGTCGGATCGCCCAGCACATTGACAGGCCCGAGCCCGACAAGCCCCAGCACCCCGTTAAGCAGCCCCTCATTGGGCAGATAGAACCAGGAGAAGACGAGACCCACGACCACCTGGCTGAGCACGAAGGGAAAGAAAAACAGCGATTTGTAGATGCGGATACCCGTCACGGTCTGGTTGAGAAAGAGGGCGATGAAAAGCCCGCCGGGGATCGCCAGCAGATAGAAAAGCAGCCATTTGAGGTTGTTCCAGAGCGAGACCTCAAAGGCGCTGTCATCCATCAGTTCAACGTAGTTTTCCACACCGATAAAGCGCGCCTCGCCCAACCCGTCCCAGTCGTAAAAGGAAATCACGATCGACTGATAAATCGGCCAGATCACGTAAAAGGCGAAAAAGAGGATCGCGGGCGCGAGAAAGAGCCAGGGCGTAACGGCAATCTCGTTGCGCTTGTACCAGCTGCGCTGTGGCGGCGTGGTATCCGGTACGGCAGGGCTCGATGTCATCGGAAGTCTCCCGGTCTGGCGCGGCGCTCACGGCTGCACGCAGTGCGGTGCGTGCCGTCGACAGTGTCGCACAGTGGCGGCGGTGGCCCGGGCGCAGGTGCGCGCGCCCGGACCGGTGGGATTACTTATAAACCCGGGCCTGAACCTTATCGAGACGGTTCAGGATATCGTCGAGGTTGTCAGGAAAGACCATGAATTCCTGCAGGCCCTGCATGGCTTCTGCAGCCATTTCCGCCGGATAGTCGCGGTCAAAGAACTGCGCGACACCGCCGGGGCTGTTCGAGCTGAGCATGGCAAAGCCCTCGTTGAGGAACTTGTCATCATCCACGGAGGCACTGGCGTTCACGGGAAGCTGCCCGAGGTTCGCGCCATTGTTGATCTCTGTCTGGACATCCGCGGAAACCACATAGCGCAGGAATTCGCGCGCGGCTTCCTTGTTCGAGGCGTTTGCCGGGATGTGGAATGTGTCGGTCGGCGCGTCTTCGGCCAGTTCGACATCCGGGTTGATGGCCGGGAACTGATAGAAATCGAGCTTGTCGTCATCAAGACCTGCTTCACGCAGCGGTGCCACGGCGAAGTTGCCCATCAGATAGGCGGCTGCCTCGCCATTGGCCATGAAGGGCAGGGCCTCCTGCCAGGAGTAATTCTGGTGGTTCTCGACATAGGCGCCCATGTCGATGAGTTCACGCCAGTTGGCAAAGGTCGCCCGCACACGGTCGTCGGTCCATTTCACCTTTCCTGCGGCGAGATCCATGTGGAAATCAAATCCGTTGGTGCGCATGTTGAGATAGTCAAACCAGCCGCCCGCGGTCCACAGAAACTTGGAGCCGATGGTATAGCACGCGCGCCCGGAGTCGATGATCGTCTGGCAGTTGGATTTCATCTCCTCAAAGGTCGCAGGCTCAGAAAGCCCGAGCTCTTCATAGATGTCTTTACGGTAATAAATGCCCCACTGATAATACGTGTAAGGCACGCCCCACTGTTTGCCGTCTATGGTCATCGCCCCTTTGGTGGAGGCCAAGTTTTCGGCAATTTCCGGCTCTGCCCAGAGATCGGAGACATCTTCAAAGAGGCCTGCATTCACGTAGGGGGTCATCCGGTTGGCCGCGTACCATGTCGCCACATCCGGGCTGTCTGCGGTCAAAAAATTGCGGATCTGAGTTTTATAAGCTTCGCGATCGATCACGGTGGTGGAAATCTCAAGATCGGGGTGCAGCGCACCGAAATCCGCGATCATCTTTTCCATCGTCGCGCGCGGCGCGGGGTTGGATGTATCGAGGAAAATCTTGAGCTCTCCCGAAAGGTCGGCGGCAGCAGCACCGGCGAGCATGGTTGAGCCGGCAAGTGCCATCAGAGTTGATCTGGTGGTGAAACGCATTGTGTCCTCCCTAAGGTACGTATGCTTTGGTGTTCGTCCCCCCGGTTTTGCGCCAATAATCCCGCAGGATGGTTTCATTATTTGGAACCAGGTTTTATATATTGAAAACTACAGCGCAATATGCCTAGACTGTCAACAGTCTTCTTGGCCGTGGTCGCGAAGCTCAGCACCCGGGGGAGGCTTCGGACAGACCGCGCAAGGCCGGTTCGCAACGGGGTGCATTTTATATGGGGAGTCCGCTGAGATGTCCGGAGACGGCACCGTTGGCAAAGCGCTGGATGTACTGGATCAGGTGGCCGCCTTTGGCCGCCCCGTGCGGTTCGGCACATTGCTGGCGCAGAGCAGTTATCCCAAAGCGACCCTTTACCGCTTTCTGCAGACCCTGACCTCGCAGGGAATGCTGGAATATGATGCAGAACATCAGACCTACAGCCCGGGCGTGCGGCTTGTCCGGCTGGCCCACGCTGCATGGACGCAAAGCTCACTGGCGCCGATCGCGCGGCCTGCACTGGACAGGCTGAGTGCTGAGGTCGGGCACACTGTACACCTGGCACAACTCGACAATGCGCAGGTGCTCTATGTCGATAAGCGCAACGCGACCCACCCGGTCGAGATGTTCAGTGACGCAGGCAAGGTGGGTCCGGCCTATTGCACAGGGGTGGGCAAGGCGATGCTCGCGTTTCTGCCTGAAGAAGAGCTTGAGCGCGTTATCCGGCAGCAGTCGTTTCACCGGTTTACCGAATACACGCTGACCACGCCCGCCGCACTGAAAGCCGAACTGCACAAAATCCGCCGGCGCGGATACGCCTTTGACCGCGAAGAGCACGAGCCCGGCATCATCTGCATCGCCCATCCGGTTTTGACCGGACAGGGCAGGGTACTGGGCGCGCTGTCGGTCACCGGCACGACAGAAACCATCTCGCTGGACGCACTTGAAGCGCTCGCCCCGCGACTCGCCGGGGTCGCACAGGCCGTTGCCGCTGATGCTCAGGCCTGGCGGTTTCCCGATTCAACCATGCAAAACACAGGGACGTAATCCATGACAGGTGTCACGCTGAAACAGGCGATCAAACGCTATGGCGATGTGCAGGTGATCCACGGGATCGACCTGGAGATCGAAGACGGTGAATTCTGCGTTTTTGTCGGCCCCTCGGGTTGTGGCAAGTCCACGCTGCTGCGGATGATCGCGGGGCTCGAAGAAACGAGCGCCGGAGAGATCCGCATCGGCGCGCGCGATGTCACCCGGCTTGATCCCTCTGACCGGGGCGTCGCAATGGTTTTTCAGACCTATGCGCTTTATCCTCATATGACCGTGGGTGAGAACATGGGCTTCGGTCTCAAAATGAACGGTGTGCCGGCAGCTGAGATCAAAGAGAAAGTCGCAATGGCGTCGGATATTCTCAAGCTCGGCCCCTATCTTGATCGCAAGCCCAAAGCGCTCTCCGGCGGACAGCGGCAGCGTGTGGCCATCGGGCGGGCGATCGTACGTGGCCCGGAGGTGTTTCTCTTTGATGAACCTTTGTCGAACCTCGATGCTGAACTGCGTGTGGAGATGCGGGTCGAGATTGCCAGGCTGCACAAAGACATCGGAGCAACGATGATCTACGTGACTCACGATCAGGTCGAGGCGATGACGCTTGCCGACAAAATTGTCGTGCTGCGCGCCGGCAGGATTGAGCAGACGGGCGCGCCGCTTGAGCTTTACCGCGACCCGGACAACCGCTTTGTAGCGGGCTTTATCGGCTCTCCTGCAATGAATTTTCTGGACGGAAAGGTCGTGCCCGGCGGTGTCCGGGTGCCCGGACTGGACCGTACCGTGGCCGTGGAGGCACAACTGCCCGCTGCGGGCACCGCCGTCACGCTGGGCGTGCGCCCCGAGCATCTGGAGGTCCGCAGAGGTGAAGGCGCACTGAGCGCTGAGCTTTCGGAGGCGCTGGGCGGGGTCTCTTATCTGCATCTCGACACGCCTACCGGCGAGCGCATGATTGTGGAAGAACGCGGCGATGACCGCGCCTCGGAGGGCGATACGGTCGATGTCATTTTTGAGCCACGCCGTGCAATGATCTTTGACAATGAATCCGGATTGCGCATCAGATAGGCGCACTGCCGTTCTTTGTGTGATTTGCTTTAGGTCTAAAATATTTTTCCTTGAAGCATATTGCGACTCACCCTAACGTCACTGACAGGTGCGGCAGCGCTGTTGCGGCACCTGCGGGCGGGAGTGAGCAATCCGAATGATCGAATACCTGTCATCATCTGAGCCGATGTCGCGCGCGCGGGCCCGGGAGGGCCGGGAATATCGCAAATATGATCCTGCGCATATCCATGTATATGGTTCAGGATGCGAAAATATTGCATTTGGACAAGTGCCTGTACCCGCTCTGACCACTGTTCTGACATCTTCCGGCTCACCGTCAGGTCGGTCTCACGGTGAACAGACCTGATGCGCGCCTCCGCCCACACCGACACTTTTGCGCGGGATAATCTGCCGCCGGCAGAGAACTGGCCGGATTTGATTCTCGACGGTTTTGACTATCCGGACCGGCTGAATGCCGCCGTGGAGCTGACGGATGCAATGGTCGCCAAAGGCTTTGGCGATCATACCGCGCTCATCGGCAACGGAAGGCGCCGGACCTATAAAGAGCTTGCGGACTGGACCAACCGGCTGGCGCGCGCGCTGGTGGAGAACCTAGGCGTGAAACCGGGCAACCGGGTCCTGATCCGTTCGGCAAATAATCCCGCTATGGTCGCCTGCTGGCTTGCGGCAACGAAGGCCGGGGCCGTGGTCGTCAACACCATGCCGATGCTGCGTGCGGGCGAGCTTTCCAAAATCGTGGACAAGGCCGAAATCAGTCACGCGCTCTGCGACACGCGGCTGATGGATGAGCTGACCGCCTGCGCGAAGACCAGCGGCTTTCTCAAATCGGTCGTGGGGTTTGACGGTACCTCCAACCATGACGCGGAACTCGACCGTCTGGCGCTGGAAAAACCCGTTCAGTTCGCGGCAGTTGATACAGCGCAAGACGACGTGGCGCTGCTGGGGTTCACCAGCGGCACGACGGGCAGTCCCAAGGCCACAATGCATTTTCAGCGTGATCTGCTGATTATCGCCGACGGTTATGCACGCGAAGTACTGGGGGTGACGCCTGATGATGTTTTCGTGGGCTCGCCGCCGCTGGCTTTTACCTTCGGGCTTGGCGGGCTGGCGATCTTTCCGCTGCGCTTTGGCGCGGCGGCAACGCTGCTCGAGACAGCCTCGCCGCCCAATATGATCGAAATCATCGAGAAATACCGCGCCACAGTTTGTTTTACCGCGCCCACCGCTTACCGCGCGATGCTGAGCGCCATGCAGGAAGGCGCCGACCTCTCCAGCCTGCGGGCGGCCGTTTCGGCGGGCGAGACACTGCCCGCGCCGGTCTATCACGACTGGCAGAAACAGACAGGCAAGCCGATGCTCGACGGGATCGGGGCGACGG
>NZ_JAHEHZ010000007.1 GCF_024639605.1 Roseobacter sp. | reverse complement strand
AAAAAGCGCAAATCCTGAGATTCCGATATACTACTCAGAAGCTGAAAGCGGCGGGCCATGGTCCGCCGCTTCTGGTTGTAATGCCTGATTTTTTTAATGAAGCTGACGACAACTTCCAAACCAGGAAACCGGGCTGCTATCCCGGGTGCCCGCGATCTGATGTGCGTCCGGATGCCATCTCAGTTCAATCGCCTGGCGAGGATTGAAGCAGCTAAGGGCTGCAGCACGCGCGAATGGCTGGTCCGGCGAAGCTGCGCCGCAGCACCGGGCGGACCCGTAATGCCAACAACGGGCCGGGAGCGCTTTGATAATCCGATGTGAGCGACAGCACCATCTGCTGCATTGCGGCCTCTGGTAACGGGCGGCTACAGCGGCCTGATCTTAAGTTCTGTGATCCTGTTGCCGTCCCGCGCGCAGACCTCAAAGCGGAAGCCGTGAAACGAAAACACCTGGCCTGTAGTCGGGATCATCTGCGCTTCGTGAATGACGAGGCCGGCGATGGTGTTTGCTTCTTCGTCGGGCAGGTTCCAGTCAGTCGCGCGATTGAGATCCCGGATCGTCATCGCCCCGTCGACCACATACATGCCGTCACCGGTCTGCTTCACCGGATATTCGCCATCCGGGTCGAACTCGTCGGTAATTTCGCCGACAATCTCTTCGAGAATGTCTTCCAGGGTGATCAGTCCCTGCAGCGAGCCGTATTCATCCACCACAAGCGCGAAATGCGTGCGCCGGCGCAGAAACTGGCGCATCTGCTCATCAAGCGTAGAGGTTTCGGGCACGAAATAAGGCTTCATCGCCACATCCGCGATGTCGAAATCGCGCAGTTTCGACGCATCCCCCTCAGGACCACCGATAATCTTGTACATCGCGCGCAGCAGATCTTTCGCGTGGATCACGCCGACGATATTTTCCTGATCCTCTTTGAAGACCGGCAGGCGGGTGTAATTCGACTGCAGACACTGCTCGAGAATTGTTTCGGGCTCTGCATCGGCGTCAATCATCTCAATGCCGGAGCGATGCAGCATGATCTCTTCGACCGCGCGCTCATTAAGATCAAGCGCGCCCAGGATACGGTCACGATGCTCTTTCTCGACCACACCTTCAGAATGACCAAGATGCAACGCGCCTTCGATCTCTGCGTGCACGTCAAGAATGTTGCTGTCCGGATCGATGCGAACCCCGAAAATCCGCAGCACACCGCGCACGAAAAAGCGCACGGCCGCCACCACGGGCGAGAACACTTTGACGATGATCGCAATCGGCGCCGACACCAGGGCGGCGGCCCTTTCAGAATTGGTAATCGCATAGGTTTTCGGCAGGACTTCGGCAAAGATCAGCACCAGAAGCGTCATGACCAGCGTGGCAAGCGCCACACCGCTTTCGCCAAAAGCACGCGTAAAGATCGAAGTGGCCAGCGATGCAGCAAGGATATTGACCAGGTTGTTGCCGAGCAGCACCGAACCGATCAGCCGTTCGTTGTCTTCAGTGATCCTGAGCGCGCGTTCTGCACCGCGCGAGCCTTTGTCAGCCTGGCTGCGCAGTTTACCGCGCGAGGCCGCTGTGAGCGCTGTTTCGGACCCTGAGAAAAAGCCGGACAGAACCAGCAGAAAGAGGATGACGCAACTTGTGATCCAGAATGCTGCATCAAGCGTTGCGGAGGCGGGGTCCATCTGGAAAATTACCTTTGAAAGCCGATCCCTTGGTTATGGGGGCGGGCGGGGCGTCATTCAAGGGGGCTGAGACACGCCATTCCCTGACAGTCGCCGGAAAACACACCCTGAATTACCTGTTACCTTGCAGGGGCACCGGCGCTTCGGAGTGTAAATGCCGTTCGTGCTGGTCCATCCTACGCGGGTTGTGCCGCGTGCAAAAGCCGGCAATGTACCCGCGATTTTACAGGATGCGCCTATCGTGTACAGGTTTGCAGCGCTATTCCGGACCAGGCGGAGACGAAAAGCCGGGGCAGCGGCGTGCGACGAGGGCCGCGCGGGTCCGGGACCTGACACTTCTGGCTTACCGTCTGAAACTGCGCCGCACCGTGCCATCGCCACGAGCCCGCTCAGGTTTCTGGAAACCGCCGCGGGGCTGCGAGGCAGTGTTACTCACCCTCCCGCTGGGTCTTGCTCTTACCCCCGACAGCGGGATTTTCCGCAAGCGGATGGTGTTTGAGCACCAGCTCAGAAAGCCGCGCTTCGAGCACATGGGTATAAATCTCGGTCGTCGCCACATCAGCATGCCCCAGAAGCGTCTGGATGGACCGCAGATCGGCGCCATGGGCCAGCAGATGCGTGGCAAAGGCATGGCGCAGCGTGTGTGGCGTTACCTTCTGCGGGCTGACCCCACCGGCCACGGCAAACTCTTTGATCAACGTGTAAAACCGATGCCGTGTCAGATGCCCGGACACACCGCGCGAGGCAAAAAGGAATTTCGATGCGGGAGTACCTGCTGCCCGGCGCGCGTCCTCCTCCGCATCGCGCAACCTGAGCCACTGCGCCAGAGCGTCACGTGCGGGCGCCGACAGAGGCACCATGCGTTCCTTTCCGCCCTTACCCATAATAAGCAGCATTCGCGGATCACCCCGCGTGGCGCTGACAGGCAGTGAAACGAGTTCCGTGACCCGCATGCCGGTAGCATAAAGCAGTTCCATCAGACAGGTATTGCGCGCCTGGTCTGACGGCGAACGGCCCGCTGTACGTGCCGCGTCAAGCAGCCTGTCCACCTCATCTTCGGACAGCGTTTTCGGTAGGCGTTTATCGCGCCCGGGTCCGGTGATCTGAATGGCGGGGTTATCGCTGCGCCAACCTTCCTCAAAAGCGAACCGGTAGAGTTGTCTGATCGCCGACAAGCGCCGCGCCCGGGTCGCGCGCGACAGCCCCTCGGCGTCGCAACTGATCAGGTAACTTTCCACATCCGCCTTTGTCGCCGCCTCAAATGCGAGATCCCTGGCGGAGAGCCAGGCCGCAAAATCCTGCAGGTCGCGACCATAGGCCAGCAGGGTGTTGCGCGCCGCCCCAAGCTCGGCGGCCTGCGCTTCGAGAAAGACAGAAATCCACCTGTCCCCGGCCATCAGCTGTACCTGTCCAGCAGCAGGATCTGCAGCGCGGCACGGCGCGCAGTGTCTTCCTGACCCAGCGCGCGCAGGGTAGCGAGCGCCCCGGTCAGCGCTGCAGGGTCACCGGCAGCGCCCTGCTCAAGCAACACCAGACAGCGCAGAAGCGCCTCTCCCAGCTGCTCGCGCGCCGCCAGTGCCGTCAGATCGGTGCGCACCCCATTGCCCGCGAAGGCATCCGAGATGGCCATTGCACTCAGCGGCCAGCCAGAGGGATCTCCCGGCTGACCTGCCGCGAGTGCAGCATAAAGCGGCTCGGTGCCCGGATGCTGCGCGTCTTCTCGGTAATCAGCGGACAACAGGCCAAGCGTACGCGCGATCCCGGCCGCCTCAGGGGTAAGTTCCGCCGTTGTCAGACTGTCAGCAAACAATTCTGCAAAAGGCACCTCGAGGCCGGCAGGCCGGACCGCCTCCCAGGCCTTGACCAGCGTTGCAGATATTGTCGCGGCATCGCCAGCGTTGAGCGCGGTCTCGAACGCCTGAACCGCCGTCACGCGCTCCCAGATGCCACCCGATGCCGCAGGCTCGCGGGCTGTGTAAAGACCCAGCAACTGATTATCCGCAAGCGTGCCTGCCCGCGCCAGGCGTTCTGCGGCCTCGAGTTGCGATTTCCAGCCGGAAAGATCGCGCAGATCGGCCACAGCATAAGCGCGTGGCAAAAACCGCGTCGGAAGCGGCTCGCCCACTGACTCGTGCAGGCGAAAGAGCAGGGGGGTAATCACAGCCGGTGGCGCCAGCGCCGGATCGCCCTCAAAGAGATCAGGGTCCAGAAACCGCTCCAGCAGGCTGGCCTGAGCAGGCGGCACCGCCCCGATCGCCCGGCCTGCATCAAAAAGCAGTGCCGCGGTGCGCCAGTCCCCGCCCCGGACCGCACAGAAGATGCGGTGGCCCGCCGAGGGCGCAAGATGCGGCATGCTGTTGAGACTGTCACATGCCAGGTCCTCGTCGCCGGTCAGCAGAGCAACATCGAGCCAGGCGGCAAAATGCGCCGCATCCCGGGTGGCACCGGCCTGTTCGATCAGCGCGCGCGCCGGATCAAGCGCACCGGCGCGCACCAGTGCCCCGGCGCGCGCCAGGGTGAAACTGTCGCGCGCCGCCAGATCATTGCCCGGCCCGAAACTCTCTGTAAGCAGCAAACGGTAGAGCAGCGCCTGACCCGCCGGCACCCGCAGATCGGGCAGCCGCGTGATCAGCCTGACGAGCGCATCAGGGTCGCTGCCGGTCCAGAGCGTGCGGGGCAGGTTGGTCACGCGTGCAGGCACCAGCCCGACCGTGCGCCAGGTTTCCTGCTCCAGCGGCGTCACATCGACCTCAGGGGGCACGCGGGCTTCCGGAGCCGTGCCCGGATCCGGCAGGGGCGTCACGACAACGGGTTCCGGCTCGGAATGCCGGTGCACCCAGTCAATTACCGACAGGGGTTGCTGCTGTGCAAGCGCCTGACCGCTCCAGAGCAGAGCCGCCAGCACTCCGGGTGCAGGCTTAATTAGTTTCCAGGGTGACAGGGACGCGTACCTCATTTTGCGGGGCGGCAAAATCCACGCCAAAGAATGGGCCGACATAGGCATAGCCGGTCAGCCCGATAAATCCGAGTATCAGGAGAAATACGATCAGTTTGAAAATGCGTCCCATTTGCCCGTCCTGCCTGCAATGCCTGTTGTTTTGATGAACTTATATATGGCCTTTTCATGAATATCACGTCATTCAAAAGATTATGAGTGAAATTGAGCAATCCCTGGCCGATCAGAGCGCCGCAGGAGCGTTTCATCTGAAAAAGACCATCGTGATGGTCGGCATGATGGGCGCCGGCAAGACGGCTGTGGGACGGGGGCTGGCGCAGCTGCTCGATGTCGAGTTTCTCGATTCTGATGCTGAGATCGAGCTTGCGGCCAATATGACGGTGCCCGAGATATTCGCACGCGACGGCGAGCCTTTTTTCCGCGCGCGCGAGACCGAAGTCATCACACGTCTGCTGCAGGGCAAACCCTGCGTCCTGTCGACAGGCGGCGGGGCATTTCTGTCCGCTGCAAACCAGGCCCGGATCAGCCAGCATGGTGTCGCAATCTGGCTTGATGCGGATATCGACCTGCTCTGGAGCCGGGTTAAACACCGCGACACCCGGCCGTTGCTGCGCACGCCCGATCCGCGCGCCACGCTGGAAAAGCTCTGTGCGGAGCGGGTACCGGAATACAGCAAGGCCGATCTGCGCGTGCCCTGCGCCCCGCCGGTCTCGATCGAAGCCATGGCCGCACGGGTGGCGCGCGCGCTGCTGGCACGGCCCGACGTTCTGGAGCGCACCGATGACTGAGATCGTCAGAGTGGACCTGCCGGGCCGCGCCTATGATGTGCGCATCGGCCCGGGCCTTATCGCACAGTCCGGCGTGCTTATAGCGCCGTTGCTCAGACGTCCGCGGGTCTGCGTGATCAGCGATGCGACAGTGGCCGGTCTGCATCTGGACGCCCTGCGCCGCGGTCTGCGTGCTGAAGGAATTGAGATGGAAGCTCTCGTATTGCCGGCGGGTGAGGCGACCAAATCCTGGGGGCCGCTTGAGCAGTGCACAGAGTGGCTGCTGGATCAGAAAACCGAACGCGGTGATATCGTTGTGGCCTTTGGCGGGGGCGTTATCGGGGATCTGGCGGGTTTTGCCGCCGCCATTCTGCGCCGCGGGGTGCGCTTTGTGGCGATCCCCACGTCGCTGCTTGCCCAGGTTGACAGCTCTGTCGGCGGCAAAACCGGCATCAACGCGCCACAGGGCAAAAACCTCATCGGCGCTTTTCATCAGCCGTCCCTCGTGCTGGCGGACACAGAGGTGCTGGGCACCCTCACGCCGCGTGATTTTATCGCAGGCTATGGTGAGGTAGTAAAATACGGGCTTCTGGGTGACGCCGGGTTTTTTGAATGGCTGGAGGCGAACGGTCCCGCGCTGGCGGCGGGTGACATGACCACCCGCGTCGAAGCCGTGCGCCGGTCGGTGCAGATGAAAGCCGACATCGTGACCCGGGACGAAACCGAACAGGGCGACCGCGCACTGCTCAATCTCGGCCATACTTTCGGGCACGCGCTTGAAGCCGCGACAGGATATTCTGACCGCCTGCTGCACGGTGAGGGCGTTGCCATCGGCTGCGCGTTGGCCTTTGAGCTTTCCGCACGTCTGGGTCTTTGCGCGCAGGAGACACCCGGCCGGGTGCGCACGCATCTGCGTGCCATGAACATGAAAACTGACCTGTCGGATATCGACGGCGACCTGCCGGATGCAGCCGCGCTGCTTGATCTGATGGGGCAGGATAAAAAGGTGGTTCAGGGAAAGCTGCGGTTTATTCTGGCGCGGGGCATCGGTGAGGCTTTTGTGACAGGGGACGTGCCAACGTCAGAGGTGCTGCGCGTGCTGAAAGACGCGTTGCAGTAACACCGTCAGGACCGGCGGATAACCATCGCGTGCTTGTCCTCTGAGGAAAATCCAACGGCCTCGCGGAACCCTTTCGCGTCGCGGCGCTGGCCGGTCAGCAGCATGACCTTACAGGCGTCTGCCGCCCATGCGCGCTTCAAAGCCGCCTCCATTCCCAGCCGTCCGAATCCCTGGCCGCGCCGGTCCGCTCGCGTCACTACATTCTCGATCAGCGCACAGGGCCGGGCCTCCCGGGTGACATCTGGCAGCAGATGCAGTGTCACCATCGAGATCAGCACGTCACCCTCGAAGGCACCGGTGACTGTGGTGCCGGGGTGTTCCAGCATCTTGTGAAAGGCCGGTCGGTCACAGGCCGGCGACCCGAGGGTGAGGTCAGTGTAAAGCTCAAGTGCTGCCGCAGTGTCCGCCCGGGTCAGCAGGCGCACGGCAGGCCGGAACATCAGAACGGGATTTCGTCGTCCAGATCACGCGAAGGTGCCGGGCCGGAGTTGCCGCCGCCACCGCTACCACCGCCGCTGCCATAGCTGTCGCCTCCGCGGTCATCATAGCCCTGATCGCCGCCTCCGCCTCCGCCAAATCCACCACCGCCGCCTTCACCGCGCCCGTCAAGCATGGTCAGTTCGGATCTGTAGGGGCGCAGAACGACTTCGGTTGAGTAACGGTCCTGGCCGGACTGATCCTGCCACTTGCGGGTCTCCAATTGGCCCTCGATATAAACCTTGGAGCCTTTACGCAGATACTGCTCGGCGACGCGGGCCAGCGGCTCTGAGAAAATAGCGACCGAATGCCATTCAGTGCGCTCTTTGCGCTCGCCTGTGTTGCGGTCTTTCCAAGTCTCGGATGTGGCGATGCGGAGGTTGCAGACCTTGCCGCCGTTCTGAAAACTACGGACTTCCGGGTCACGC
This sequence comes from Roseobacter sp., assembly GCF_024639605.1. GTDB lineage: Bacteria > Pseudomonadota > Alphaproteobacteria > Rhodobacterales > Rhodobacteraceae > Roseobacter. The sequence continues at coordinate 38,277 of NZ_JAHEHZ010000007.1, read as the reverse complement.
CCAAGATTGCCGATGAGAATTACCTTGTTTACTGAGCCGGCCATAATGGTGCCCCCCCTGATACTGCTTTTCGTTCTGACGCACCGGCCGAATCCGGTCGCGCGTGATCGCGTCGAACCTATACCCTCGGCCCCCTCTTTGAAACACGCATAAACCCGCGCAGGGACAACAAACGGACAACACCGGCACGCACTGTCGGGGTGGCATATCGCAGTGGGTCTTCCTATAGTGATGTTCGGGTCGACGGTGACGGGGGTATTTAAAGTGATGATGCGGACAGTCTATGCACTGGCACTGACCGTGGCGACAGGGGCAAATGCACTGTCTGCCGAGACCGTGTCGTCCAAGAGCCGGAACAAGCTTTTTTCGTCGCAGATCAGCGTGCTCGATAACCGCGCCTCGGAACAGTACAACAACTCCATACGCCTTAAACCACAGTCGGTGCATGTACCGACGAAATGGGACCAGGCCTACAAGGGCCCCTACACCGGACCGTTTCTGGTGATGGCAAAAACCGCCGCGCGCAAGCACGGCGTGCCGGAAGATCTTTTTCTGCGCCTCGTGCAGCAGGAATCAAACTGGAACCCGAAGGCAAAATCGCACAAGGGCGCACTCGGGCTGGCACAACTGATGCCGGCCACCGCACGGGCGCTGCGCGTCGATCCGCTGGATCCGCTGCAAAATCTTGAAGGCGGGGCGCGCTATCTGGCAAATCAGTACCGGACTTTCGGATCCTGGCGTCTCGCACTGGCGGCCTATAACGCGGGCCCCGCAGCGGTACAAAAATATGGCGGAATTCCACCATACCGGGAAACCCGGAATTACGTTAAAGTTATAACAGGCCAGTGAATGCGGGCCCGACTTCCCTTTTTACGTGTCCTAAAGGTTGTATCCCCTCTGGGATAACCTTCTGTTAACCTTTCACATTACGCTCAGGTCCGGGCCACAGTCCTGCCCGAATTCCCCGGCACATTGCGGATAACGGAACTAGGGAGACGCAACAAAATGGCTACCGCAAACTTTCATGCACGCCTTGAGCGTATTCAGAAATCACAGAACCGCAATGCGGCCCCCTTGCGCAATGTGCCGGTCCGTGAACTCGGCTCGCACATGCCCGGCGCCACTCCGGCAGGCATGATCCGCCGTCGCCGCCACCCGGTCATTGAGCATCTGCGCGCCCTCTGCGGCGGGGCTCTGCTGGGGTTACTGGCAGCCGTGACAAACGTCGGCCTGACATGGGAAGGCTCCCCCTGGGGGCCGGGCACCGAACTCAACGGGATCATCTGGTGGCCGGCGATGGGCTCACTTGGTCTGGCCGCCGTTCTGATGCTGGCTTCACTCATCCTCGCGTCCCGACGCCCCGGATTCGCACTTTTCTCACTGGGCTATCTGAGCGCACTGATGCTCGCACTTGTTGCCTGATCTCTGGAGGGATCAAACAGGAAGGGGCCGCGCAACTGCCTGCGCGGCCCCTTTTTGTTTCCGTTTCAACGTCTATTCCGCAGCAACACCAATTTCAATGACCGGCTCCATTTCCGCGAGCTTTTCATCACTCAGATGGCATTTGATCTGGTGATCGCCGGGCAACCGTCGCACAGGCGGCACCTCTTTTTCACATAATCCGCCCGGCACTTCCGACTTCCAGCGACAACGCGTCTGGAACGGGCAGCCCGGCGGCGGGTTCATCGCCGACGGAATATCCCCCTCAAGCACGATATGCTTCTTCTTCACAGAGGTATCCGCGATCGGCACCGCCGAAAGCAGCGCTTCGGTATAAGGGTGATAGGGTGGCGAGAAGACCTGATCCGTGGTGCCAAGCTCGACCACATGGCCCAGATACATCACCATCACCCGGTCGCTGAGATAGCGCACAATCGACAGATCATGGCTGATAAAAAGAAGCGTGGTTTTCTGCTCGCGCTGGATTTCCATCAGCAGATCCGTGACCGCCGCCTGCACCGACACATCCAGCGCCGATACCGGTTCATCGGCCACCACGATCCGCGCATCCCCCGCAAAGGCGCGCGCGATGCCCACACGCTGCTTCTGCCCGCCGGAAAGCTGGCGCGGCATGCGCGTTGCAAACTCACGCGGCAGTTTCACCAGATCGAGCAGCTTGAGCATGCGCTGCGTGCGGTCTTTTTCACTCTCCCCGATGCCAAAGATTTCCAGCGCGCGGATAATCTGGCGCCCGACGGTCATCGACGGGTTCAGCGTGTCAAAGGGGTTCTGAAAGACCATCTGTACTTCGGAGATTGTTCTGGTGTCCCGTTCCTCAATCGGCGTGTTACCGATGGAACGGTTGTCCAGCAGGATCTCCCCTTCGGTCGCCGTCTCCAGACCCATCAACACTTTGGCGAAGGTGGATTTGCCACACCCCGATTCCCCGACGATTGCCAGCGTCTCGGATTCGCGCGCCTCAAAACTCAGCGTTTCATTCGCTTTGACAACCTTCCTGTCGCCACCGCCAAAGATCGCATTTGCAGCCACCTCGTAATATTTCTTGAGGTTGTCCATCTTCAGAACAACATCGCCGATCTCGCCCTTGGTTTTAACCTCGGCAAGTTCCATCGGCGCGTCCCAGTCGATCTCTCTGAACTTCACACAGCGCGTCGCATGCCGGTCGTTCCCGGGCACACTCTCCATCGGGATCTGACCCTGATCACAGCGACCTGCCTCGAAGTAGTCGCAGCGCGGACCAAAGTTGCATCCCGGGGGGCGTTCATGGGGCAGGGGGAAGTTGCCGGGAATTGCCACCAGAGGGCGCGCGTTTTTATCCGCGCCCGGCAGCGGGATCGACCGGAAGAGCGCCTGGGTATAAGGATGCTGCATCTGGTCAAAGACATCCTCAATAGAACCGCGCTCTACCGCCTCGCCGGAATACATCACACAGATCCGGTCGCAGGTCTCCAGCACCAGCCCGAGGTTGTGGCTGATAAACAGCATCGACGTGCCGTACTTGCGCCCCAGATCCTTGACCAGTTCCACAATCGCTGCCTCAACGGTCACATCGAGCGCCGTCGTCGGCTCATCGAGGATAAGCAAAGAGGGCTCGGACATCAGCGCCATCGCAATAACGATGCGCTGCTGCTGCCCGCCCGAGAGCTGGTGCGGGAAGGCGCTGAGGATCCGCTTCGGGTCCGGCAGTTTCACGTCTGTGACAACCTGAAGGGCCCTTTCGTAAGCCTCTTTCTCGGAGGCGCCCGCGTGGATCATCGGCACTTCCATCAACTGCTTGCCGATCTTCATCGCCGGGTTCAGAGAGGCCATAGGCTCCTGATAGATCATCGCGATCTCAGAGCCACGAATGTCACGCAGCTCCTCGTCACTCATTGCCCCCAGATCGCGCCCCTTGAACTTGATCGAACCGCCCACGACGCGGCCGTTCTTGCCCAGATCCTGCATGACACCAAGCGCCACCGTCGATTTGCCGCAACCGGATTCGCCCACAAGACCGACGGCCTCGCCGGGCTGCACAACCACGGAAAAATCCATCACAGCCGGAATTTCCCGCAGCCGCGTAAAAAATGAAATAGACAGCTTGTCGATTTCCAGAATGGGACCGCTGTAATCTGGCTTTGGCATTCTTGTCTCCTCTCTGGAGCATCTCGTTCGAAACCTTTTCCGGCTTCTCTGGCTCTTATATATCCCGGGGGGTCAGGGGGCAGCGCCCCCCATCCCTTCAGATCAGTCGCGCAGGCTTTCCTCGCGCAGCCCGTCCGCCAGCAGATTGAGCCCCAGCACCAGCGTCAGAAGTGCCAGCGCGGGTGCAATCGCCGCATGCGGATAAAGGGCCAGCAGACGCCGGCCTGCATTGATCGTGCTGCCCCAGTCGGGGCTTTCAGATTCCAGACCCAGACCAAAGAAGCCAAGGGTGCCGAGCAGGATCGTGGTATAGCCGATCCGCAGACAGAAATCGACGATCAGCGGGCCGCGGGCGTTGGGCAGGATTTCCCATAGCATGATATACCAGGGACCCTCACCCCGCGTCTGGGCGGCAGCCACATAGTCACGCGTCTTGATGTCCATCGCAAGGCCCCGCACGATCCGGAAGACTGTGGGCGAGTTCACGAAAACCACCGACACAAAGACCACCAGAATGCCCGGATCGATATCAAAAAGATCAAGGAACTTCGGCAGACCAGGTATGACGTAGGTCGGTGTTGCCACCACTGAGCCGTCGGTTGAAACCAGCGACAGATAAAGCCAGCCCAGACCACCCAGCACGCCGATCAGCAACGGCGTGCGCACCTTAGGCTGCGTGTAATACCGCGAGTTCAGCAGGATACACATGAAGATCAGCGGAAAGACGAACAAAAAGAGGGCCATATAATTGGGAATGCCGGTCAGCACGATCTCCGGCGTCACCAGCAGATAGAAGAGCAGGATGACCGGGAAGGCGAGAATGAGGTTCGCTAAAAACGACAGGATCGTGTCGAGGCGACCGCCATAATACCCCGCCGGCAGACCAAGCGTGATGCCGACCATAAAGGCGAAGAGCGTGGCAATGGGTGCAATCTGCACCACGACCCAGGCACCCTTGATCAGGCGACTGAATACGTCACGTGCAAGGTTGTCCCCGCCCAGCAGGAAGTAGGCATATTCGCCTTCATCCGGGCTGCGCATCGGGGTGCCGGGTGATTTGTTCTTCATTCCTGAGACCTGGCTCAGCGGATCATGGGTGACCAGCATGTCGAGCGGGCCGCCATAAACACCGGTAAAAACCCAGAACATAACAAGGCCGAAGCCGATCATGCCGATGGTGCTGTCAAAAAGCTTACCATAAAGGCCCAGTCGGCGCTTGTAGGTGATCGACAGGGTGAAAAGGACAATCAGCGAAATCCACACAGGACCAAGCTGAATGAACATGCGGGCGATGATGCTGGCCCAGGAAAGTTCTTCCATCTCTCAGTCCTCCCTTATGCGATGCGGATGCGCGGGTTCAGATACACGTAGCCGATATCAGATATCAGCTGCGTCACCAGAACCACGGCGACCGAGACGACCGAGACCGCCAGCAGCAGCTCGATGTCATTGTTTCCCGCCGCCTGCACCAGCAGCCAGCCAAAGCCCTTGTAGTTAAAGAGCGTCTCCACGATCACCACACCGTTCAGCAGCCAGGGAAACTGCAGCATAATCACCGTAAAAGGGGCGATCAGCGCATTTCGCAGAGCGTGCTTCATAACGATGTCGGAGAATTTTACGCCTTTCAGGCGCGCCGTGCGGATATACTGCGCCGTCATGACCTCAGTCATCGACGCCCGCGTCATCCGCGCGATATATCCCATGCCGTAAAGGGCGATTGTAATCACCGGCAGGGTAAAATTCTCGAAGGTCGCGTTTTCCATGGCAGAGGTTGCCGATCCTTTGAACCATTTCAGCCCGACGGCTGAGGAGGCAAAGACCGCGATGAAAATAACGCCCGAAACGTATTCCGGTGTGGCCGTCGATGCAATCGAGAAGGTCGAGAGCGTCCGGTCCGTGACCGACCCCTCGCGCATGCCCGCCAGAACCCCGATAAGCAGCGCCATCGGCACCATCACCAGCATCACCGCGAACATCAGCTTGCCCGTCAGGCCGAGCCTTGTCGCCACGATACCGCCCACGTCCTCCTTGAAGACTGTCGAAAATCCCCAGTCGCCCTGGATCACACCGCAAAAACTACCGCGTTCCTCTTCTGGTGTGCCGGAGGCAAAACATCTGCCGGTAACGGCACCGGTCTCCGGGTCCTCCCATGTCCAGCCTGGCAAAACGCCCAGCCACTGACCGAATTTCACGGGCATCGGCTGCAGATAGCCGTTTTTGTCCAGAAAACTTGTCACGGCCTCATCCGACATGCGGAAGTTTCCTTGCGTTTTCGCAAGTTTTTCGAGGTTTGGATACAGATTGGTAAGCCAGAACACGATGAACGTCAGGCATAACGCCGTCAGTAACATCACGCCCAGGCGTCTGAGTATGAATAGTCCCATGGGTGCCCCTGTTGGTGGCTGTGGCGTGACTTTGCACGTCTGTTATCGGGGATTTTTTGCCCCCGGTCTTGTCATTGAAACTCTATCAGGCATGAACGGGGGGCGCGCGTCAACGCGAACATACGTCCGAAACTGGTCTTTTTGCGACATGTCCGGGTCGCAAACCCGCATCCCCGTCAGCGACGCTTCTTGTCGCGCCTCAGGCGGCCTCTGCCACGGGCTGCGCTGCACGGCGCAGTAGCGTGGGTGTCATACGGGTATGTTGCTGCATGAACCGCGTAAAATAGGCCGCACTTCCAAAGCCGAGATGCCGGGCGATATCCTGCGCCGGAACCCGGGTCGACGTGAGCAGCAGCCGGGCCTCATAGAGCACCCGTTCAGTCAGCAGATCCGCCGCCGTGCGCCCGGTCGAGGCGCGACAGACGCGGGTAAGGTGGGTGGGCGTAACACTGAGGGCCGCGGCATGATCGGCCATCGTCATAGGCGCGCGGAAGTGTTCGGAGATCCGCCTGCAGTAGGCCGCCGTCAGCCTTCCGGCCGCGTTGCGCTTTTGCGGTGCGTGTTCCTCAAGCGCCATCTGGCGCTGCAGCCAGACCGAGATCAGCGCGCCATGCGCTTCCATCGCCTGTCCGGTAAGCGGTCTTGCAGTGCTCTGCTCGCGGGTCGCCGCCTCCATCAGCACCGTCAGTTCAGACATGGCACTCACCTCGCGGATCCGCAGCAGTCGGGGCAATTGCGGAAAGAGGATCTGGCAGCCTTCGGGTACGATCACCGCCTGGCCCACGCCCTGCCTGCCAAGATCCAGTGCAAAGAGATGCCGCGCCGGCACAACAATCGCATTATGCGTGCCGACCCCGCGGCGCTGGCCGTCAAGCAACAGGCGCCCCTGGCCTCTGGTGATCCAGATCAGCAGCTGTTCAGCGCGGTCATGCGCAAGGCTCAGTCGCCAGTTCTGCGTGCCGGCCAGCTGCGACAGAGAGACAATACGAAGGTCTGAGGCATCCATACAACTTTTCCGTGAAAAATCGCTTATTTACAGGTTTTAATCCCCATAGCGCAGATCCGATCCTCTGTCAGTTCTTTTCAGACAAGTTCTGTCAGGCTGAGTCCGCCCGGACACGCTGCCAGTCGCGCATCTTTGAGCGGAACCAGGTGCGTTGACGCTTGGCAAACTGCCGCGTGGCGATCACAGCCGCCTCGCGCGCCTGCTCAAGGGTCATCTCACCGCGCAGATGCGCGATCAGCTCCGGCGCACCGATGGCGCGGTGCGCGGGCAGGGCGGGATCATAGTCAGCCAGCAGCGCCTCTGCCTCTTCCAGCGCGCCGCCGGCGATCATCAGATCAAGTCGCCGTTCAATACGGGCGTTGAGCCAGTCCTTGTCTGCCTCAAAAATCAGACAGTGCGCGCGGGCTTCGGGCAGGGCGGGCGCCCCGGTGTCCGCCTGCCAGGCTGCAAGACCACGCCCGGTTGTCTGAAGCACCTCCCAGGCACGCTGCACCCGCGCCCGGTTGGCCGTGTCGATCTGTGCGCGGGTCGGGGCGTCGAGCGCTGCAAGCATTTCGGCGCGGCCTGCCGCATCGCCGCGCGCGCGGATTTCTGCCGGAACTGCCGGAATATCAGCCAGCCCGCGGGTCAGAGCGGAGAAATAGAGCCCGGTACCGCCCACAATGACCGGACGCGGGCCGTCTCGCAACAAAGGCCGGACCTCGCGCAGCCAGTGTCCGGCAGAGTAACTCTGATGCGCGCTGACATGACCATAAAGATAGTGCGGCGCCTGTGCCTCTTCCTCCGCGGAAGGACGCGCGGTCAGAACCCGCCAGCAGTCATAGACCTGGCTTGCGTCAGCATTCACGATCACGCCGCCCTGGGCTGCGACAATCTCCAGCGCCAGCGCTGATTTTCCCGAAGCCGTGGGCCCCGCGATCAGGACAGGCTGTTCGGCGGACAGCCCCGTCAGGAGCCTTTTTACCGGCGCTGAGACAGAATTCGTCATTTTTCGCCCGGATCCTCGCACGGTGCATTGAAGTCGCGTGTGTTTTCCGACATTTTGCGCGGCACGAACACCCCTGTCAGGAGCCCAAAATGACCCAGTCTGAGCATCAAGTCACGTTCAAGAGGGTCATGCTGAAAATATCGGGTGAGGCGCTGATGGGGGATCAGGGCTACGGGCTGCACCCGCCGACGGTCGAACGCATCGCCAGAGAAGTGCTTTCGGTGCATGAAATGGGCGTCGAGATCTGCATGGTGATCGGCGGCGGCAATATCTTCCGGGGCCTGCAGGGGTCCGCGCAGGGGATGGAGCGTACGACAGCCGATTATATGGGCATGCTCGCCACGGTGATGAATGCGCTGGCGATGCAGTCCGCCCTCGAAGGCCTGGGCATTCACACGAGGGTCATCTCGGCCATCACCATGAACGAAGTGGCCGAGCCTTATATCCGCAGGCGCGCTGTGCGCCACCTCGAGAAAAAGCGGGTCTGCATCTTTGCCGCCGGCACCGGAAACCCCTATTTCACGACCGATACGGCGGCGACCCTTCGCGCCAATGAAATGTCCTGCGAGGCCATTTTCAAAGGCACCAAGGTGGACGGTGTTTATGACAAAGACCCGGCCCGGCACGACGATGCCGTGCGTTATGACACCGTCAGCTATGATGATGTTCTGGCCAAACGCCTGGGCGTCATGGATGCCTCGGCCATTGCACTTGCGCGGGACAACAACCTGCCGATCATCGTCTTTTCACTGGATGAGCCGGGTGGGTTCCGTGGGATACTGGCGGGCGAGGGCACCTATACACGGGTGCAGGGCTGAGGGCGCGAGGCCATGGGCCGGAAGCCTCCGACAACTGCGGCTGGCCTTTTGCGGGCGTCCCGACGTATATAAATGACACCCCACCGCGCCTTTGGGGCGCGCTCAATCACTGCGGCAGGAAATTTACCCATGTCTGACGACTTTATGCTGGATACCGATGATCTTGAACGCCGGATGGACGGCGCGATGTCATCGCTGAAAACTGAATTCGCCTCATTGCGCACCGGTCGGGCGTCGGCCTCGATGCTGGAACCGGTGATGGTCGATGCTTACGGACAACGCACACCCATTAATCAGGTCGGCACCGTAAACGTTCCGGAATCGCGCATGGTCACAATCAACGTCTGGGATAAAGCGCTGGTGGGTAAAGTCGAAAAGGCAATCCGTGAAAGCGGCCTCGGCATCAACCCGCAACTCAACGGCACGATCATCATGCTGCCGATCCCCGAACTCAACGAAGAACGCCGCCGCGATCTGACCAAGGTCGCCGGGCAGTACGCCGAACACGCCCGGGTTTCGGTGCGCAATGTGCGCCGCGACGGTATGGACCAGATCCGCAAAGCCAAAAGCGACGGTCTGTCAGAAGATGATCAGAAGCTCTGGGAAGGTGAAGTTCAGGAAATTACCGATCGCTACATCAAAATGATCGATGATGTGCTGGCGACAAAACAATCAGAAATAATGCAGGTTTAACGCGGCGAGCGCTCCGTTTTCCACATAAATGACAGATTCCCGCGTTTAATAAGTTGATTACACGCGTGTGGTAACGCAAAAAGAGGGGCATAAAAATGCCCGAGCAGTAACCGAGGGAGCACTGATATGGCGCTTAAACGCCAACCCCAGCACGGCCAGGTCCCCGGCTGCCCGCATCACGTGGCGATCATTATGGATGGCAACGGACGCTGGGCAACACAGCGCGGGCGTCCGCGGCTTTTCGGCCATCACGCCGGCGCGCGCCGGGTCCGGGAGATTGTCGAAGCCTGTCCGCATGTGGGCGTGCGGTATCTGACGATATTTGCCTTTTCGACCGAAAACTGGAAGCGCACCCAGGTTGAGGTCGCCGGTCTGATGAACCTCTTTCGCCGCTATATCATCCGCGAAACCAAGGCGCTGATGGCCAATGGCGTCTGCGTGCGCTTTATCGGTGACCGCGACCGCCTGGACAATAAACTGATCACGTTGATGAACGATCTTGAGGCGGCAACAGCTGCCAATGATGTTGTGCATCTGACCATCGCCATCAACTACGGCGGCCGCGATGAGGTATCGCGCGCGACACGCCGTCTGGCGCAGGATGTGGCTGACGGCAGGCTCCGGCCCGAAGACGTCGATGAGGAAACCCTGCCACGCTATCTCGATACCTGTGTCCTGCCCGACCCGGACCTGGTGATCCGGACCAGCGGCGAGGCGCGCATCTCCAACTTTCTGCTCTGGCAGTCGGCCTATTCCGAGTACGAATTCATCGATACGCTCTGGCCTGACTTTACCCGGGCCGAGTTCGAAAGCCTGTGCTCCGCTTTTGGCGGACGTGACCGCCGATATGGTGGCGTAAGGCCGTGAGGCAGCTGTGAGCGGCGCCTCCGAAAAGTGGTCTGACCTTGCGATCCGTATGGGATCCGGTGCCGCGATGGTGGTTCTGGGTCTGCTGGGCGTCTGGGTCGGCGGACATCTTTTCCACGTCATGGTGGCGCTGATCTGCGGGCTGATGGTCTGGGAACTGGTGCGCATGGTGCATCCCGACGCACCGCCCGTGGCGTTGCAACTGGGCGGTCTCGCGGGGGCGGCGACCCTTCTGGCGATTTATCTGCCGCTGGGTTTTGCGCTGCCGGTGTTGCTGGCGCCTGCACTCGTGGGCTTCGGGCAACTCGCAGCCTACCGCACGATCTTTATGGTTTTCACCGGCATGGTCCTGCTGGCCGGCTTCGGCATGATGCAGGTGCGCGACGACATGGGTTTTGTCTGGATGCTCTGGCTGGTGCTGGTGGTCGTGGCCACTGATGTTGTCGGCTATTTCGCCGGGCGTACTATCGGTGGTCCGAAATTCTGGCCCCGCGTCAGCCCCAAGAAAACGTGGGCCGGTACCGGGTTCGGCTGGGTCGGTGCGGCACTGGTAGGGTATTTATTCATGTCGCGCACAGGCGTGGGCCCGCAGCTTGTCGGCGTCTCAGTCGCGGTCTCCATGGCAAGCCAGATGGGCGATATCGCGGAAAGCGCGATCAAAAGGCGGGTCGGTGTCAAGGACAGCTCCAATCTGATCCCGGGGCACGGCGGTCTGCTCGACCGGTTTGACGGCATGCTGGGGGCGTCGGTTTTTCTGCTGATCACAGGCCCGATACTGACCCCGGGCTGGCTGGTCTGAGCCATGCGCAGGGTCAGCATCTTCGGCGCCACCGGCTCGATCGGACAGAACACAATCGATCTGATATCCCGGGCTCCTGACGACTATGACGTGGTGGCGCTGACCGGTGCGGGCAATATTGCACAGCTTGCCGCCGATGCCAGACGCCTCGGGGCGGACATCGCGATCACCGCGCATGATCATCTGCTGGAAGAGTTGCGCACAGCACTCAGCGGCTCGGATGTCGAGGCGGCGGCCGGCACTGCCGCGCTGACCGAAGCCGCGTCGCGCCCGGCAGACTGGGTGATGTCAGCAATTGTCGGCGCGGCGGGGCTGGCGCCTGGCCTCACGGCCCTTGAGCAGGGCGCGACACTCGCCCTTGCCAATAAGGAGTCACTCGTCTGCGCCGGTCATCTGATGCTGGAGACAGCCCGCCGGCATGAGGCGCGTCTGTTGCCGGTGGACAGCGAACATTCCGCCGTTTTTCAGGCGCTGGCCGGTGAAGATATAAATGCTGTCGAGCGCGTGATCATCACCGCCTCGGGTGGCGCGTTCCGCGACTGGGACATCGATGATCTGGCGCATGCAACGCTTGACGAGGCTTCGTCACATCCGAACTGGGATATGGGGCAGCGGATAACAATCGATTCCGCCTCAATGTTTAACAAAGCCATGGAACTGATTGAAACGCGGGAATATTTTGGCGTCTTCCCTGATCAGATCGAAGTGCTGGTGCATCCGGAGTCGCTGATCCACGCCATGGTGGGATTCAAAGACGGTGCGCTCATGGCGCATGTGGGCCCGCCCGATATGCGCCACGCCATCGGGTACGCGCTGCACTGGCCGGAGCGCCGCGCTCTGCCGGTTGAACGGCTGGACCTGGCGGCCATCGGACAGCTGAGCTTCCGCGCCCCCTGTAACACCCGCTGGCCCGCGCTGCGTCTGGCGCGCGAGGTGATGCAGACGGGGGGCCTGGCGGGCGCCGTGTTCAACGCAGCCAAGGAAACCGCCCTCGACGGGTTTATCGCCGGAAAGATAGGTTTTACCGGCATGGCAGAGGTGGTCGAAGAGGTTCTGAACCTCGTCGACGCGCAACCAGGTCACATTGATGCCACCATGACCCTTGATAACGTCGCCGCAACGGACCATCTCGCACGCAGAGAAGCATGGTCCGTCATCAACAAAAGAGCAGGTCAGTAGTTTGGATTTTATGTCGTTTATTCCTCAGTTTGGTGGCCTGCTCTGGACCATCGCGGCCTTCGTTCTGGCGCTCTCGGTCATCGTTGCGATCCACGAATACGGGCATTATATCGTCGGCCGCTGGTCAGGCATTCATGCGGATGTGTTCTCGCTGGGCTTCGGACCGGTGCTCTGGTCGCGCGTCGATAAACGCGGCACGCGCTGGCAGGTCGCGGCACTGCCGTTCGGCGGCTATGTGAAATTCGCAGGCGACGCCAACGCGGCATCCGGCAAGGATGAAGAGGCCATGGCCGAGGTCTCGGATGACCCGGTCCGGCTACGGGCGACGATGCATGGCGCACCGCTCTGGGCCCGCACTGCGACGGTTGCGGCGGGTCCGGTCTTTAACTTCGCGCTGTCGATTGCTGTTTTTGCGCTGATCCTGCTCAGCACCGGCGTTACACGCGGACAGCTGACCGTTGGTGAACTGCATCCTTTGCCTGTCGAAAACCGCGGCCTTCAGGCCGGTGACGTGCTGCTGGCGGTCGGTGGCGTGCCATTGCCGGCGACGGACGAAGAAACCTATTCAGGCGCGCTCGACGGACTTGAGCGCAGCCCGGTCGTTGACATCACCGTCGAACGGGCAGGGCGCGAAGAAACCGTGCAGGGGTCGTGGATCTTTCCGCCGATTGTCAGCTCACTGAGCCCCCAGTCGGCAGCCTTTGACGCGGGTCTTGAGGCGGGCGACGTAATCACCGCCATCGACGGCACGCCGATCTTTGCTTTTGACCAGCTCAAAGAAGCGGTTGAGGGCGGCGAGGGCGCACCACTTGATCTGACCGTCTGGCGCGCAGGTGCCGCAGAACCGCTCGCGATGACTATGACACCGCGCCGCGTGGACGAACCGCAGCCCGACGGCGGGTTTGAGACGTACTGGCGGATCGGCATCGCCGGCGGCTTTGCCTTTTCACCCGCAACCACAACGCCTGGTGTTTTTGAGGCGCTCGGCCTCGGTGTGCAGCAGACCACACGGATCATCACCAGCTCGCTCTCGGGCCTTGGTCATATGATCGCCGGCAGCATCAGCACCTGCAACCTCAGCGGCCCCATCGGCATTGCCCAGACATCCGGGGCAATGGCCAGCCAGGGTGCTGAATCCTTTATCTGGTTTATCGCCGTGCTCAGCACCGCAGTGGGTATGCTGAATCTCTTTCCCGTGCCGGCGCTCGACGGCGGGCATCTGGTGTTTTACGCCTATGAAGCTGTGTCCGGCAAACCACCCAGCGACGGTGCGCTGAAAGTGCTGATGACGCTGGGGCTTGCGATGGTGCTGACGCTGATGGTCTTTGCGCTCGGCAATGATATCTTTTGCCCGTGATGGCCGTTCTTTCGCAGCAGCTGCGGAAAATGCCTCAGTTTTGCCACAATCGGACAAACTGACGCCGTAATCTGCGGGTATCTCTGGTTCTGTAAATGAACGGAGAGCCGACATGCAGGCAGTACACAGTGGATATCGCGGACTCAGCCTCCTGGTGGATCTGAACTGGGACCGCATTCTTTATGTCAGCACAATTGTGCTGGCACTCGCAGCGGGTGCATGGCTGGGAACAGTCTTCCAGTGACCCTTTTGTGACAAGGCGCGCGGCTTTCGGGCTGCGCTCCGGATGTGACGACAGGCGCGCATTTAGTTGTTTCGCTTTTTCTGACCACATGGTTTTGACAAGACGGTGCTTTGCCGGTACTCAGATAAATATAATAATCTGAGGAACGGGGCAGAGCATGACACGGGGCATTTCGCGGGCGCGCAGCGCCTTCTTATCGGCTCACAGACCGCTTGGCGCCGGCATGCGTGCCGGCCTGTTTTCACTGGCATTATCAGGCGCCTGGATGGCCGCGCCCCCTGCGGTGCTGGCCCAGCAGATCACACTGAATTCCATTTCGGTGGAGGGCAATGCGCGCATCGGCAATGCCGCGATCATCTCGCGGGCGGGAATCGCACCCGGTCAGACCCTGACCGCAGGTCAGCTGAACGCCGCCTATCAGCGCCTTGTGGACTCGGGGCTTTTCGAGAGTGTCGTCTTTACGCCGCGCGGGTCATCCCTTCAGATCAGCGTCGTCGAACTGCCGACGATCAACCGGATCAATTTCGAGGGCAACCGGCGCATCGACGATGATGTGCTGGCAGCCGCAATTAACTCCAACGAACGCCGTGTCTTCAATCCCAGTCAGGTCGAGCGTGACGCCGCTCTGATTGCAGATGCCTACGCCAATGAAGGGCGCCTGGCGGCCCGGGTTACCCCACGGATCATCCGGCGCTCCGACAACCGCGTCGATCTCGTCTTTGAGATTTTCGAAGGCGACAATATTGAGATCGAACGCCTGAGCTTTACCGGCAACCGGGTCTATTCAGACCGCAGGCTGCGCCGCGTGCTGGAAACCAAACAGGCCGGTCTGTTCCGGACCTTCGTGCGGCGTGACACGCTTGTGGCCGACCGCGTCGAATTCGACAAACAGGTGCTGCGTGATTTCTATTTGTCCCGCGGGTATGTCGATTTTCGCACACTTTCGGCCAACGCCGAACTGACTGAAGAGCGTGACGGTTATTTCCTCGTTTTTAATGTGCAGGAAGGCCAGCAGTTCCGCATCGGAGAGATTACTGTCACCAGTGAAGTCAGCGACGCCGACGCCGACATCTACCGCTCTATTGCCGCGATTAAAAACGGCGAGGTATATTCCCCGACGCTTCTTGAAATCGATATTGCCCGCATGGAGCGTCAGGCGCTGCGGGACGGTGTTGATTTCCTGCGGGTCGAGCCGCGCGTTACCCGGGACGAGCGCAATCTCGAACTGGACGTCGAATATGTGCTGAGCCGCGGGCCGCGCGTTTTTGTCGAGCGGATCGATATCGAAGGCAACACCACCACGCTCGATCAGGTGATCCGGCGTCAGTTTACCAGCGTTGAGGGCGACCCTTTCAATCCGCGCGAAATCCGCGAGGCGGCCGAACGGATCCGCGCGCTGGAATACTTCGAAACCGCTGAAGTAAATGCGCGTGAAGGCTCCAGCCCTGATCAGGTTGTGGTCGATGTTGATGTCGTCGAACAGCCGACAGGCTCGCTTACCTTCGGCGCGTCTTTCTCAAACAATGACGGTATCGGCTTTGCGATCCGTTTTGCTGAGCAGAACCTGCTGGGCCGGGGCCAGCGCCTTAGCCTGACCGTTTCAACAGCCGAGGAATCGCGCCGCTATGGCCTGAACTTTGTCGAGCCGGCATTCCTCGGGCGCGATCTGGCGTTTGGCCTGCGTTTTGACATCGCAAAGACGGACAGTTCTTTCACCACATATGACACCGACCGTGTGATATTTACGCCTTCGCTGACCTTCCCGGTCGGTGAAAACTCCTCGTTGCAGCTGCGCTACAGCTATGAAGACAGCGAGATGCTGGCGCGTGACCCGGCCTCCAACGGTGTGGTCATCGGCAACGAGATTGCCGCCGGCGCACTGGTCAGCAGTTCGCTGGGATATGTCTTTACCTATGATACCCGCACCAGCGGGATTGATACGAATTCGGGTTATCTTTTCGAGTTCGGCCAGGATTTCGCCGGCGTAGGCGGGGACAACAGTTTTGTGCGCACCCGGGCACAGGTCATTGGTGAAACGCGGGTACTCTCCGAAGAAATCACACTGCGCGCCTCGCTCGAAGGCGGCGCGCTGAGCTGGGGCAGCGGGACAAACCGCGCTGTTGACCGCTTTCTCAACAACACCAATATCATCCGTGGCTTTGAGCCGGGCGGGATCGGTCCGCGGGATCTGTCGCTCAGTGATGAAGACCCTCTGGGGGGCAACTTCTATGTGGCCGCCCGTTTTGAAGCGGAATTCCCGATTGGCCTGCCTGAGGAATATGGCATTCAGGGCGGCCTCTTCTACGACGTCGGCAATTTCTGGGATCTGTCGGATGTGAACACAGCCGGCGGCACGATCGTGGGCGAGGGCGGGTCCTTCCGCCATGTGATCGGCTTTGCCATTCTGTGGGATACGCCGGTGGGGCCGCTGCGGTTCAACTTCACCGAGGCGCTTCAGAAAGAAGATTTCGACCGGGATCAGTCCTTCGAGCTCACCCTCAGCACAACGTTCTGATCCGGTGACGGTGCAGGCATCCGGCGCACTGCTGATGGCCGCAGTCGCACTCTGTCTGGCGGCACCCCTGGCGGGTGCACAGCAGCAGACCGCCCAGGGCGGGCTCACAATTCAGAGCCCGGTGCTGACCATTGATGCGGAACGGCTCTTTGAGCAGAGCGCTTATGGCCGGCGCATCATCGGTGAGGTTGATGCAAGGGGTGCGGAACTGGCTGCGGAAAACCGCCGCATTGAAGACGCGCTGGGTGTCGAAGAAAAGAACCTGACCGATCTGCGTTCGACCATCACGCCTGCTGAATTCCGCGAACTGGCCGATGCCTTTGATGAAAAAGTCCAGAACACGCGCCGCGAACAGGATGCCAAGGCGCGCGAACTCAACAACA
Source organism: Roseobacter sp. (assembly GCF_024639605.1). Lineage (GTDB taxonomy): Bacteria > Pseudomonadota > Alphaproteobacteria > Rhodobacterales > Rhodobacteraceae > Roseobacter. The sequence continues at coordinate 21,459 of NZ_JAHEHZ010000007.1, read as the reverse complement.
CGCTTGAAGAGGCCCGCGTGGTCTTTCTCAATGCAGCAGCCCCGGTGCTGGAACAGATGATGCGTGAGGCAGGTGCAGCGGTCGTTATGGAGCGCCGCTCGGTCTTTATCAGCTCTAATGCGGTGGATATCACCCTGACCGCCATCACCCGTATCGACAGCGTGCTCGCCGAAGAAGGCACGGTGCCTGACGAATAATGCCCCCGCCAGGCGGCGCTTGCCCCCGGTGATCTGACTTGCTAGGCAGGTACAAGCCCTTGACGATAAAAGGACACCTTCAATGACAAGCACGCCCGTACAGGCTGACATTCAGCTGATCCAGCGCATTCTGCCCCACCGTTATCCGTTCCTGCTTGTCGACAAGGTGATCGATATCGATGGCACGGCCTCGGCCACCGGCATCAAGAATGTCACCATGAACGAGCCGCATTTTCAGGGGCATTTTCCCGGCATGCCCGTCATGCCCGGCGTTACGATCATCGAGGCGATGGCGCAGTCGGCCGCCGTTATGGTGGGTGTCTCCATGGATATGGCGGACAAGAACATGAAGGTTTTTTTCATGGCCATCGACAAAGCCAAGTTCCGCCGCAAGGTCGGCCCTGGTGATGTGCTGGAAATGAAGGTCGAGACGCTGCGCGGCAAACCCGGCGCAAAAGTCTGGCGGTTTGGCGGAGTTGCATCCGTCGAAGGCGAAATGGCCGCTGAATGCGAATTCACCGCGATGATGGACTTGGGCTGAGGCACATGAGCGGTATTCATCCCAGTGCGGTGATCGAAGACGGCGCACAGATTGATCCGGGCGCGACAATCGGCCCGTTCTGTGTGATCGGACCGGATGTGACCATCGCGCCCGGCGTTGTGCTCAAAAGCCACGTGGTTGTGACCGGCCAGACCGAAATCGGCGAGGATACGGAGATTTTTCCCTTTTCCGTGATCGGTGAGATCCCGCAGGACCTGAAATTCAAAGGCGAATCCACCCGTCTGGTCATCGGCAAACGCAACCGCATCCGCGAGCATGTGACAATGAACACAGGCACCGAAGGCGGCGGCGGGCTTACCCGCATCGGCGATGACTGTCTTTTTATGGCCGGCTGTCACATCGCCCATGACGCGATGATCGGCAACAACTGCGTCATCGTGAATTCTGTGGCGATTGCCGGGCATTGCGTGCTTGAGGATGATGTGATCGTCGGCGGGCTGTCGGGCGTGCACCAGTTTGTGCGTATCGGGCGCGGGGCGATCATCGGGGCCGTTACGATGGTGACCAATGACGTGATCCCCTATGGCCTGGTACAGGCCCCGCGCGGCGAACTGCACGGTCTCAATCTTGTAGGGCTCAAACGGCGCGGCGTGTCGCGGAGCGATATCACCGCGCTGCGGGCAGGCTTTCAGATGCTGGCCCAGGGCGAGGGCACCTTTCATAACCGCGCAGCACGGCTGCGCGATGAGACAACAAGCGATTACGTGCGCGAGATTGTTGATTTCGTGCTGGCCGACAGTGATCGCCATTTCCTGACACCGCGCTGATGCTTGCGCTGATCGCAGGGCGCGGCGGGCTGCCGGCGCAGGTGGTCGCAAAGCTGGATACCGCACCGCTTATCTGTGTGCTCGAAGGGTTCGAGCCCGACGGGTTGCGCGTTGACCTGAGTTTCCGGCTGGAGCGTCTGGGCTCCTTTCTGAAAACACTGCGCGCACGTGGTGTAACAGAAGTCTGCTTTTGCGGCGCGATAGACCGCCCGTCGATCAGCCCGATGAAATTTGATGCAGCGACGCTGCCGCTGGTGCCTGCAATGCTGCGCGCGCTTGGCGGTGGTGATGACGCCGCTCTGCGCGCGGTGGTCGGCGCCTTCGAGGAGCGGGGCTTCAGGGTTCGCGCTGCACATGAGCTGGCGCCTGAGTTGCTGGCACCGGCCGGCGTGCTGAGCCGTAAAGAGCCCGATGATAAAATGCGCGCGGATGCAGACCGCGGCCTTGCCGTGCTTGCGGCTCTCGCGCCGCTGGATGTGGGCCAGGGCTGCGTGGTGGGCGCGGGCCAGGTCTGGGGCATTGAGGCGCGCGGCGGCACGGATCATATGCTGGCCACGCTGCCTGCGCGCACCGTACAGTCCCGCGCCCTGCTGATAAAAGTGCCGAAGTCGGGTCAGGACATGCGGATCGATGTGCCGACCGTAGGCCCTGATACAATAGACGCACTGATAAAGGCAGGGCTTGCCGGACTGGTGATTGCCGCAGGCAAGGTGATCCTGCTGGAGGCTGCCGAAACACTTGCCCGCGCGGATCAGGCAGGGCTCGTCATCTGGTCACGGGACATCAGCTGATGCGCGTTTTCATCATTGCCGGTGAGCCCTCAGGCGACCGGCTGGGGGCCGCGCTGATGGCCGGATTGCAGGAACTGGTACCCGGTGTCACGTTTGACGGTATCGGCGGCGACGGGATGCAGGGACAGGGGTTAACCAGCCGCTTTCCCATGGAAGAGCTCAGCGTCATGGGCATTACCGAGATTTTGCCCAGATACCGCGCCCTGATGGCGCGGATCCGCGAGACGGCGCAGGCGGTGATCGACACCCGGCCAGATGTTCTGATTACCATCGACAGCCCCGATTTTTCGCTGCGGGTCGCCAGCCGGGTTAAAGCAGCCTCAGACGTGCGCACGGTGCATTACGTGGCCCCGACGGTCTGGGCATGGCGTCCGGGACGGGCACGGAAAATGTCAGCCTTTATCGATCATGTGCTCGCCGTGCTTCCCTTTGAGCCGCCTCTGATGACCGCTCACGGCATGGACTGTGATTTTGTGGGCCATCCTGTGGTGGCCGAACGTCAGGCCGATAACGATGAGGCGCTCGCATTCCGTGCGCGTCACGGGATCGGTGAGGCGCCTCTGGTGCTGGTATTGCCCGGCTCCCGCCGGGGTGAGGTCGGCCGGCTCGCACCGGTCTTTGGCGCAGCACTGGGCTCTTTGCAAAATGACGTGCCCGGCCTGCGGATCGTGGTGCCTGCAGCCGCCCCTGTGGCGGATATGGTGCGCGACTTGGCAGGCAAGTGGCCGGTGCCCGCTCTGGTGCTCGACCCGCGGGAAGAGACGACAGACAGGGCCATTGCGGAAAAGCGTGCGGCCTTTCGCGCCGCGGATGTGGCGCTGGCCGCATCCGGCACCGTATCGCTGGAACTGGCCGCGGCGCGCACTCCTATGGTCATTGCCTACAACATGCAGTGGCTGACATTCCGGATCATAAAGGCCATGGCGCTCATAGATACGGTCACGCTGGTCAATCTGGTGACCGATACGCGGGTGGTGCCGGAGTATCTCGGACCGGCCTGTACGCCGGAGAATATCGCCGCAGGCCTGCGCCGGGTACTCGCAAACCCGGGCGATCAGATGGCGGCCATGGAGCTGACCATGCAGCGTCTGGGCGAGGGAGGCGAAGCGCCGGGTCTGCGCGCGGCAAGAGCGGTGATTGACGGGCTCGCGCGCAGCTGATCCGAAGGCCGGCTTGCGCCGGACACCATTTTTGCGCCCCTGCAGGCGGGGCGCCACGCGCAGAATGTTTCTGTCGGGAAAAAATTCAGCCCTTGTGGATCCAGCCACCACCGAAGATGCGGCTGCTGTCCCGGTCATAGAATACACAGGCCTGTCCCGGCGAAATGCCTTCCTCCGGTGTGATCAGTTCAACCGTGGCTTCGGTATCACTGAGCGGCCGGATGATGGCTTCTGTAGGCGGACGGGTCGAGCGCACGCGCACGCTGACCTGCCATGCGGGCTGTGAGGTCAGGGGCGCATCCCCGAGCCAGTTGATCTCGCGCACCGGTACCGTGCGGGTGGAAAGCATTTCTTTCGGACCGACCACGACCTTTTTTGCATCAGCGTCGAGTTTCACAACATAGAGCGGCTCAGAGAGCCCGCCGATTCCCAGACCGCGGCGCTGCCCGATGGTGTAATGGATCACACCGTCATGGTGCCCCAGCACCCGGCCGTCGGCATGTACGATTTCTCCCGGGTCTGCGGCTTCGGGGCGCAGCTTGCGGATCACCGAGGCGTAATCACCGTTAGGGACAAAGCAGATGTCCTGACTGTCGGGTTTATCGGCCACGCTGAGCCCGTATTTTGCAGCAAGTGCCCGGGTATCGTTTTTTGACGGCAGGTGCCCCAGCGGAAAACGCAGGTATTCCAGTTGCTCGCGCGTGGTTGAGAACAGAAAATAGCTTTGATCACGGTTGCTGTCGGCAGCACAGTGCAGCTCGGCACCACCATCACCGGTCTTGCGCTGAATATAGTGACCGGTCGCCATGCAATCGGCCTCCAGATCTTTTGCCGTTTCCAGGAGATCGCGGAATTTAACCCGCTCGTTGCACCGGATGCAGGGCACCGGCGTAGCGCCGCCCAGGTAGCTTTCAGCAAACTCGTCGATCACTGCGTCTTTGAAGATGTTTTCATAGTCGAGCACATAGTGCGGAAACCCCATAGTTTCAGCGACACGGCGGGCGTCATGGATATCCAGACCGGCACAACAGGCTCCCTTTTTCGCGAGTGCGGCGCCGTGATCATAAAGCTGCAGGGTGACACCGACCACATCATAGCCTTCTTCGGCCAGCATGGCGGCGACAACGGAACTGTCCACACCACCCGACATGGCAACAATCACGCGCGTGTCTGCCGGTGCTTTGGCAAAGCCCAGCGAGTTCAAAGGAGGGGTCTGATCCAGTGGCATTAAGTGTCTCCGGCGATTCCGGGGAAATATAAGAAAAGTCTAATTACTCTCAAGAGGGCGCTTCATGGGTCTTTAAGGCCCGCAGGTCAAGGTGCAGAGCGGAAGAACCAGTAAAGAGTGATCTGTTATGTACCTCAGGAAAGTGGACGGGCCACGCTCTGTCACCCTTGCAGACGGGACAGTGATGACCCAGGCGGATCTTCCGCCCGCGACGACAAGGCGCTGGGTCGCGTCGCGCAAAGCAGCCGTTGTCCGGGGCGTCGCCTACGGGCTGATCCCGCAGGGCGAGGCCCTTAAGCGGTATTCGCTCAGTGAAGACGAGTTTCAGGCATGGGTCAAAGCGGTCTCGGAGCACGGAGAGGAAGCACTCAAAACAACAACTCTACAAAAGTATAGACAACCTTAAGTTGTTCGCTTATCTTTTTCTGTGACGGTAACGTGTGGTTAACCTTTTTTCGTCAAGGTTAACGCAAGACAACAACCGGCCCTTTGTGGAGAACGTGATGCGTGTACTGCTAGTGGAAGATGACCCCACCACCTCGAAAAGTATCGAACTGATGCTGACCCATGCCAATCTGAATGTGTATGCGACAGATCTTGGCGAAGAGGGGATCGATCTTGCGAAGCTGTATGATTACGATCTAATTCTGCTCGACCTCGACCTGCCGGATATGAACGGCCATGAGGTGTTGCGCCAGTTGCGCCTGTCGCGGATTGAGACGCCGATCCTTATACTTTCAGGTGCCGACGATACCGAGAACAAGATCAAGGGTTTCGGCTTCGGCGCGGATGATTACCTGACCAAGCCTTTCCACCGCGAAGAACTGGTTGCGCGTATTCACGCCATTATCCGACGTTCCAAGGGACATTCGCAGTCAGTTATCGATACCGGTATGATCTCGGTGAACCTTGATGCCAAGACGGTCAGCGTCGAGAACAAGGCGGTGCATCTGACAGGCAAAGAATATCAGATGCTTGAACTTCTTTCGCTCAGAAAAGGCACGACACTGACAAAAGAAATGTTTCTCAACCATCTTTATGGCGGCATGGACGAGCCGGAGCTCAAGATCATCGATGTGTTTATCTGCAAACTCCGCAAGAAACTCTCGCAGGCCACGGGCGGTGACAATTATATCGAGACGGTCTGGGGACGCGGGTATGTCCTGCGCGATCCCGACCCTTCCCTTGCCGACGATCCGCAGCCTATAGCCGTCGGAGCCTGATATATGCAGCACCGGTCCGGAGCAGAGAGGATCCTGCTCCGGACCAGACGGCTGAGCCTGCAGGCGTTGCCGGAAACGACTGGACCTGCACCCCACAGCGGCATATCTGTCTTCAGACAAACGATGTGTGAAGGCAGGCTGTGGTGCCGGAAAAGGACCCCGAAAATCTTACGGAAAACGAAGCGCGCGAGGAACTTGCGCACCTGGCCCGTGTGCTGGCCGCTGCAAACCGTGAATATCATACACTCGATGCCCCGGAATTAACGGATGCGGAGTACGATCGCCTCAAGCGACGCAACAGCGCGATCGAGGCGCGGTTCCCTGCGCTGAAGCGGTCAGACAGCCCGTCAGATCAGATCGGGGCGGCCCCCGCCGAAACATTCTCCAAAGTAACCCATGCCGTGCCGATGCTCTCTCTGGGAAATGCGTTTTCCGAAGATGACATCCATGACTTCGATCAGCGCATCCGGAAATACCTCGGCTTAGATGAAACAGCTGAGCTGCGCTACACCGCCGAGCCGAAAATTGACGGCCTGTCGTTATCGCTGCGCTATGAGGACGGCAGACTGGTCCAGGCGGCGACCCGGGGCGACGGCGCTGTGGGTGAGAACGTCACCGCAAACGCCCGCACAATAGGCGACATCCCCGAAGTGATCAGCGGCGCGCCCGCGGTTCTTGAGGTCCGCGGAGAGGTCTATATGGCTCACGCAGATTTCGAAGACCTGAACGCACGCCAGTCACAGAACGATGCCAGAACTTTTGCCAATCCGCGCAACGCTGCGGCGGGTTCCTTGCGCCAGCTCGATGCGACAATCACCCGGTCGCGACCACTGCGGTTTTTCGCGTATGCCTGGGGCGCGCTGTCTGAACCACTTTCGCAAACGCAGTCAGGCGCTGTTGCGCGTCTCGCTGATCTGGGCTTCAGTACCAACCCACTTTTAAAAATGTGCACCTCGCCCGATGAAATGATCGCTCATTATCAACGCATTGAAAGCCAGCGTGCCGCACTGGGCTATGATATCGACGGCGTGGTGTACAAGGTCGATGACCTGTCTCTGCAGGACCGGCTTGGCTTCCGCTCCACCACTCCCCGCTGGGCGATTGCGCATAAATTTCCTGCCGAGCTTGCCTGGACCCGCCTCAGGTCAATAGACATTCAGGTCGGTCGCACCGGTGCCTTATCACCCGTCGCCCGCCTTGAGCCGGTGACCGTTGGCGGTGTGGTCGTCTCGAACGCCACGCTGCATAACGAAGATTATATCGCCGGACGTGACAGCAAGGGACGGCAGATCCGCGGTGGTAAGGACATCCGCGTGGACGACCTGGTGCAGGTCTACCGCGCCGGCGACGTAATACCGAAGGTCGCCGATGTTGATCTGAGCCAGCGTCCGGAAGGCTCAGAGCCTTATGAATTCCCGCAAACCTGCCCGGAATGTGGCAGTGCGGCCATCCGCGAAGAGGGTGACGCTATCCGCCGGTGCATGGGCGGACTCATCTGTCCGGCACAGGCTGTCGAAAAGCTGAAACACTTCGTCTCGCGCGCGGCATTTGACATCGAAGGGCTGGGTGCAAAACAGGTCGAGCAGTTCTGCTCGGACGGCTGGATCTCCGAACCCGCCGACATATTCACCCTGCGCGAGCGCTATGGCAGCGGCGTGAAACAGCTGAAAAACCGCGAAGGCTGGGGCGAGAAATCCGCACTTAATCTGTTTGATGCGATTGATGAAAAACGTCGTATTCCGCTTGCACGCTTTATTTTTTCGCTGGGCATCCGGCATGTGGGCGAGGCGGCATCAGGCCTGCTGGCCCGGCATTACGGCACCTGGTCCGCATTTCGCGACGCAATGCTGGCGGCGCGGGACAAAGAAGGCCCCGCCTGGGACGACCTGATTTCCGTAGACGGTGTGGGGACCGTGATGGCCGCATCGGTGGTCGACACCCTCGGCCAGGAGGCAGAACGCGCGTCGATAGACAGGCTGACCGCGCATCTCGAGATCGCAGAGGCACGTATTCCGCAGACCGGGAACAGCCCCGTTGCCGGCAAAACCGTGGTGTTCACGGGCACGCTTGAAAAAATGACCCGGGCCGAGGCAAAGGCACGCGCGGAACGGCTCGGCGCCAGGGTTTCAGGGTCCGTGTCGTCGAAAACAGATATTCTCGTGGCGGGTCCGGGGGCAGGCTCCAAGGCGACAAAAGCCGCAGACCTTGGCATCGAGATCCTCGATGAGGATGCCTGGCTCGCTCTGATCGAGGGTCGATGAGCGGGCGCCCGGAGACACTGTTTCCGCTTTTTGCCGGGATGGCGACCCTTGCAGGTGTGGGCCCGAAGACCGCACAGCATTTCGAGGCTATGGGAATTGCTGCTCCGCGCGATCTGCTTCTCACTTTACCGCAGGGCGGGATCGACCGGCGCCGGCGCGAAACGGTACTGGGCGCGGAGTTTCCTCAGACCGTGACTGTCAGCGTCACGATCGGCACACATCGGCCTGCTCGCACGAAGGGCGGTGCCTACCGGATCGACGTGACCGATGCGCAGACGGCATTTCAGCTCGTGTTCTTCCATGCGCGGGGCGATTACTGGCAAAAGACGTTGCCAGAAGGTTGCAAACGCGTGGTCTCGGGAAAGGTTGAGGTCTTTGACGGGATACCGCAGATGGTCCATCCCGATCATATCGTCACCCCGGAAAAGGCCGATGACATACCGCTTTTTGAACCCGTCTATCCGCTGACTGCCGGAATCAACCAGAAACTGATGTACAAGGCCACAAGGGGGGCCCTGCAACTGGTGCCCGAAACAGATGAGTGGGTTGACCCGGCACAGCGCAAAAAGGCGGGCTGGCCCGGTTTCAAAGAGGCCCTGCAGGCCGCTCATGCGCCGCAGATGCATACCGATCTCAGCCACACAGCACCGGCGCGCGAGCGGCTTGCTTATGACGAGTTGATGGCGCATCAGATCACTCTGGCGCTGGCCCGGTTGAGCGACCGGCGCAGGGCCGGACGAGCTTCTGCCGGCGACGGCAGATTGCAGGCCCGTGTGCTTTCCGCGCTGCCCTATGATGCGACAGGCGCGCAGACCCGTGCAATTTCCGGTATCAATGCGGATATGGCCGCCGGCAGTCGCATGAACCGGCTGTTGCAGGGCGATGTCGGCTCCGGCAAAACCCTGGTGGCGTTTATGGCGCTGTTGCGTGCGGTCGAAGCCGGCGGTCAGGGGGTGCTGATGGCGCCCACCGAAATCCTTGCGCGTCAGCATTTGGAAAGCCTGCAGCCACTGGCCGAAGACGCGGGCGTCGTTCTCGAAATCCTCACCGGGCGCGATAAGGGGCGCGAACGTCAGGCGAAACTGGCAGCCCTGAGCCGCGGTGATATCCACATTCTGGTTGGCACTCATGCCGTTTTTCAGGCGGATGTCACCTTTGCTGATCTGCGGCTTGCGGTGGTGGATGAACAGCACCGGTTTGGCGTCCGCCAGCGCCTTGAGCTTGGGAAAAAGGGGGCTGCTGCCGATGTGCTGGTGATGACGGCCACCCCGATCCCACGCTCACTGGCGCTCGCGCAATACGGCGATATGGATGTCTCTGTGCTGGATGAAAAACCGCCCGGGCGCAAACCGGTGAAGACCGCGCTGATCAGCACGGACCGTACAGATGAGGTCATTGAAAGGCTGCGTACCGCCGTCAAAGACGGGCGTCAGTGCTACTGGGTCTGTCCGTTGGTCGATGAGAGCGAGACAACCGATCTTGCCGATGCCGAAGCGCGCTTCCGGATGCTCCGCGCCACGCTCGGCGAAGGTATTGTCGGGTTGGTACACGGGCAGATGCCACCGGCGGAAAAAGACGCAGCGATGGCGGCATTTCAGTCCGGGCAGACGCGCGTGCTCGTAGCGACAACCGTCATTGAAGTTGGCGTTAACGTGCCCGCAGCGACCATCATGGTCATCGAACGCGCTGAAATCTTTGGTCTGGCCCAGCTGCACCAGCTGCGTGGCCGGGTCGGGCGGGGCGCAGAAAGCTCTACCTGCCTGCTGATGTACAAACCACCCCTGTCCGAGAACGGACGGCGGCGCCTTGAAGTGCTGCGCGAAACCGAAGACGGCTTTGTCATCGCTGAAACCGATCTGCAGATGCGCGGCGCGGGCGACGTGATCGGTACCGCGCAGTCAGGTGTACCACGTTTCCGGATTGCCGATCTGGAACGGCAGGCAGGCCTGATGGCTGTTGCACAATCGGATGCACGGCGTCTTCTGGAGAGTGATCCCGGCCTTCAGAGCCCGCGCGGCCAGGCCGCCCGTATGCTTTTGTGGCTCATGCGCCAGGAAGAAGCGATAGGGTTGATACACGTCGGGTAGCTGCGCGCGCATCAGAATGTTCACTAATGTTCTTAAAAAGTTCTTTACATGTCCTTAAGGATATGAGAACAAATAAGCAACAAACGGAGACAGCAGATGCAAACGCTTTCGATGATCAAAACTTTAGCGACACGGTCACAGGCCACGCTGGTTCAGGATGTTGCCGGGGCTGCGGCTCTTGTGGTGATCCTCATGGTCGGCCTGCATCTGCCTTCGTTTATCTGATTTCTGCCTGCGATCTCGTGCCGGCCATACCTGTTGCACTGTCCCAACACTGTGCTCAGAACGAACACTGCCTGTTCCCCGTTCTGACCGTATGACCGGGTCCCACATGAGAGACGCTTTCACCTGCGCCGCCATCCTGTCCCGGATGTGCGGCGCTTTTTTTTGCCGCTCAGAAGGTATAGGCGAGGCGCACGCCGCCCCAGTGCCGCCCGCCTACCATTACAGGCGCAGAAAGATCTTTCATCATGGTGAATTCACCGCCACCCATGTCCCGGCGATAGACCTGGAGCAGGAAGGGGTCGGTATTGCGCCCCGCCTTGAGGCCCACGCGATCGTTAAAGATACGGCGGTTCCGGCAATGTGCGGTATTCCACACCGGATCCGGTCCCGGCGGCTGTGAGAACTTCCTGTTATGGGTCGGCAGATAGCCGTTCACATCCACTGAGGCACAAAAAACCACCCGCGGGTCAAAGGCCGTCACCGGTTCCTGCAGCGCTGGCAGCACCCGGTCGAAAAAAGCCGTGGCCGCAGTAGTAAACTGTTCCGGCTCTGTACCTGCCGTCTGGCGGTAGCTGCGGTCGAAAAGCTGCTCTTTGGTAACGCGGCCCTCTGAAAGGCCCCGCTCAAAGGCCGCACCGATTCCGGCAGCGACCTCGCGAACCTTACTGATAAAGGGGGTGTCCACTGACCGGTCTGTAAGGAAAGCGGTAAACTGAACGATTTTTTCAGAGGTATCGATGAGCCGCAGCACGCGTCTGTTCGTCTGCTCGATCCCTCCTGATGTGCTCTCAACGGCGTTTCTGATTTCGTTCACGGCGGGGGTGAAATCGGTCATCGCCGCCTCCACCCGGTCTGCCTGCTCGGAAATGCGTTGGGCTTGAAGGCTCGCGGCATCAACGGATGATTCTATCCGGATCAGAGCTGTATCAGTGTCACCGGCGTGCTCCAGAACGCTGGCGGCCTCGCCGGCAATATCGGCGGCTTCACGGCCCAGTTCGCCGATCCAGGCCGTCAACGTCTCGATATTTTCCGAGATTTCCCGGGCGGCCTCCCGCGTCATACCCGACAGGCTGTTAATCGCATCCGCCACAACCGCAAACCCCTTGCCCGCATCGCCCGCGCGCGCGGCCTCGATTTTGGCGTTGATGGCAAGGGTGTTTACCTGGGTCGCTATCGTCGCAATCTGCTGGTTATTTGCCCGGGCGGCAGCCAGCGTATCGGTGACCCGGTTTGTACGTTCCGCCAGTTCGGTGACCCATTCCGCCACCGCCTGGGTCTTTTCTCCTGAACGGCGCACAAGTGCTGCCGAAGACTGTACGTCGCGCGCGGTCTCTGACGTGCTGCCGGCCATGGTGCGCACTGCCTCGCGCACATCGTTATTTGCCTTTGTCATATCGCCGGCCCGGGTTGTCAGCACCTTCAGGCATTTTCGCTGCGCCAGCGCGTGCTCTTCGACCAGATCAAGAAAGCCCGCGATATCGACGATCTCATACCCCAGCGCTGCCGCAGCCTCGGCAAGCGCGCGGTTTTTCTCCGGTGTCGCAATAGTCTGATGAGCAGTCATAGGTCCCCGCGAGTAAACTTGCGGAAGCTTTGGCACAGTTTTACTTAAAAACTGCTAATACGAAAGGGTCAGGCGCAGTCAGACTGAAGTGCCTGGGACATCGCCTCACAGGTCGCCTCAATGCTCAGCAGAATCGAGGCATGGCGGTTTTTATAATCCCGCGCAGGCTCCAGCACTTCAAAGCCGTCAAAGGGGGCCCCGGGCACCGGACCGTTCTCTTTCAGCATCGCGCGCAGTGCGTCCCGGGCCGCTTCGACTTCCGCAAGGGTCCGTCCGATCACAGCACCACCGGTTACGGCTGCTGCGGCCTGACCCAGTGCGCAGGCTTTCACGTCCTGGCCAAACTCCGAAATCCGGTTGCCTTCAACGCTCAGATCGACAGTGACAGCCGATCCGCAGAGCGGTGAGCGTTTGCGCACGGTGGCCATCGGTGCCGCCAGCCGGCCATGGTGCGGAATATCCGACGCCAGCGCCAGTATACGGCCCGAATAGAGCTTAATAAGATCGGTCTCGTCAGACATATGCGCCTTTGCGGTTTCACTTTCTGATCCCTGTTAATACATAAGACAGCGCGCGCAGATGCAAAGGGTTTTTCATGACAGATCACAGCAATGACCCCGGAGCGGTCACATTCGACCCTAAGTCCCTGACCTTTAATGAAGCAGGCCTGGTTCCCGCAATTGCTCAGGACGCAGGCACTGACGAGGTTCTGATGCTGGCCTGGATGAATGCAGAAAGCATCGTACGCACGCTGGAGACCGGCCGGGTGACATACTGGAGCCGGTCACGAAAGGATTTCTGGATCAAAGGTGAGACAAGCGGCCACATCCAGGAGCTGGTGGAACTCAGGGTGGACTGTGACCGTGACTGCCTGCTTGTCCTTGTGCGTCAGACCGGGCCCGCCTGTCACACCGGACGACGCAGCTGTTTCTACACAGGGGTGCGGGAAGGCCTGGAAGTTTCTCTTTCAGACCCGGTCTGATTGCGTCATAGCCCGACCATGCGCCGGATGTCCTGAGGCGTTGCACCTGCTTCGCGATACGTTGCGATTGCGCGCGCATCGTCCCGTTTGGCCAGTCGTCTGCCCGCCTCGTCACGGATCAGCCGGTGGTGATGATAACGCGGCACCGGCAGCCCGAGCAGGTGCTGCAGCAGCACATGGATCACCGTGGCCTCAGAAAGGTCTTTTCCGCGCACCACATCGGTTATCTGCTGTGCCGCGTCATCGACGACCACGGAAAGATGATAAGACGTGCCCATGTCGCGTCGCGCAACCACCACATCGCCCGCGGACTGCTGCAGATCGGCAATACCGGCAGTCACAGTCTGCGGCGGGCCGGGCCGGCCTGTCTCCACATAAGACAGCGGACCGCTGAGCACAGTTGCCGCCGCACGCAGATTGAGGCGCAGCGCCGTGTCCTGCGGCATCTCAGAGGCGGGATCACGCGGCAGATCGCGGCAGGTGCCGGGATAGATCACACCGTCAGGGCCGGTGAGGGGCGCGCCTTCCTGCGGGGCCGATGCCGCCGCCAGAATATCGCGGCGGTTGCAGTGACAGGCATAGAGCAGACCTCGCGCCCAGAGGCCTTTGAGAGCCGAATGATAGGCGTGCATATTGTCAGACTGGCGCATCACAGGCATTTCCCATGAGATCCCCAGCCAGGCCAGATCGTCATAAATCTGCGCCTCCCAGCGGTCGCGCGACCGCGACCGGTCAATGTCCTCTATGCGCAGCAGAAACCGCCCCCCCGACAGCCGTGCCTGATCCGAGGCAAGAAGCGCCGAAAAAGCGTGCCCCAGATGCAGCGGACCCGTCGGAGACGGCGCAAAGCGTGTTGTAAATATCACGCCTTTTCAATAACGTAGGCGATGGACTTCAGGTTAATACCGGGCAGATGTGGCCCGTGCTCGCGAAACAATAACCGGGCGGCACCGCAATCAAGCCATTCGCAAAGACCGGCCTCGTTTGCCGGATCTTCCAGCGCGTGATCGTTAAAGGAAAAGACCATCTTGCCGCCCTGTCTGAGGCTGCGGATCAGCGTGTGAAGCAAACTGATCGGGGCGGCACCGGCACCGATCACGCCGATCGCCGCGATCGTCGGATAGTCGCCCGGCGTGAAGGGTAACGGGTCGTCTGCTTCGATCTGTTCCAGAGTGCGGTAGATGTTCTTGGCCCGCGCCTCGCGCAGCATATCGGCAGAGAGATCATACCCGTCGATCACCTCAAATCCCTCAAGCTTCAGTGCCAGCCCCGACAGTCCGGTGCCACAGCCGAAGTCGAGCACCGGCGCGCTGAGATCATCGGTGAAGCGGCGCAGCGCTCTGGCACACCGACCGGGCGTTGCGTAGCCGTTTGCGGCGGTTTCAGCTTCGTAGCTTCCAGCCCATTTATCGTAAAGTTCGCGTGTCGAGGCCGCATCGCGGGCCTCATAAACCTTGTCGAGATAAGTTTTGCTCATGACGACAAAGTTAAAATAGTTTCGCCCGGACTGTCCAGTGGAGCGCCCGGGACCCCCACTGCGCGGCGATCACCTGCGTATCACGCAGGCGCCATAGCCCCCGAGAGCCAGGCTTTCCAGTCAGCTTTGCCCCTGTCGGTATACGCTTTGTACCGGTCTTTGCGCCCGCGCCGCCCGCCTTTAAGGCCTTCCACAGGCGGAAAGAGACCAAAATTGACATTCATCGGCTGAAAGGTTTTCGCTTCTGCCCCGCCGGAAATGTGGGTGATCAGCGCACCCGTCGCCGTGGTGTCGGGAGGTGTTTCCAGCGTCTCGCCGCGTATCTCAGCGGCGGCGAGGCGACCCGCAAGCATGCCCATGGCGGCAGATTCCACATACCCCTCGACGCCGGTAATCTGCCCCGCAAAACGGATATTGGGTTGTGAGCGCAGCCGCATCTGCCCGTCGAGCAGCGTCGGCGCATTCAGAAAGGTGTTGCGGTGGATGCCGCCCAGACGTGCAAAGCGTGCCTCTTCAAGACCTGGAATGCATTTGAAAACATCGGCCTGCGCGCCATACTTCATCTTCGTCTGAAAGCCCACGATATTGTAAAGCGTGCCCAGTTTGTTGTCGCGGCGCAACTGCACGACGGCATAGGGCTTCACATCAGGCTGGTGCGGATTGGTCAGACCAACCGGCTTCATCGGTCCAAAGCGCAGGGTCTCTCGCCCGCGTTCGGCCATCACCTCGATGGGCAGACAGCCGTCGAAATAACCCGCAGTCTCTCCTTCGTGAAATTCGGTTTTATCCGCAGCAATCAGCGCGTCGATGAAAGCCTCGTATTGTGCTTTATCCATCGGGCAGTTGAGATAGGCGGTGCGCTCTTCTTCGGTCTCGCCTTTGTCATAGCGTGACTGCATCCAGGCTTTGCTCATATCGATGCTGTCATGATAAACGATCGGCGCGATGGCATCGAAAAAAGCCAGCGCTTCCGCGCCGGTTTCGGCCGCGATCGCCTCTCCCAGAGCCGAGGACGTCAGCGGACCGGTGGCAATGATCCAGTGTCCCTCTCGCGGCAGTGCGCGAATTTCGCCATATTCGACGCGCACATTGGGATGCGCCAGCAATGCGTCCGTAACCGATTGTGCAAAAGGGTCGCGGTCGACCGCCAGCGCGCCACCCGCCGGCAGCCGGTGTTTGTCAGCCGTGCGCATGATAAGCCCGCCGGCCTCGCGCATCTCCCAATGCAACAGGCCCACGGCGTTCTGCTCATGATCGTCCGAGCGGAAGCTGTTGGAGCAGACCATCTCACCCAGAAGCCCGGTCTGATGCGCAAAGGTTCCGACCGCAGGGCGCATTTCATGCACAACAACGGAAATGCCTGCGTTTGCTGCCTGCCAGGCCGCTTCGGAGCCAGCCATGCCGCCGCCGATGATATGAAGTTCCTGTGTCATACCCGCCGTGTAAAACAGCCAGGGGTCCGGTGCAACCGCGCCGCGCCTCATGTCGCACCGCCCCGGTCGCAGGCACGTCGATACAAAGATGAAAGAGTTTTGGGGTCGCCGCCGCGGGAATGTCGGCCAGGAGAGACTGACCCGGAGGGACCCTCCGCCGGCAGCGACCCGAAACAGTCGCAGGGTACGCATACCCTTCGCCCCAGAAGTGCCACTTTACCGCCTGAATTGGAAGCATAGTTTTCGAAACGCTGAAGCCCCGGACTGGAAACAATCGCCACTGCTATGATTGCTGCCCGCAGATGGGTTGCTCTGGCCGCAGATTTCGCGAAACTCGGACGACAGGGCAGGGGGAAGAGCACAGATGCCGGTACAACTGAGCGCGTCCGAGATCGGGACCTTTCTCGAAGAGGTTTTCCCGCAGGTGGAAGGGGATTTCGTCATTGAGAAAGTGACGGAAAACGCAGCGCGCGTTCGTCTGGTGACGCGCGAAAAACATCTGCGTCCGGGTGGCACGATCTCAGGGCCGTCCATGTTCGCCCTGGCCGATGTCGCGGCCTACATTGTGACGCTGGCGATGATCGGGCGGCAAGCGCTGGCAGTCACGACAAACTGTTCGATCGATTTCATGCGCAAACCGGCGGCAGGTAAGGATCTGATCGCCGAGGCCACGCTTCTGAAGCTCGGCAGACAGCTGGCCGTTACGGATGTGCGGATCCGGTCGGATGGCTCTGCTCAGCTGGTGGCGCGGGCCGGTCTGACCTACGCGCTGCCGCCACGCCCGGCCGGTAATGCGGTAAAGGCGTAGATGCAGGCCCGGCACGGGCCGCTCTCAGTCTGCGCCACAATCACAGTGCGGCAGTAATCAGCCTCCTCGAATGCATCAAGACGTTTCCAGTGGGCGGGCAGATCGTCGGAGATAAAAAGGTGTACGTCAGCTTCCGCGCCCCCTGGATCCGGAATGAAACCCGGGCAGCCATGCGCCGCCCCCCAGCCTGTAGGATCCAGATGCCCGCGGATCGTGGCACGGCCCCATGTGCCGGCGAGGGGCCACAACTGGTGGTGATTGACTTCGCCGGGCGCCAGCGTGCCATAGACAAGCAGGCGCGTATGGCTTGCCGCATCGTCAGCCATGGGCCGGTTTGAGGGCGGCCGGGCCTGGCAGAGACACCGGCATCACGCCCATCCGAGCGCCTGAACCGCATAGACGTCGTTCCAGATCTTGGTCATGTGGGTGATTTTATCGCCTTTGAGCCGGATGACATAAGCGTATTCGGAAGCCACTGATTTTCCGGTAGGCGGGTTGCCTCCCGCATCGACGGTGTGCGTGCCGTGGAACGTGGCGGCAATGCAGACACTGCCGCGTTCCTCATCCACGCCAACCGACATAAGCTCGTAGCGTCCGTCCGGCAGCGGGACAAGCAGCCCCTTCATCCATTCTGTATAGGCTTCGAGCGTGGTGACATCGCCCAGTGCGCCGGCCTGGGCCGAAAAAGTCGCACCCGTGGCACAGTATCTGGCGCAGGCATCCCAGCCTTTCCCGGTTTCGCATGCATCGAAGAATTCCATGGCTGTGTCTTTGAGGGTCATATCAGGTCTTTCTGAAAAGTCTGGTCGGGTTTAAAACCGTTTGAAGTGATCTGAGCCTACTGCGACAGCAGCGGAAAGCAACCGGTCTGTCGCGCAGCCGGATCCGCGGGTGCGCAAAAAAGCGGCCGGGACAGGCCCGGCCGAAGGGAAGAGGTCTGTTGCGCGTACCGGGGAGACTACGCGCGCCAGAACACCTTGGATGCCTCGCGATGAGCCATCTCAGGTGTCAGCCCCACGTCTTCCAGCTGCCAGACTGTCAGCTGCCGGAGCGCCTGCCTTGTGCGGCGCCGCGTGACCCATTGCGACAGGCAGACCGCGAATTCGACCGCGATCAGCGACAGCATCGGAACCGTACGGGTGCGGTTAAGATAGTCCAGCGTGCGGGGCGAGAGGGTCATATCCTGTGTCATGGGGATCTCCTGTATTGTATTGACACAATGTGGCGGGTTTGCCATACTGTATTGATACGATACCTCACACTTCCTCGCTACGGAAATATTGTAATGGGTACAATTTGGCGACCGGAACAGGTCGAAGGGCAGGGACCCAAGTACAAAGCCGTAATGGAGATGATCCGGCGTGGCATTGAATCGGGGCTCTTGTCGGAGAACGACAGGCTCCCGCCGGTACGCGATCTGGCCTGGACGCTGAAGATCACCCCCGGCACAGTCGCGCGGGCCTATAAAATCCTCACCGAAAACGGCACGCTGCGCGCAGAAGTGGGGCGCGGAACATTTGTGGCGGCGACGAAGCCTGTTCCTCTCGCCGAAGCTCCGATTGAGATTGATGTGATCCCGCACCGCGCCGAAGAGAATGGAAACCCGTTTGCTGTTAGTATGTTCTCTCCGCATCTTCCGGCGGTGGGGCAGGACAGGCTGATCCGTGACATGCTGGAACGTATCGCTCAGGATCCGCCCTCGGGCATTATGCATTATCCCAGCCGGTCCGGCGCCAGGCCCGCGCGCGAGGCGGTCGTGCGCTGGCTCACCGGCACACCTCTGGGTGCGTTTTCACAGACTGACATCGTTTTGTCCCATGGCGGGCAGAACGGCTTGTCGCTGATCTTTCAGGCGATCCTGCGCGGCAGCAAGCCTGCTGTACTGATCGAGGAGTTGTCCTATCCCGGGTTCCGAAGGGCTGCGGAACTCCTGCGGGCAGATGTGATCCCGGTTGCGATGGATGCTCAGGGTGTGATCCCCGAAGCCCTGGAAGAGGCCGCAAAAAAACACGACGCACAGATTTTCTGCACCTCGCCAGAGGTTCATAACCCGACCGGCCTTTTCACGCCCGTGACGCGGCGCGAAGCGCTTGTGGACGTCGCCCGGCGCAACGATCTGCAGATTGTCGAGGACGATTGCTACCGCATGCGCGTCGATCGCGCACCGACCTACAGGATGCTCGCGCCTGAGCGGGGGTGGTATGTCTCTTCACTTGCCAAGACGCTGACGCCGGCGCTCCGGATCGGTTTTGCCATTGCCCCGGACGGGCGCACGCCCGATCTGCGCCGGGTTGCCGAATACAACTGTTTCGGGCTGGCGACGCCGCTGATTGACCTCTGTGCGATGCTGCTTGCCCATCCCCGGATTGACCGGCTGGCCGCCGAGACCTGCAGGGTCTCCGGTGAATACGTCCGCAGCGCGGTCAATATTCTTGGCGGGTACGATGTGTCCTGGCGGCCGGATGTTCCGTTCTTGTGGCTGCGCCTGCCGCTGGGGTGGCGGTCGGGCGCTTTTTGTCAGGCTGCAGAAGCACAGGGCGTGCAGATCCGCGCGGCAGAGGAATTTGTCTGCCGGGACGCGCGCGCGCCACATGCCGTGCGCCTTGCGATCAACGCCGGTGTCTCGCTGAAAAGCTTCGAGGCTGCCGTGCTGCGCCTGCGCCAGCTGCTCGACAATCCCCCTGAACAACTGACTGTATGATTTTATGGGGTAAAATAATACCTATTTTATATCCTTTTGTTTTTATTTGATTATTTCAAAATCACTGCGCTTGACGTGAAAAACACCGCCTGTATAACCACCCGATCTGATTACGAGCCGGGCGCCCTGCACGGCTTTCCATCCTAAACGGGGAACCGTCCATGAAAACCTTTTCTGCCACACCCGCAGATATCGACAAGAAATGGATCCTGATCGACGCTGAAGGCGTTGTTCTGGGACGTCTTGCATCGATCGTCGCACAGCGCCTGCGCGGCAAACATAAACCGTCCTTCACGCCGCATATGGATTGCGGAGACAACGTGATCGTCATCAACGCTGACAAGATCCAGCTGACCGGCAAGAAGCGGGACGAGCATCATTACTGGCACACCGGTCACCCCGGCGGGATCAAATCGCGCACCAAAGCGCAGATCCTCGAAGGCGCACACCCCGAGCGGGTCGTGACCCTTGCCGTCAAGCGTATGCTGCCCGGCAACCGTCTGAGCCGTCAGGTGATGACCAACCTGCGCGTTTACGCAGGCGGTGAACACCCTCACGAGGCCCAGAGCCCCGAAGTTCTGGATGTCGCATCCATGAACAGCAAAAACACCCGGAGTGCATGAGCATGGCTGACGAAATCAACACACTCGAAGACCTTAAAGACGTTGTGACCGAAAACATCGGTGCCGCTCAGGGCGTGGCCGCCGAAGAAGCGATCCAGCGTGAGCCGGTCCGTGACGACCTCGGCCGGTCCTATGCCACAGGCAAGCGTAAGGACGCGGTTGCCCGTGTCTGGATCAAGCCGGGTTCCGGCAAGGTGACCGTGAACGGCAAGCCGCAGAACGAATATTTCGCGCGTCCCGTGCTGCAAATGATCCTCGCTCAGCCGTTCACCGTTTCCGGCACAGAGGGCCAGTTCGACGTGGTTGCCACCGTCAAAGGCGGCGGTCTGTCCGGTCAGGCCGGTGCGGTCAAGCACGGCGTTTCCAAAGCGCTGCAGCTTTACGACCCCTCGCTGCGTGGCGCTCTGAAAGCCGCAGGCTTCCTCACCCGCGACAGCCGTGTCGTGGAACGGAAGAAATACGGTAAAGCCAAAGCGCGTAAGAGCTTCCAGTTCTCCAAGCGCTGACCGACCATCATTCTATCGGAAAGGCCGCTCCTTCGGGGGCGGCTTTTTTTATTGCGATGAGAGCTTTTCGAGCTCCGGTGTGGCCGCCAGGGCCCTGGGACGACAGGTCATTCCGCCAGCCTTCAGCCTTTCAGGTCCGGCGACGGCGCATGGCCGCTCCGGGCAGCCCGGGGCACTCAGAATCGTCTTTGATCCCGCGGGCATCATTGCCGGAGTTCCACAACACGTCGATGGACGTGGTTTGTCACGTGACGGGCAGGGGAATGAGAGATCTGCAGACAGCGGCTTCCGCAACTCAGAAATCAGACGAGGAACTTCTCTGTTCCGTACACCTGACAGGCAAATTAACGCAAATTTCGAATTGGATGTCGCGTGAAAGAACAACCTGCGACGGATCCCACCCGGGACACGCGCAGATTTTGCGGTACGGGGTTACTGATCCGGGGAAATCAGGCCGAGGCCACGAAGGTAGATGCCGATGCCTGTTTCCAGAAGATCATCCGGCGGAAAAGGCGAGGCGCGTCCCGGGGAATTGCGCGCAAAAAGCTCGACGACCCCGTGGCTCATGGCCCAGATATGCGCTGAGAACATCGACGCGGGCGGTCGTTTGTCTTCGGGTATGTGCTGGCTGAGATCTGTCGCGGCCCTTTCCAGAACCGCACTGGCGCGCGCCGCGGCCGCTGCAAGCTCCGGCGTGCGGTTCACGCTGATCCCGCTTTCAAACATCGCAATATAGTGACCCGGATATTTGCGCGCAAAAGCAAGATAGGCGCGTCCGGTCGCGGAAAAGGCTGCCAGTGCCGACGGCTGGCCTTTTTCATAGGCAAATTCCATCAGCTCCGCGAACATCTCATATCCCTGGTG
>NZ_JAHEHZ010000083.1 GCF_024639605.1 Roseobacter sp. | reverse complement strand
CAGAGCCTTCTTTTCTTCGCCCCGGCAGTCGTTCCACGGGCGGTTCTGCAGTGCCATAACCAGAACATAGTAGCCGATGAAGTGAGGTTTGGTCCCCGCGCGCAAAAGCCGGGCATAAGCGTCATCCGCGCCGATCCGGCGCAACGCCTCTGCCGACATGATGCCGGCATCCGCGCAGGCCACCTCATAGGCGGGGCCGAGATTTCTGATGGATGAGACCGGGTTTGACACATTCGCATCCTGGCGTGCCGGATGGCCCTGATCAAGGGGTGTGGCCTCGCTCAGAGGCTCGCGTAATCCGTGATCGGCGGTTCAGGCTTATCTGTTTTTTCCGGCTGTGGTTTTTCGGATTTCTCCGGAGGCCGGGGGTCGGGTGGTTTTTGCTGCTCGTCCTGCATGGCTTATCCTGCTCGGGTTCTGTGTTTCTTACACCAGCCCCTTCTAAAAGGGTTTTCTGCCGGTGCCGGGGCCGTTGCATGGCGATAGTGTGACGCGATGCGATAATCAGCGGAAAATCCGGTAGATTGTGTGCTGCCGGAACGGGGCGCCCGGGTGCAGGTCCACTGACGGAAAACCCGGGTGTGCGGGCGCATCGGGCCACCCCTGAGGTTCCAGCGCGATCCCGGCGAAAGGCTGCATCCTCTGGTGCGGGTGCATCGGAATGTCAGAGCG
The DNA here is from genome assembly GCF_024639605.1 of Roseobacter sp. Taxonomy (GTDB): domain Bacteria; phylum Pseudomonadota; class Alphaproteobacteria; order Rhodobacterales; family Rhodobacteraceae; genus Roseobacter. The sequence continues at coordinate 15,242 of NZ_JAHEHZ010000083.1, read as the reverse complement.
CGCCAGTCCGCTGGCGTTATAGATCTGCAGCCCGGGCGCTGTTGTTTCAACCTCAAGGCGCATCCTGTCATCACCGGTCAGCATTGCCACCGGGCGCGGCGCGGCGGACGTGGGACGCGCAAGACATACATTAACGTCAATCGTGCGATCTGCAGGCATTCTGCGCTCAGATGTGAAATCGAACGCGGTGCCGGTGACGGGCAGCACCTGCCCGGTGGGCAGGGTATCTGCATCCGTCTGGGTATATTCTGTGCCGGTGACCTGGAGAGTGAGTGCTTCGGCGCCATGAGTGCCGAGGGTCCAGTAGGGGTGATGCGCCGGGTTCATCAGTGTGGGCCTGTCCGTTACGGCTTCAAGGATCAGTTCCAGCGCACCATCGGGCGTCAGCCTGTATCGTGCCGTGATCCGGCGGTTTCCTGGCAGGGCGGTTGCCCCGTGAGGCAGATCTGCCTGCAGGGTAACGCTGTCTCCGGATTGTTCTGTCGTTTCCCACTCAAGGCTGTGTAATCCGCCGGGGCCGTTATGCAGGCAGTTTGTGCCTTCATTGGCGGGCAGGGCCCATTTCTGTCCTGCGATGGTGACGCCGGCACCCGAAATGCGGTTTGCGAGCGGCCCCACGATCGCGCCCGCATACATAAGATCGCAGTCATAACGGGACGGATCCGGAGAGCCCAGAACCAGCCCGCGGTCTGAGCTGCGGTGCCACAGGCCGCTAAGCGTCGCACCGCGCGGCAGAATTGTGGCCCGCAAATCGCGCGACTGAAGTGTGATCATAGTGCTCTCCGGCAAAACGGGCGTGACATCTGATGCCACGCCCGTCGTGCTGCGCCAAGCCCTGCAAACCCCCGACGCTCAGCGCAGCATCTGTTGCACCGGAACGCCCAGGTGGGCGGAGGTCGGATCAGAATGTCCGCTGCCCGCGTTGAAAATGAACCGTTTGAGCAGTTCCGCCTGAAACTCGAACTCCTGCGCTTTGGCGATCAGTTCTGCAGGGACCTTGACGGTGCCGCTTTCCCGGGCAAATTCCATGTCACGGCACAGGTTCAGCATCGGCAGGCAGATGTCGTTGAAGACACTGGCCGCAAGCCGCTCAGTGTGCGAAGGATCCGTGCCCTGAAAGCCCAGATCGTGATGAAAGGCTTCGTTTACCGACCCCATGAACTCGCGGAACCGGACAATGGCGTTCCGCAACCCGTTGCGGGCCTTCATGACCATCACATGCGCCCCGCAGAGCATCAGCCCGGGAACCTCAACGATGAATTCCGGCAGCGCCAGAACATGCGGGCCATCGTCCGGTACAGATGCGAGACTTTTGCGCAGGGCCAGCGCCAGCGATGTTACCAGCACATCGTTAATCTCGTTGACACCCTGAAAAGACACACGGTTCCTGAAATTCTGACCGAGGATCTCGCAGGAGCGGACCGAAATCGCCTGGCCACCCCTGAGAATGAGGTTCAGCGTCAGTGTCCGGTCAGACACCACGGTAGTCTGAGCAGGAAAATCTATTATATCTGTCATAGTCACGCACCTTTCGGACTCACACGCATACAAAATGCGGTATCCGTCTGCTTATCCGGTAAACGCACCGTACGGTGGTGTTGCGTGCCTCAGAACTACTCTGAAAACCCTTTAATTACGTTGCATCTGAGTCGTAATACGGGAATTTTTGCAACGTGGGGTTGCCAAAACCTCTGCCTGGTGGGACACCTCTGACATGCGGCAGGGGCGCCGTACAGGGGGCTGAACAATATGGACGGGACAGAAATCCAGGGGGCCGAACTGACGATCATCGGGATCGGTTCATCGGCCGGCGGTCTGGAAGCGATACGGGAACTGGTGGCCACGCTGCCTACCGATCTCAATGTGACATATGTCGTTGTGCAGCATATGTCGCCCCACCATAAAAGCCTTATGACAGAATTGGTTGCACGACAAACTTCACTTAGTGTCCGGGATGTCAGCGACGGACTGGTGCCCGCTCCGAATGTGATTTACGTCACCCCGCCCAAGACCGATGTGGTTTATAAGGACGGCCGGCTCTGTCTAGTGGAGCCAAGCACGGAAGTGGCTTCGCCGAAACCATCCGTGGACCGGTTTCTGCTCAGTCTTGCGGACGGGCACGGCGAGAAATCGATGGCGATCATTCTCTCAGGAACCGGGACCGACGGGGCATATGGTGTACAGGCGATCCGCGAAGCCGGCGGGATTACCATCACCCAGGATACCGAAAGCGCGAAATACGACGGCATGCCCATGGCCGCGATGCAGACCGGATGTGTCGATCTGGTGCTGCGGCCTTATGAGATCGGCACTCATCTGCAGAAAATACTGACATCACCGCGTGATTTTGACGATTTCCGCCAGGAAGCCTTCGAGAAGAGCCCCTCGTCGGATTTGTTGCAGATCCTGCTGGCGCGCACGCGGGTGGATTTCCGCGAGTATAAACAGACCACCATCAACCGTCGGATTGAGCGGCGCATGGTGGCGCTGGGCATAGAAAACCACGAAGAATATACGCAGTTCTGCCGGGTCAATCCGAATGCGGTTGATGCGCTTTTCAAAGATCTGCTGATTTCGGTCACACGATTTTTTCGCGATAAAACAGAGTTTGAGCAGCTGCGCGATCTGCTGCCGGCTTTGCTGAAAAAAAAGGGCTCGGCGCCGCTGCGGGTCTGGATCGCCGGCTGTGCGACGGGTGAAGAGGCCTATTCCATCGCCATATTGCTCAGCGAGGCCCTGGGCGGCGCGAAAATATCGCTCAAAGATCATGTGCAGATCTTTGCCACGGACATCGACAAAGACGCTCTTGAGGTCGCGCGCCGGGGGATCTACGGGACGGCAGCGCTCAACGATATTCCCAAATCCCTCGGCGATCAGTACTTCATCCATCAGAATGACGGCATACGGGTGATCGACAGCCTGCGATCAGCCATTCTTTTTTCGGATCACAATGTCTGTCAGGACCCGCCGTTTCAGAAGGTTGATCTGCTGTGCTGCCGTAACCTTCTGATTTATTTTGGCAATGCGCTTCAGCATAAAGTCATGTCGCGCTTTCACTATGCCATGAGCGAGAATTCTTTGATGTTTCTCGGCACAGCCGAGAGCGTGGCCGGATCCGACGAGATGTTTTTCCAGGATAACACCTCGGCACACATCTACCGGCGCCGGTCAATCCGGCGTCCCGAGCACACCGCGTTTTCAAACAGCCGCCAGGTACCACAGTCGCGCCGGATTGCGCAGGCACAGCCCGCAAGCAGACAACCGCCGGAAACCACAGACCGTCAGATGTTCGAGGCACTGGCATTGTCGCTGGGCAAAAACTCGGTTCTGGTCACAGACGAATATTCAATCGTGCGGGTTTATGGCAACGTCAGCTCGTTCATTGAGGTCAACGATACCAGCAATCTGAGGATGCACATCGATCTGCTGCGCCGGCCTTTCCGCGAAGAGGCGCGCAGCCTTGTGACGCTGGCGCTGAAAAACGCAGAGCATCGCTCGGGCGTGCGGCACCTGCTGGCCGACGATGACGACGCGGAAATCCGGCTTGACGTTTATCCGATCATTGCGCGCGACATCAACGAACGCGCAGCCCTGGTGGTTTTTACCGAGCTCAGCATTGATCGTGTCCGGGGACCGGAAAAAGAACGGCTTTCCGAAGATTCAGGGGTTGATGCCGACCGGATCAGGCTGCTGGAAGATGAAGTTGCCACGACCCGTGAAGCCTTGCAGCAGACCATTGAAGAGCTCGAAACCTCAAATGAGGAACTGCAGTCGCTGAACGAGGAACTGCAATCCACAAATGAAGAACTGCAGGCCACCAATGAGGAACTGGAGACCTCAAACGAAGAGCTGCAATCCACCAACGAAGAGCTGATCACAGTTAACGAGGAGCTCCAGGTGACGGCCGCGGAGCTGAGCGGGCGGACCGGTGAGCTGATGTCGGTGCTGGAGACCGCGCCGCTGTCGATCATGGTGCTCGATACCGCACTGCAGATAAGCCAGGCAACGATTGCCGCGACTGAGATGTTCGGTCTGACGCGCCCTGTCGCCAGTCCGCATGTCAGCCAGTGTGCGATGCCGGATGGCTTTCCGGCACTTGCCCCGGTGTGCAACCAGACACTCAAGCTTGGAGAGACAATCCACAAGGAATTCAGCTCTGGCGGATCGCGGTACAAGCTGACCTGCTCGCCCTTCTTTGACATGCGTGGACAGATGAAGGGCGTGACAATCGTCATCTCCGAATTCCCCGGTCTGGCAATGGAGCTTGATGCCATTCTGGAGCATGGGCAGATTTATATAATGCACCGGGATCCGGATGGCAAAATCCTGCGGATCAGCGAGAAATCCGCCCAGCTTCTGGGCACGGACAGGAAGGTGGCGGAAGGCGCTGATTTCTTTAAGCTCGCGCCCCCCGAACTAAGCAAAATGCTGCGCGCGCGGGATAAAAAGCTGCTCGTCAGCGAGAGTAGACAGGTCCGGGCCACTGAGCATGTGTTCTCCGAAGAAGCCGACGGCAAGATCTGGCTCAGAACCGAGAATTTCCTTTATAAGGACCCGCTGAGCAATTCGGAAACGATTTTCACCATCGGCACGGAAGTCTCTGAAGTGGTCGAGGCACGCCAGCGGGCAGAAGAGGCTTATTCACAGCTGCTGATGTTGTCGGACATCGCCAATATCGGCTTCTGGTCGGTCGATCTGGAAGCAGACCGGATCTACTGGTCGGATGAGGTATTCCGCATTCACGGCGAGGACAAACGTGATTATATCCCCGCGCTCAGCGAAGGCATTGATTACTACCACCCCGATGATCGTGAAGAAGTAAGACAGATCGTCGGGAAAGTGATCTCAGACGGCGGTGATTTTCAGTTCAGAAAGCGGCTTATCAACAAGCAGGGCGAAAGCATTCTGGTCGAAAGCTTTGGTCTTGGCCGGCCGGATGCCAGTGGCAAGGTCACCCGGCTGTCTGGTGTTTTCAGAGCGTTGCCGGAGGAGAGCTGACATCAGCTTGTCTGCGTTGGGACGCGGTTTCCTGGTTTCTGGGTCCGGCCCTTTCGGGTTGACCGCAGCACGCATTCTGCGCACCTTTGGGAAAAATCAAACGGGAGATCAGATATGTACATCAGAACAGCCGCCTCCGCGCTGGCCTTTGCCGCTATGGCATCCGCTGCTGCCGCCGAATGCTCCGAAGTAACCTTCTCCGATGTGGGCTGGACGGATATCACCGCCACCACAGCGGCAACCACGGTGGTGCTGCGCGCCCTCGGTTACGAGACGGACATCAAAGTGCTGTCAGTACCGGTGACCTATACCTCAATGGCACAGGGGGACGTGGATGTCTTCCTCGGCAACTGGATGCCCACAATGGAGGCCGATATCGCGCCATACCGCGAGGACGGCTCCGTTGAAACCGTGCGGGAAAACCTTGAGGGCGCAAAGTATACCCTTGCGGTCAACAAAGCAGCCAGCGATCTGGGCATCAAGGACTTTGCCGATATTGTCACCCATGCCGAGGCGCTGGAAAACGAGATTTACGGTATTGAGCCAGGCAATGATGGCAACCGTCTGATCCAGTCGATGATTGATGCGGATGCCTTCGGGCTGAGCGGTTTCGAGGTGCGTGAAAGCTCTGAGCAGGGCATGCTTGCGCAGGTTGACCGCGCCACAAAACGCGACGAGCCCATCGTCTTTCTGGGCTGGGAGCCGCACCCGATGAATGCCAATTTCGATATGGGCTATCTCACAGGGGGCGATGATTTTTTCGGTCCGGACCTGGGGGGGGCGACGGTCTACACCAACACCCGTGCGGGCTATGTTGAGGAGTGCCCGAATGTGGGCGCGCTTCTCGGCAATCTCCAATTCACTCTGGCCATGGAAAACGAGATCATGGGCGCGATCCTGAACGATGGTACCGATCCTGATGAAGCGGCCGAGGCCTGGCTGAAGGCCAACCCGGATGCTTTTGCTGCATGGCTTGAGGGCGTCACGACGCTTGATGGCGGCGATGCCGTTGCTGCCGTAAACGCGGCTCTCGGCCTGTGAAACCGCAGGCCCCGCGCTGACAGGGTGCGGGGCCTGGTAACACTGAAACCGGAGGCGTGACGTGCTCGACTGGCTGACCGAAACCAAGATCCCGGTCGGCAAAACCGCCGCCGCGTTCTTTGACTGGCTGCAGACCAACGGAGAGTGGTTCTTTGACGGGCTTGCCGTGGTCATGGAGTGGCTGATTGACCAGATCCTCTGGGTGCTGCAGACGCCGCATCCGTTTGTGATAATTGCGGCTTTTACCGCGATTACGTGGTTTCTTCAAAAGAGCTGGAAGACCTGCCTGTTCGTCGTTCTGGGCTTTCTCTTCATTCTTAATCAGGACTACTGGGAGGAGATGACAGAGAGCATCACACTGGTGATGTCGGCCTGTGTGGTCTGTATGGCCATCGGGGTGCCCATCGGAATTGCTGCCGCGCACAGGCCCCGGCTTTATCAGGCGATGCGGCCAGTGCTTGATCTCATGCAGACCCTGCCGACATTCGTATATCTTATTCCGGCGATTGTGTTTTTTGGCATCGGCATGGTGCCGGGGCTGATTGCCACGGTGATTTTCGTCGTGCCGGCACCCATTCGTCTGACCCATCTGGGCATCAGCACCGCGCCAAAGCCGCTGCTGGAGGCTGCCGATGCCTTTGGCGCCACAGGTGCGCAGAAACTCTGGAAAGTTGAACTGCCCTGGGCGCTGCCGCAGATCATGGCCGGGCTTAACCAGACGATTATGCTGTCACTCTCGATGGTGGTGATTGCAGCACTTGTCGGGGCCGACGGGCTTGGTGTGCCGGTGGTACGTGCGCTCAATCAGGTGAATACGGCGCTCGGGTTTGAGAGCGGTTTCATCATCGTTGTCGTGGCGATAATGCTCGACCGGATGCTCCGGGTGGACCGCAAATGAAGGCTGCTGTAGAATTCGACAATGTTTCCATAGTCTTTGGCGACGCGCCGGAAAAGGCGCTGCCGGAGATGGACGCCGGCAGGACCCGCAGCGAAGTGGAGCAGGCCACAGGCCAGATACTCGGCGTTCACGATTGCTCACTGAGTGTGGCGCCGGGGGAAATCCTCGTGCTGATGGGGCTGTCGGGTTCCGGCAAATCGACGCTGCTGCGGGCCGTCAACGGGCTTAATCCGGTGGTGCGCGGGGCAGTGCACGTAAATGACGGTGACTGGTCGTGCGATGTCACACACAGTTCTGCCGATGATCTGCGCCGGGTGCGCCGGGAATGCGTGTCAATGGTATTTCAGCAGTTCGGTCTGCTGCCCTGGCGCACGGTACGCGAAAATGTCGGGCTGGGGCTGGAACTGGCCGATGTGCCCAAAGCGGAGCGTCTGAGCCGGACCGAAAAACAGCTGGAGCTTGTGGGGCTTGCCGACTGGGCCGATCGCAAAGTCGGAGAGCTTTCAGGCGGTATGCAGCAGCGTGTGGGTCTGGCACGGGCTTTTGCCACCAACGCGCCGATCCTGCTGATGGATGAGCCGTTTTCGGCGCTCGATCCGCTCATCCGGACGCGGCTGCAGGACGAGCTTCTGGATCTTCAGCGTGATCTCAGGCGGACGATCATTTTTGTGAGCCACGATCTGGACGAGGCGTTCAAGCTTGGCGACCGCATCGCCATCATGGAAGGCGGCCGCATCGTGCAGTGCGGAACGCCGCAGGATATCTTTTCGCGGCCCGTGAACGACTATGTGGCCGACTTTGTGGCCCATATGAACCCGCTCGGCGTTCTGCGCGCACAGGATGTGATGGAGCCCTCAACCGGTGGCTCCGGCACGACCATTTCTGCCGATACCGGCGTGGCAGAACTGATGCGCATGCTGCTCGACAAAGAGGGGCCGATCAATGTTGAAGAGGACGGAAAAGTCACCGGGCAGGTGACCAAAAGCGGCGTGATCGCGCGCATCCTCGATCCGCGCGATACCACAAACGGTACCGGCCAAGATCAGTCCTGAATACTGTGCAGCCATTCCAGCAGATCGGCTATCGGCTGGCTTGTCATCATCGGCTGCCCGGCTGGTGTCTTGACCGCCACATCCCGGCCCTCAAAGAACCAGCCATAGACCGGCATATCGCTGCCATGGCTGACCAACGGGTCTCGCCCGTCGATCCGCGACACGATACGTTCGACCGGAAACCGCCCGTCATACCGTTCGGTCATTGATGTCAGGTCTGATGGCTGCACCAGAAGCACAGTCGCCATCGGGCCGTTGCCTTCGGCCTCGATACCATGACAGGAAGCGCAGTGCAGCTGAAACAGCCGGGACCCTTCGGCTGCGTCCTGCGCGCCGGCCTGTCCTGCTATGCTGAGGGCTAATACTGTCAGAATACGCATCTTGGCTGCTCCTTGCTCTACTCTGATTTCAGCTTAGGCACCGGGGTGCAGAGCTGCGTTGATGCAGATCAAAAAATCCGGGCCGTGGATCGCTTCTGTGGTAGCGGTGCTGAGGCCTGTGTCAGCTGATCCGGTCCGCCCCCCGCCAGACGGCCCGGATGACCGGCACCTCCTCCATCAGTTCGACCCGGATCATGTCGGCCAGCATGCCCTCGGCGATGCGGCCGCGATCGTGCAGCCCCGTCGCCTCTGCAGGCGTTGCCGACACCGTCGCGATCGCGCGTGGCAGATCGTCCCATAACGTCGCCAGCCGGAAAGCCGAATTAAGCAGCAGGGACGGCACGTAATCCGACGAGATGATGTCCAGCAGCCCGTTTTCCGCAAGTTCTTCCGCCCCCACATTGCCCGAATGAGAGCCGCCGCGCACCAGATTGGGTGCGCCCATTATGATGCGGATACCCGCATCCCTGCAGGCCGCTGCAGCCTCTGGTGTGGTCGGAAACTCGGCCAGCCGGATGCCCATTTCCGCCGAACGGGTCACATGCGCGCATGTTGTGTCATCGTGGCTTGCAAGGGTCGCGCCCAGCCGCGCAGCCTCGCTGACAGTTGCCTCTTCATGCGGGATGCGTACCCGGTCGCCAAGATCTCTGCGCGCGGCAACGAGCGCATCGAATTCAGCATCTGAATAGCCGTACCTGCCGCTGTAGTAGGTTCTGAGCTTCGACATATCGCGGAACTGACGCTGGCCAGGCGTGTGATCCATGAGGCTCACGAGGCCTACGAGGTCATCGGGGCCGAATTCCGACAGTTCCTCGAGCAGGGTGTTGGAGCAGACCTCGGCGCGCAGGTGCAGCAGGTGCCGCACCCGCAGCGCTCTCCGTGCCCGCAGACCGAGGATCTCGCCGGCCACTTCGCGGGCATAGCGGTTCCAGTGTTCGTTGTCGCTCACCATCGAGCCCACGCGCAATGCGTCGAAAACTGTTGTGATCCCGACTGAGGCAAGCTCGCCGTCATGGGCGAGGATCGCCGGCACATGCGGAAGTTTCACTTTTGGCCGTGGCTCCATGTGGCGTTCAAGGTTGTCGGTATGCAACTCCACCAGCCCGGGCAGCAGGATGTCGCCCCGGCAGTCGATGGCCCCGGCAGGCACATGATCGCCTTCGGTGATGCCCGCAATCCGGTCGCCGGTGATATGCACAGCCCCTGTCATCACCCGGTTGGCCAGCACCAGGCGGGCGTTTGCGAAACACTGCTCTGCGGCGCCGGACACTATGGTGTTGGCCGTCGCGGCAAGGGCAGTCAGGTCAGATGTCATGTCAGATCTCCGGTGGCGGGGCATTCAGGGATATACCGGGGATTTTGCGCGGATGCATCCGGCATGTGGGCACGCTCATGGCGCGCTGTCCCGCGTCAGCAGGTTCAGAGCCTCGTGCACAGTGTCTTCCGGCGCGCCGTCATTGCTGACGGTGATGACGGTCAGGCCGTCGGGCATGGCAGGGGTGGGACGGCTGAGCCGGCGCGCGATATCCGCACTTGTTTCACGACCCCGGACTGTAAGGCGCCGGGCAAGCGTTCCGTGCTGCGCTGTGATGTGCAGTACAGTGAAGGTGCCGAACCGGGCCGCCACGTCATGCAGCACACCACGCGAGAGGTTTACCAGCAGTTCTTCTCCCTCTCTGACGCGCGCGACCGTGGCCTGCGGGATGCCGTACCGCAGGCCGTGTGCCTGCCAGTACACGGCAAAGTCACCCGCGTCGCGCCGCGCGTCGAACTCCGCATCAATCACAGCATCATAATCCTCGCCGCCAAGGCCCGGGGCGCGGGTGATTGTCCGGCGGATCAGTCCGAAGCGCGGTGCCGCTGCAGCGATCCCCCGCATGACCGTGTCCTTGCCGGCCCCCGAAGGGCCCACAACACCAATGAGGCGCCCGCTCACGCCACAGACCTTGCCGGTAAAAGGCGCTGCCGGTCAGTCCCGGGCGGCGCGGACCGGGAGTATTCAATCCGGACAGTGTCAGGAGCGGCGTCACATGGCGCACTGGCCTCTCTCGCAGCAGTCTGAAGCGGTGGCAGAACGGGCATATGTATCAGAACCCGCCTGACAGGCCCGGGTGTGTTGCACCACCCGGACCTCGCACGAACGAGGACAGCTCCGCCAGGCGCCGGGCATCTGCGACCGGCATCTGCACGATTGATGATTTAGCGGCCTGGTTGGGCTTAATCACTTTCCTGCGTCCCTCAGGTTCCCGTCAGATCTGCGGCACCGGGCTGATCGTCAGCGGTCGGCCGCCCTGCTACGGACCACCGTTCTTCAGGTCGGAACAAGCGGGCGCGACACCAGGCCGGACTTCTTCATCATATGAGTAAACAGAACGGGGTGGCAGAGCGGTCTTGCACCTGGGCACCCCATACCGGTGCCTCTTACGGACCGGACTTTATTACAGATCACGACGAACCTGCATCTGTGCCGCGCCAGGAAAACCGCGAAGGTGCCTTCACAGTCATGCTCTGTTTGCGCCCCTCAATGGAATAAAGAACCGTCGGACCGATTCCCTTCAGACGGACACGGGCCTGCCTTTCAAAGGTGAATTCAGTGCCGATCCGTTCAATCACCGACTGGCTGACCGATATCTTGCCCGGCTTGCCGGCCTCCTCGATGCGCGACGCGATGTTTACCGTTGTGCCCCAGAGGTCATAGACAAAACGCAGGTCACCCACCACTCCGGCAACCAGCGGGCCGCTGTGCACCCCGATCCGGACCCTCAGATCATGCTCCATGGACAGTCCGAGTTGCCGTGTCTGAAAGAGCAGCTCAAGAGCTGCATCAATGGCTACCGCGCAATGGTCCGCCTGATCGCGTGTCACACCGGAAACATACATATAGCTGTCCCCGATGGTTTTGATCTTTTCGAGTTCATACCGCTGAATGACAGTATCGTACCGGCCAAAAAGGTTTCGCAGAAGCGTGATAGACGCCTCCGGCGATACCCGCGATGAATATTCGGTGAAATCGACAATATCTACAAAGACCACCGTGGCATCGGTCACCTGATCCACGATCTGGTCGGCTCCCTCATTCATGCGCGCGGCGATGCGTTTGGGCAGTACGCTTTCCAGAAGTGCGTTTTTCTGCTCGAGCACATCCGCAAGGTCGGATTGCTGTTTCTCCGCGCGGCCAAAGGAGCGTTCGAGCTCGAACAGAACCGAGTTGTAAAAGAGCCCGATCTGCCCGACTTCGGTGAAAGGCGATTGTGGTGCGCGCTCTTTCAGGTCACGGTTGCGCGCCTGGCGCTGCATCACTTCGAACAGCTCATTGAGATCGGTGTTGGCGCCGTGCTCCCCGACATTCTGGCCGATGGTCTCGATATACTGCGTCACGCGCAAGGGTATCACGCGGTTCAGCGCCCAGAGCAGCACGAAGGGCAAGCCTGCCGCGTAAAGGCAGAGCACCAGAATGCCGAGAGCCTGCGCCACAGCCTGGGAGGCAAAACCCGTTCCCAGCGCATCCGCCCCGAATACGGCCACCGCGACCAGCCCCCAAAGGCCAGCAAAGAAGTGTACCGAGACAGCCCCGACCACATCATCGATGCGAAGCTTTTCAAGGCCCTTGTCGCCGAAATACGCGATGCAGCCGCCGATGCATCCGATCAAAAGCGCTTCACGCACGCCGACCAGATCGCAGCTTGCCGTGACCGAGACGAGGCCGGCAAGCCCGCCGTTCATGCCGTAAAAGACACTGGATTTCCTGGTGATGATCCATGACAATCCAAGACCCGTCAGCACGCCGCTTGCGCCGCTGACGATCGTGTTTAGCAAGAGTGCGGGCACGTCTGCGCTAACGCCGAGCGCGCTGCCGCCGTTGAAGCCGAACCATCCGAACCAGATCAGCAGGACCCCGAGCATGGTCAGTGGCAGGTTTGATCCGTTAAAGCGGCGCGGCTGGCCGCTGTCCAGAAACCGCCCCTCGCGCGGTCCGAGAATGATCACCGCGGCGAGCGCAATTCCCCCGCCAACAGCATGTACCACGCCCGAGCCTGCGAAATCGTAAAAGCCTGCGACTTTCAGCCAGCCGACCGGATCGCCGAAGGCATCGACAGCCCATGCCCAGTGTCCGAAGACCGGGTAGATCAGAGTGACCGTGATGGCCGTAATTATAAGATAGGAATGGAAGGCACAGCGCTCGGCGACCGCACCCGAGAGGATGGTAGCGGCGGTACCGCAGAACATTGCCTGGAAAATAAACTGAACATAGGCGCCGCTGGCATCGAGTTTTTCAAAGGCGAAGTCCGATGTGCCGAAAAGACCGTCATAACTCGTGCCGTACATCACCCCGTAGCCCACCGCCCAGAAAAGGATGACCGATACCGACAGATCACTTATGTTCTTGATTGCGACGCTGATATTGTTCTTGCTGCGCGTGATGCCGGCTTCGACACACATGAAACCAGCCTGCATCATAAAGATGAGCGTTGCGCAGAAGAGAACCCAGACCTGATCGATTTCACTCATAGGCAGATCAGATTCATGGATAGTCCCAAATTAATGGCGGCCAGGATGCGCTCAGAATAATGAGTGCAGTCTGTCGTTACCTTACGTACTGTCAACCCCTCTCTGGCGGGTGCGGCAAAGCGGACCTGTCCCGATGACCGGCAAGTCACACAGCGCATTCGTCATCGGCGCCTCAGACCGGATTCCGGTCGAAACGTCAGCTTGCGGCGCCGGAGGTGCGGAAACAGTTTTTGGGATGGGCCCGGACGTATTCTCGTTCTCATTAAATCCATTCGGGACCGCAATAACTACCGCCGCTCCGACAGTTCTGATGTCCAGCCTGATCATTTCCGAACCCTCCCGTATATACTCAGACGGTACCGAAAACCGGGGTGGGATGATTGATCAGAGTCAGTCAGGTCAATCCTGATGCTGCTCATTTCGATTACACCGGCCCGCTGCCATTGCTGAATGCCGGACATGCCACCGTTCCGGAAAACGACTGCTCCGGGCAGCCATTCGCCAGGGCGCGGCACCATTCAGACAGTGACCGACCACTTCGGGCGTATGCGGGCACGCGTTGCCTGTGGCTTTACAGGCGGAATTTCAGGAGCCAGATCCGGTTTGACATCGGAAAGCCTGATACGAGCGCCGGAATTCAAGTGCGTTCATTCCGGCAGGGTGCTGCCTCTATCGATGAAGTATTCAAGGCGGGGGGGAGCAAATCTCTGCGGCAATTTCCGGGGACCGGCGCGGGCAGGCACCCGGAAGCAATCACACATGAGTGATCTTTTGAGGCAACGATGGCCGTCTGCCTTCCGAACGGTGCAGGGGGTGGCGCTGCTCAGGGTTCAGATCATCCGAACGGCAGGCATGGAACGCAGACGAGGCAGATAACAGACGTTCTCAGGCTCACTTCGCCGATCAGCCAGAAAGCGCAGGAGTTAAACAAACCCGTTTAAATTTCCGCTACAATCTCGCCCTTCATTTCGCCCGTCAACCGGGTGAAATCCTCGCGGTGTACAGATTTACGTACTTCTTCGATTTTTGTCTCGGCGGCATCCCGTGAGGCCTTGTCAGGCCATTCAGTGATTGCCGCCGATGTCCTGCTGCTCGTCCTCACGACCGTGACACGGCTGGCACCTAACGCCCTGAGCGCGGGCAAACGTTTTTCTTTGATGGCATTCAGAGAAACACTGTAGTCCGTGCCGTCGCTTATTTCCCACGTAGTGATTGTAATGTACCTCATGGCCTTGGCTCCTCATCGAAACTGCGGGCGGCCACGGCAGGTGGCTACCCCTGCAGGATGTGTGTCAGTGTAGTGTGTGACGACAGCCTGACGTTGATCGATGTCAACCACGCCGCGATGCCAGTCCTTCTCACCACGGATTGACTCACCACGGATCGACAGTTTGCCGCCTGAAAGGTGCGGGCAAAGGTCAGCCTTTGCGAAGGTTGAGCAACCGACACATACCAAGCCGCGCCGGCAAACTGATCGTAGGAGAAACACGGCGACGAAAGCAGCGTCGCAACGCGATGCAAGGGCAACAGAGAGTGCTGACGATCGAAAGCAGCCGCTACCGGGATACCCCGAGACATTGTCTGGACCTCAGAGCCCGATCTTCTGATCGGGACCACGCACGCGGCTGTCCGTTGTCATATGATTTGGGACAGGGAGGTTTGATCTGTAACGGAGGCGCTGGCTCGTTGTGGTTTTAGCTTATGCCGCGGTCTGGCGATGCAGCAAGCGGCGTTTCCCGATGGTCTTTCGCTTGAACTCCTTTCGTCGTCTGAGGATGGAATCTGCCCTGCCAAAGTAGACATCGGCCGGCGTCAGGTTGCCGAGGCTTTCATGATAGCGGTGCTGGTTGTAGTGGTCGATGAAGTCGCCGGTTGCCTGCTCCAGCGCCCCGGGGAGGTAACAGTTCTCAAGCAGGATGCGGCTCTTCAGGGTCTGGTGCCAGCGCTCGATCCTGCCCTGGCTCTGGGGATGGTTCGGAGCGCCGCGGACGTGATCCATGCCCTGATCCTCGAGGCAGGTGGCCAGATCGCCGGAGATGCAGACGCTGCCATTGTCGGAGAGCAGGCGGGGCCGGTGCGCGATGGTGGCGCGGTTGCAGCCTGATGTCACCAACCCATGCGCGTGATGCTGCTTCCGGAGACACTACGCAGAAATCGCGCCAGCCCGGGGAATTGCGGTCATCTCTTTGGCAGATGGCATAACGCAAGCGCCCGTAAGAACGGGAGAAAACAGGGGAACAAATACTGTGCTGACAGAAATAGGGGTGGGTGGCGGAGACGAAGCTCGCATCTTAAATAGTTCAAATATCTGATTTATATATAAAATATTTAACCTACTTGAAAATATACCACATTATATACCAG
>NZ_JAHEHZ010000082.1 GCF_024639605.1 Roseobacter sp. | reverse complement strand
GTCCGGATCAGATAGATGGTGCCCGCCACGCGCGACGGTTGCACATACAATGTTTTAATGAGCCTTGTTTTGCATCAGCTTCCGCTTGCGCGATCCACATTTCTGAGGCAAACGCGTCCGTCGCGATCATCGCGTCTGGTGTCTCAGCAACAGCTTCCATGCAGCCTGACGGGTCTGCCATGTCGAAATCGAGCCAGCCCTGGCTGGCGCTGACCGCGACCGCTTTTGACGGCGGACGCGATGGGCACCGACCACAAATGCAGTTCTGCGTGAATGAGCGGACCGCCGGTCATCGTCCGACACCACGTGAACAGGTATCCCGACGGACCGCATCGCCGAAGCTTCGTCACCAAAAGGCACACCCCTGTCCCCGTCACCTGATAAGCAGCTGACAGTCTTTGCTGACCCACCGGCCCGGGGACATCCGCGTGGCGCCTCCCGTTACGCGCCACCGACCGGATCAAAAGAACGCGGTGTCAGGCACGATACTTCGCTCGCGATGATGCGCCGGATCCACGGCAGCGGCTTTTTTCTGACGGGGGCGGTCATGGACGAGCCCGCTCATGCCTTGTCGTCTTTTGGCGCTGTGAGCGTCTCGGGGTTGCGCAGCCAGACATCGCGCTGCGCGAACGGGATCTCGATGCCTTCTTCGGCAAACCGTTTCGCAATGGCATGATTGATATCGGTCCGGATGTTCAGGATCCAGTTCACATCCCTCAGGATCACTCGGATCTCAAAATCCAGACTGTCCGCACCAAAGCCGCTGAAGACAATATTCGGCGCCGGATTGGTCAGCACCATCGGCTGATCCTCGGCAATTTCACGCAGGATTTTTTCGACGCGCTTTGTGTCCGTGCCATAGGCCACGCCAACTTTGACGATCAGCCGGCCAACGGTATTACCGCGGGTATAATTGGTAACCGTCCCCGAGATCAGATCGGAGTTGGGCACGATCACATCGGTTCGGTCGAAGGTTTCGATCCGCGTGGAGCGCACCGAGATATCTTTGACGTATCCCATCTGTCCGCCGACCTCGATCCAGTCCCCTTCCGAAATCGGACGCTCGATCAGCAGAATGATACCCGATACGAAATTCGACACGATCGTCTGCAGGCCGAACCCGATTCCAACCGACAGCGCACCTGCAACAATCGCCAGACCTGAAAGGTCAATGCCCGCGCCGGTGATGGCCACGAGCCCCGCGAGGAAAATCCCCAGATAACCAACACCGGAGATCACCGCATTCTGACCGCCGATATCCATGCGCGTTTTGGGCAGTACGCTCTGACGCAGTGTGCTCTGGATGAGCCGGGTAATCGTATAACCGATGGCAAAAATGATCGCGAACATCAGGAAGTCGGACGGCGAAATACGTGTCCCGCCGATGTCGAATCCGCGCATGAAGATGGTCCAGAGTTCGGCCAGTTCGGCGACCCGGGCCCCCCAGACAAGCGCCAGCAACGGCAGCGAGGCCAGCAGCAGCACAAAGCCTGCGAAAATGGCTACAAGACCGTCACGCGCCTCTGTCCCCTGACCCGAGATAAGCCCGTAAAGGTCAGACAGAAACCGCTGCAACGCCATGACGAGACCAAGAACGAGAAAACTCATCACGGTGGGATAAAGCAGCGCATTGCCTGCTTCTGAATAGCCCGCGGCGGCCATCACCGGTGCCGTCACAGATACAATAACCGCGAGCGTTCCCGCCGCACGCACCACGCGCGCCAGACCGCTGCCGCGCACCGGCTCGTCGGTGTTGGTTTCGCCCTCGACTTCAAAGGCCCGCAGCATCAGTCCCATGATGAAAAGGGTCGCGCCCATCAGCAGTACAATCGGAAAGGCCATGACGGCGACCGACGCCGAAGAAACATGCTCCAGCCCGAAAACCAGATCAACCACACCGCGCGATACGAAAAGCACCGAGATGATCAGCATGTAAAACCGGGCCCGTGACCGGTTTTCCGCCGACAGCGCAATCAGCGCCTCTTCTTCATCCCGCGAAAAAAGCCGCTCGGCAAGCCAGCGAAATCCCAGCAGGAATCCGCCCCAGACAGGCAGAAACTCAAAAATCTGATCTATGCGGCTGCCCAGCAACCCGGTCTGGCGGAACGCATAAGTCAGCAGCAGCACCCCGGTCAGCGGCAGAAAGATCCGGAAGAGCGAGACCAGAAACCGCCAGACCCCGGTGCCCCGTCCGCCCCAGCGGCGCATGTAGGACAGCGCCATGCCCGCCCAGGCACGCCCGCGTATGATCAGCATCAGCGCCACCGCCGTCATCAGCAGCACAAGTGGCAGCTGTTCGCGCAAACTCTGGCGGCGCACCGGATCACGCACCGAGGCAATCTCGTCGTTCAGATCACGCACCACGCGCCCCATCTCCGAGAGCGCGGTCGGCCAGTGCAGCGGGTTAAGCGGGCTCGGTCCCAGCGACAACAACCGGCGGGTTTCGCGTTCGCGGATAATTATATCGATCTCGCGGATGAGCCCGTCTGAGCGGGTAAAGGCCTCTTCGGCCACGCGCAGCGGCGCCTCCAGCGCCTGCAGCTGGGATTTCAGTTCGTCTCGTCGCGTTGCAATATCTTCGGCTTCTGGCCGGTCTTCCGGCTCCGGTCCGAGTGCTGAGATCTGTTGCTCCAGCGTTGCGATCCGTGCGTCGTTTTCCAGGCGTCGCGACGAAAATTCTGCACGAAAAGCCGCAACCCGCCGGCGCAGATCTTCCAGTTCGTCAATACTTCCCTCGCCGGATGCCAGCCTCTCTTCAGCCTCGGACGCCATGGAATCCCAGAACGGGTAAACCGTGTCGTCACTGGTCAGCCGGCTCTGTGCTGCAGCCGTCCCGGCCAGCGCAAGGAGCACACATGCCGCGAGAATACGCAGAAAAGCTGTCATACGTCTTCAAATACGCCGGGGATGCCGGCCGGCGCCCGGTCCATCCAGTCAGGTACCGGCAGCCCCTTGCCGGAGAGAAACTCAGGGTTGAAGAGCTTTGACTGATATCGCGTGCCGAAATCGCACAGTATGGTCACGATGGTGTGGCCGGGCCCGAGGTCGCGGGCAAGCCGCATCGCGCCTGCCACGTTGATGCCGGATGAACCACCAAGGCAAAGCCCCTCGTTCTGCAAAAGATCAAACACGACCGGCAAGGCCTCTGCATCCGGAATTTTATAGCAAAAATCAGGTGTGAAACCTTCCAGATTGGCGGTGATACGCCCCTGCCCGATACCTTCGGTGATAGAATTACCGCCGGCTTCCTCACCGGTGTACAGCTTATAGAGACCAGATCCTTCGGGATCGGCGAGACCCATCTTTACGCCACGTGACTGCAGCGCTTCACTCACACCTGCCAGCGTGCCTCCGGAACCCACCGCGCAAATGAAACCGTCCACTTTGCCGCTGGTCTGCTCCCAGATTTCCGGCCCGGTCGTTTCGACATGAGCCTGGCGGTTTGCCACATTGTCGAACTGGTTGGCCCAGATCGCACCGTTCGGATCAGACTGCGCCAGCCGTTCAGCAAGACGCCCGGAATATTTGACATAATTATTGGGATTGGCATAGGGCACGGCGGGCACCTGGATGAGCTCAGCACCCGCGATGCGCAGCATATCCTTTTTCTCCTGGCTCTGCGTTTCGGGGATTACGATTACAGTCCGGAACCCCATCGAAGCCCCGACGAGCGCCAGACCGATACCCGTGTTGCCGGCCGTACCTTCCACGATCGTGCCGCCAGGGCGCAGCAGACCTTTTGCCATGGCATCGCGGATGATGAAAAGCGCAGCACGGTCCTTGACCGACTGGCCGGGATTCATGAATTCCGCCTTACCCAGGATCTCACAGCCGGTGGCTTCGCTGGCCTCTCTCAGCCGGATCAGCGGTGTGTTTCCGATCGCCTGCGCGAGATCTTTTGCGACGTGCATGCCTGTGCCCCCTGTGGATGTGCCCCCGATACCTAGCCCTGCCACTCTCCGACCTCAAGTCAAAGAGGATCAGAGTTTACCGCGCCCGGGCGGTTTATCTCAGGCGGTAATACCGGCCTTGCGGCGCAGCCGGTCACGGTGGCGTGCAAGCCAGTATGCGGCCATGACAAGCGGGGCATTGGCCGCCCGCTGCGCATCGCACAACGTCATCAGCGCGTCAAAGGACAGAAGATGCGAGCGGATATCCTCGTGTTCAGCCTCAAGCCCGCCGGTTCCGGTTGCACGGTCAGGCAGATCGGCAAACCCGAGATAAATATAATAAAATTCCGACGAATTCCCCGGCGAGCAGTATGTTTCGGCAATCGGCCACATCTCACCGATCTCCAGACCTGCCTCTTCGTGCGCTTCGCGACGAGCTGCATCCTGGGGAGCCTCACCAGGATCAAGCCTGCCGGCCACAGGTTCAAACTGCCACAGGCTTCGGTCGCCGCGCGCCAGCGGCCCCATACGGATCTGCTCCACCACAAGCACCCTGTCACGCACCGGGTCATAGGGCAGCACGAGGGCCGCATCCGGTGCGCGAAAAACAGCCCGCAGCACTTCCTGAGACATGGTACCGTCGAAACGCTCGTGTCGCAGCATGTATTCATCTACGGCAAAATAGCTTGCATAGGGCCGCTGGTGCTGTGTCACCGTGACCGTGCCGTGCAGAGTGCCGGCACCATGGCGGCTTTTTCCGGCATTAACCGATGACCAGGCACGGGCACGGATCATCGGAAACATCCGGCCTGTTTCCCCGGGAGTTTTGCGCCCGACGTATTCCATAACCTCACGCGCGGCGCGCAGGCTGATCTCACTCTCGTCACGGATCCAGTCATCAAGCGACCAGGGGCCGCGCAGTGTCCATCTGTCGCGCGCCGGCAGATAGACGTCAACCTCGCGGCCGTCGTCCAGCACCGCCCCTTCGCGCGCATAATCAAATGCTTTTTCGTAAAAATCGAGACGCGCCTTGTCCGCCGCCGTGAGCCCGCCGATTGTCATGCCATCGGCAAAGCTGTCGGGGTGGCTTTCTATGCCCGGAAAGTTGCCCCCGGCAACGCCGCTTACCCGGTATCCCGCAAGGCGTGCGGGGGTCAGTTTCAGATGCGCCGCATCTCCGACAACAGCCTCCAGCAAAGGCGGATATATCAGTGTTCCGAAAACAAAAAGTGGCCGCCCCATGCCCCGTCAGCTACCGCCAGGTGCGCCAGGCGAATTCTGTCAGAAGTCCGGCAAAGATGCCGCCGACCACGAGGCTGGTGATTACTTTGGTGTCCATGATCACAAGCGCATATTCAGCCATGAACTCGAAAATCGCCCCGAGTGCGGTGAACGCCCCGTTGTACCAGTTGTCCATCGCACGATCGAACATCTGCGCACAGGAATAGATGAAGAGGCCCCACAGGGTCAGCATCATCGCGCCCCCGAGGCCGTTGTTTACCGCAGCCGTTACACCGCGACCTGCGCGCTTGCCCATCACGACCCAGCCGGTAACAACACCCAGAACGGCATTGTAGAAGGCAAAATTGCCAAAAGCCACGCTTTCAGGGAAAAGCGGAATAATCTGAAACGACACGATAAAGGCCAGCAGACCAATCAGCGCGGCGGCAACAAGTTTAGCGGCGTCGGGCATCTCATTTCCCTTTCACGAGCATTAGACCGGACCCGGGTTAAATCCGGTTTAACGGCCTGTCACCCGCCTGTCTATTTTCAACTCCGGGCGCAAAAAGGGATAATTTGCGGCAATTTCAGGGTGTTTTTCTCAGCCTGGCCGTTTCACCGTGATCTGCGTGACATCACAGTTGGTGCTGTCAAAGGTCGCAGCACAGGAAGTGAGATAGAAGTTCCACATCCGCCGGAACCGGTCGTCAAAACCCATGCCGCTGATCTGGTCCCATTTCTCATTGAATGTCTCATGCCAGCGCCGCAGCGTGATCGAATAGCTGTGACCGAACTCCACTGAACGTTCCACGCCCAGACCGGCGCGATGGATCTGGGTCTTTAATGCTCCCGGACTGGGCAACATGCCACCTGGGAAAATATACTTCTGAATAAAATCAACGCCGCGCTTATACACCTGCCAGCGCCGGTCAGCGACGGTAATGATCTGCAGGGTGGCAGTTTTACCAGGCTTCAGCCGGTCGCGCAGTGTCTCGAAATAGACCGGCCAGTATTTCTCTCCGACCGCTTCGAACATTTCAATTGAGGCCACACCATCATAGGTTCCGCGCTCATCGCGGTAATCCTGCAGCTTGAAATTTACCAGATCAGAAAGTCCTGCTTTTTCAATACGCTCCCGCGCGTACTTAAACTGTTCTTCACTGATCGTCAGCCCTGTGACCTTCAAACCCCGCTCGCGCGCGGCATATTCGGCGAACCCGCCCCATCCGCAACCGATCTCAAGAATATGATCGCCGGGCTGCGCGCCCATTTCGTCCACGAGAGATTTGTATTTGGCGATCTGCGCGTTTTCGGTGCTTTCCTGACCGGTCCGGAACAGCGCCGAAGAATAGGTCATCGTGTCGTCCAGCCAGAGCCGGTAAAACTCATTTCCGAGATCGTAGTGGTAGCTGATGTTCTTGCGCGCCTGGCCTTTGTGATTGCGCTGCAGCCAGAACCGCAGCTTTTCATAGTTCCGCACCAGCGCCATGCCGGGAAAGCCGTCATAGACGCCCTCGTTATCCGCATGTACCAGATCCATAAAGGCCTGCAGATCGGGGGTGGACCACCAGGCATCCAGATAAGCGTCGCAGAAACCGAGATCACCTTCCCGGATCAGCCGGGCAAAGAGCTCATCATTGTGGATCTCCATCTCTGCGACCGGACCGGGGCTGTGTCCTTCCGCCCGGAATACGCGGCCATCGGGCAGAACAAAATCGATCCTGCCGTTATTCATCTCCTGAGCCATCGCAAAGACCCTTGAGAAATAGCGCGGAAGATCGCTCTGGCCGTCAGTGGAGGTGTGGATCATGAGTATTGTTCTCGTTTTACAGGGGCGTGCATCTGATGATGACAGGTACGATAGCGCGGGAGCAGAAGTTTCAGAAGCCCCTGTTTTCATAAGCAGAAAGCGCTTTTTTACGACCCTCGTCCACAGGCACAACCGGAGCGGGATATTCATCATCAGGGGCCATGTGCCATCCGCGTGGGATCGCATCAAAGTACGACAGCGCCTCTTCTGAAGGCTTGCTGCGGCCTTCAGCAATCCAGCGCCCGGCATATGCGCGGTTCTTGTCGAATTTATCGAGCTGGGTGACCGGATTGAAGACCCGGAAATATGGTGTCGCATCAGGACCGGAACCTGCCGCCCACTGCCAGCCCATCGCGTTGCTCGCGGGGTCCCAGTCGATCAGGCAGTCTTCGAACCACGCCTGCCCGACCTTCCAGTGGGTCATCAGATGTTTGGTCAGGTAGCTGGCGACAATCATGCGCCCCCGGTTGTGCATCCGGCCGGTAACATACATCTCGCGCATCGCAGCATCTACAAACTGAACGCCCGTGCGTCCCTGTTTCCAGGCCTTGATCTCACTGAGCCGTTCGTCGGTTTTCCAGGGAAAGGCATCCCAGTCCTCTTTCCAGTTCCCGTCAAGGATACGCGGCGTGTGGTGCATCAGATGATAGGCGAACTCGCGCCACACCAGTTCCCTGAGGAATGTCTCCGCACCCTTTTTGCCTTCCTCGCGCGCCCGTTGCCCGGCATGCCAGCACTGATGCGGGCTGATCTCGCCAAGTGACAGGTTCTCAGAGAGCCCCGAGGTGCCATCGGTGCCCGGCAGATCTCGTGTCTTGTCATAAGTCTCAACGATGCCGGAGATGAAGCCACCGAGGCGGGCCTGCGCCGCCTGCTCTCCGAGCCGCACATAAGGCCGCACCACATCGGCGCCACGTTGCATTGCAGCGCCCGTATTCCAGTCAGCAAGCGCATCGCTGTCAGGCCACGCCCCGGGCGCCTGCAACGCCTCGGGCGCGCTCAGAGGGGCCGCCACATCTCGGCTCTTCACCATGTTCCAGAAGGGGGTGTAGACCTTGTAATAGCCGCCTGTTTTTGTTTCGACCGTCCATGGCTCGAACATCAGATGACCGCCAAAAGACCGCGCGTCGATGCCGTCATCCTTCAGTGCAGATTTTATTTCACTGTCGCGCGCCACTGCCCTCGGATCATAAAGGCGCGTCCAGAATACCGCCTCCGCACCTGTTTCCGAAATCAGACGTCGCAACGCGTCCGCCGCATTGCCCCGGCGCAGGATCAGCCGGCTGCCCTTCTCATTAAGACTTTGCGCGAAATGGTCCAGTCCCAGACCGAGCCGCCATTTCGGAGCAGCACCCAGAGCCGAGACCTGATCGTCATAAATAAATACCGGTATGACCGGTCGACCGCTCTCAGCCGCCGCACTCAGCGCAGGATGATCGCTCAGCCGCAGATCACGGCGGAACCAGACGAGGACGGGGGATTTACTCAAGTGGACCAGCCTTTTTGCGGTGTGTTAAAGTGTACGAGGGCAGATAGTCCCCGGATCACACGTGCCCACCTATAACACTGCGTCAAGTGCTCCGATCAGCTGATCAATCTCGGCTTTGCTGGTGTAGTGGGTGAAGCTCAGACGCAGCACACCCTTTTCGGGATCCACTCCCATGGCATTCAGCGGCCGTCCGGCGTAGAAATCGCCACCCCCCGCCATCACTCCGTGTTTCGCAAGCTTTGCGGCCGCGTCTTCGGCATTCGTATTGAGCGCAAGAGCGACTGTGGGTGCCCTGTTTTCTGCATCCGCCGGACCGATCAGGCGCACCGAATTGCGCCCGTTGACAGCATCGAGCAAGGGCGCCAGCAGCTTCTGCTCATGCGCGCGCATCAGGTCGTGCACTGCCTGACCGCGCGCGGCGGGTGCCGCCTCATGAGAGAAATGATGCGCATAAAGCGTATCCACATAATCGGCCATGCCCGCACAGGCCGCGACCTGAGCATGGTCGGGACCTGCGGGTGTGAACCGCTTTTCCAGGGCGCCCGCATTGAAATGGTGCCCCTGGTTCGGCAACAGATTGCCCAGCGCCCGCCGGATCACCATCAGCCCCTGGTGCGGTCCATAAGTCTTATACGCCGAAAACAGATATATATCAGGGCCCAGCGCCCCCACATCCGGGAAACCGTGCGGCGCATAAGATACGCCATCAACACAGGTAAAAGCCCCGGCAGCATGGGCGAGTGCCGTGATTTCGGTGACCGCGTTGATCTCGCCCACAACATTTGAGCAATGCGGAAAACACACCAGCCGCACTTTTTCATCGAGAATGGTTTCAAGATCGTCCGGATCGAGATGACCTGTCTCCGGACTGATCTTCCACTCCCGGATTTCGATGCCGCGCTCAGCAAGGCGCCGCCACGGGCCGGAATTGGCTTCATGGTCCTGATTGGTCACGACGATCGCTTCGCCGGGCTCCATCATACCGGCAAAGGCCTGCGCCAGCACGTAAGTGTTCTGCGTGGTTGAGGGGCCAAAACTCAGCTCATCACCATCAACCCCCAGAATTGCGGCCATCCTGGCGCGCGCCTCATCCATCTCCTCCCCGCCCAGCCGGCTTGCGGTATAAGGCGCATAGGGCTGCACTTTGCGTTCGGTGTAAAAGCGCGTGAGCCTGTCGATCACCGCACCACAGGGATATGACCCGCCTGCATTTTCGAAAAATGCCTGTCCCTGGAGGTCCGGCACGGCGAAGGCGGGAAACTGTGCCCGCACGAAATCTGTATCAAGTATCATGAGCGCATGGTTTTACCGACCAGCCCCGGCAGTCAAGACATCAATCACGCTTCCAGCACTCGGAGGCCGGGTCACATCCTGTGTCGTGGTTCTGACTGCCACGTGGCAGCCTCCGCTTGCAACGCTTTCACTCCGGACGTGTGGCCATGTGTTGAACTCCGCGCCGCGCGTTCCCTGAAGGCCACCAGAGTTGTGACCACAGAATTCCACCGGAAACCTGCTCTGGCCGTGATGTATGGCATCACAAACTTCACAGGTCATCCCGGTACGGTATTGCAGACACGGAAAAAGGACGCCGGTCTGTGGCGCCCTCCTTCACGCCACAGACCCATATCTCAGCCGTTCACGTCAACGACCACGCGGCCTTTTACCTGACCTTTCAGAATATCGGCACCGAGCCGGGGCAGATCATCCAGCGTCGCCGGCTGCACCATGCTCTCGAGTTTATCCATCGGCAGATCAGAAGCGATACGCTTCCAGGCGCGCAGCCGGTTTTCATAGGGCTGCATCACGGAATCAATGCCCAGCAGGTTCACACCCCGCAGCAGAAACGGAATAACCGTCGCAGGCAGCCCTGCGCCCCCGGCGAGACCTACAGCCGAGACCGAAGCACCGTACTTCATCTGCCCCAGTACTCGCGCCAGCATCGCGCCACCGACGGCATCGATACAGCCTGCCCAGGTCTCGGCCTCCAGCGGGCGTTTCACCGTCTCATTGATCTCTTCGCGCGCGACAATCTGCGTGGCCCCGAGCGAAGTCAGATATCCGGACGTCTCAGGCCGCCCTGTCACACCCGCAACCTCATGTCCCAGGGCTGCCAGAATGGCCACAGCCACCGAGCCCACACCGCCCGCAGCACCGGTCACGAGGACCGGGCCATCGCCCGTCTTCAATCCGTGATCTTCCAGCGCCATCACCGCCAGCATGGACGTGAACCCCGCCGTACCCACAGCCATCGCCTGCCGGGTATCGAGCCCCTCAGGCAGCGGCACCAGCCAGTCCGCCTTCACCCGTGCTTTCTGGGAATAACCACCCCAGTGCGCCTCGCCCACGCGCCAGCCGGTAAGCACGACCTTGTCGCCGGGCTTATAACGATCGTCGTCCGAGGACTCGACGGTGCCGGCAAAATCGATACCCGGCACATGCGGATAATTGCGCACCAGCCCACCACCCGGCCCGATGCAAAGTCCGTCTTTGTAATTCACAGTGGAGTATTCAACCGCGACCGTCACATCACCATCCGGCAAGCGGTCGGCGGAAATTTCTTCTACAGCCGCGGACGTCCTGCCGCTCTCTTCATCCTTGCTGACAACAAGTGCCCTGAACATCATATCTCCGATCCGGGGCCCCGCCCCTGTTTTCTCTGGCTTCAAAATATCCTCCCCGAAGGGCCGCTCTGCTGTTCGTCCCTCAGGCCCAGAACCCCGGGCGGACCACAGCTTCGCGCATCCCGTCCTGGGTCTCAACCTCGAGCACGGTTCCGCTGTTCCAATGCGTCATGCGCACCATTCCAATGGCCACATTGGTGTGGTGATCCGGGCTCCAGGCGGCCGACGTGATCTGCCCCACTTTCTGACCGCCGCCATATAGAGGCCAGGCCCGGTCACAGGACGGCACCCTGTCGCCTTCTATCGTCATCGCGCGGATCTGCTGCAGCGGACCCTCCTTGGCAACCCTCAGAAGCGCATCACGCCCGATACAACCAATCGCCGTCTGCGTATCACAAAAGCGCCCGAGCCCGCACTCATGCGGCGTATTATCATCCGTCATATCATTGCCGTAGGAGAGCAACCCGCCCTCAATACGCTCAATGGCATTGGGACAGCCCGCCCGCACCTCCAGATCCTCGCCTGCTTTAAAAAGCGCGTCCCAGAGCGGCATGGCAATGTCCGCCCCTTCCACGTAAATCTCAAAACCGCCCTGTTTAGAATACCCGGACCGCGCAATAACAAATTCGCGGCCCTCAAACTCGAAAAGCCCGAACCGGAAAAACTTCACATCCCGTACCGAGGCGCCGAAAACCCGCGCCATCAGATCATCGGCTTTGGGTCCCTGAACAGCCAGCGGGCTGACGTCAGGCTCATCGACGAGCACATCCAGGCGGTAGCCATTGGCGATCCCTTTGACCCAGAGCAACAGATCACTGTCGGCGATCGAAATCCACCACCGGTCCTCGGCAAGCTTTACCGCCACCGGATCGTTCAGCATGCCGCCCGTTTCATCCACGATCGGCACATAAAAACACCGCCCCGGCAGCATGCCGCGCAGATCGCGGGGCGTCAGCATCTGCATCAGCCTTGCAGCATCCGGCCCGCGCAGCTCGACCTGCCGTTCCACCGATACATCCCAGACCTGCACGTGGTTCTTAAGGTGGTGATAATCCGCCTCGATACTCTCAAAGACCGTCGGCAGCAGCATCCGGTTATAAACCGTGTAGGCTTTGACCCCGGCGGCCTCGACACCGTCGGAAAAAGGTGTCCGCCGCAGGCGCCGCGAAGGAGATATGACTGCCATCTCAAATATCCTCAGGCAAGTAAAAGAGATCACTGACCGGGGCTTTTATCCCCATACCGGTAATCATCGCGTGGATCTGCCCCCGGTGGTGCGTCTGGTGATTGAAGAAATGCACAATTGCCTTTGCTACCGGACAGGTAACCTCACGGCCCATCGCACCGGAATACCAGGTGATATCCCCTTTCAGACAGACGCGCCGCACCCCGTCCGCCCAGAAGCGGATCTTGCCATCCATCCGGAACCGGTCCGCAGCCCAGGCACCCGCCGTCGGATGCATTCCTGTGCTTTCCGGGATGCCGGCTGCGAGCGGCATTACCGACGGATCAAACCGGCTCATCCAGAGCGTATCGCCCCAGAGCAGATGATTGGCCGTGCTCAGCAGTCCGCCGAAATACGCTCCCCGGTCCAGGGTGAGGTCCTCGAGGGTCATGTCCTGAAGGAGCGGCATCAGCTGGCTGTTCTGCCAGCTGTTGTACCGCGCCATCATGCGCACATAACCCGGGTCGATCACGGGTTCGGGCCTTTCCAGTCAATCGCGCAGATCTCTGCCGATTTGCCGCCGAAGTCCCAGATCCGCCCGTAATCGCGCACTTTGCTTTTGAGGCCGCGCGCGGCCACAATATCCGGTCCCATCCAGTATTTCGAATTGGTGATCATCACGGGCTCATCGCGGCTGGCGCCTGTGATTGCCTCGATCTCGCCTTCGATCTTGCGACCGATGGTAATGCGCCGGCGGTTACCGTCCCGCTCGATCTGGACCGGCGCGCGTTCGGCGCCGATAATCTCGCTGACCAGCATTGTGAAAAGCCCGGTGGTGCCGCCTGCGGCCCCGGAGAAAATCTGCAGGATACCGTTATAGGCTTTGCCAGACGCGCGCTCGTCCACATAGGCCGCGACCTTCCAGTTACCTTCGGCCATGCGCCCGGGGATCTCGACCATCAGCCCGATCCGGAGCCCGGAGAGATCCTCGCCCTCAAAATGACCCTCATCGATGATGATCGCCATCCAGGCTTTGCAGTCGCCTTCGGTGGGCGGGTGCTTGCCAAGGCTCACCACGCAGGGACAGAACACATCGCACGAGCAGTTCATGAACAGCTCGCCTTTGATCGCCCATTCCGTCGGGCTCATCTGCCGTCGGCCCGGGTTAGGCATCCGCTGATCAATGCGCTGGCTGATGCGCAGCCTGTCCGCATCCGGTTTGCGGTTTTTCGCCATATCCTATCCTTCCGTGAAAACTGACCAGAGCGGCAGGACAACCCCCGCCGCGATCAGCGCAAGCCCAAGAGGCCGCGTTACATAATGCCCCACCTGAGGCAGCTTTTCGATGACCATAAAGAGCGTCGCAAGGCCCATCCAGGCAAGGTTCATCACCCCGCCGACAAACCCCAGCGCCATAAATCCCCAGCAGCATCCGACGCAAAACGCCCCGAGCCCAAGCCCCATGCGCACCCCGCCGGCACCGCCCGTGCGCCAGTGCCCCAGAAAATAATGAGTTGGCGCGTGACAGACCCCATGGCAGATCTCTTTGGTGCGCGTGAACTGAAACGCGCCGACGACAACCAGCAGGCCGCCTGCTGTCAGAGGCGAGTGAGCGATGCCCAGCATATCGATCAGACCACCGTAAAGCAGTGCCATCTGTGCTCCGGCAATCACG
Source organism: Roseobacter sp. (assembly GCF_024639605.1). Lineage (GTDB taxonomy): Bacteria > Pseudomonadota > Alphaproteobacteria > Rhodobacterales > Rhodobacteraceae > Roseobacter. The sequence goes on along the minus strand of NZ_JAHEHZ010000082.1, from coordinate 2,187 downwards.
GCGGCAAAGGCCACCCAGACGGCGAAATAGCCCGCGAGCACACCCAGCCAACCGGCCCGGCTGCCATTGGCACTCACAATGAGATCCTCATAGGCGCGCAGCGTCGGCACCAGCGTCGGCAACATCATCGCGGCCATCATCACCGCCCACATCGCAAACAGCGGGCCGAACTGTGCCATGGGCATGTTCATCGGCATGCGCGGATCCATCGCGGCCATGCGTGCGCCCGCCTCGCCGGGGCGGCCCAGCAGATCAAGATCCATGCCCGTGCTCATCACATACATCGTCCACCACGCGGCCAGAACGGTCGCGAAAAATCCGAGCCAGAGCGATGTCCGGATGATCCCCTGCATGGGCAAGTCCCCTTTGTCTTGCTTTCCAAATGCCAGACAATTAGAAACCGGGCAAACATTAATTGTCAGACATATGAAAATTGACCCCGGCAAACCCGACGACCTGTCCGCTCAGATTGCGGGTGCCATCCGCGATGCAATCGTTGCGGGCACGCTTATCGTCGATGAGCGTTTGCCGTCTGAAGCAGAGCTTGCCGAGCAGTTCGATGTGTCGCGATCAACGGTGCGTGAAGCTCTGAAGCGTCTGGCCGCGCAATCGCTGATCCGCACGCAGCGCGGCGCGACTGGCGGGGCTTTCGTGAACCGGCTGAGCTTTGAGCAGGCCTGCTCGCAGCAGATCACGACCTCGACCCTGCTTTTGAGCATGAACGCTGTGAGCTTCGGGACCGCCTGCGAGGCGCGCTATGCGCTGGAACGCGCCTGTGCGCCGCTGTCGGCGGCACGCCGCACGGCGGATCATCTCGCGACAATGCGCGGTGAAATTCATCGCCAGAGCCAGCCGGAGCTGTCCGACGAGGCCTTTTGCGCCTCAGATGTTGCCTTTCACCGGGCGCTTGTCGACGGCGCCGGCAATCCGGTCCTCAGCTATCAACTGGCCGGTGCTGTCGAGGCGATGCAGCCGCTGATGAATATGATCACCTTCACCGCACGTGACCGGGCGCGGATCATCGACCTGCACAGAGGCGTGGCAGATGCGCTTGAGGCAAGGGATGGCGCAGCGACACTCGCAGCACTCACCGCCCTTGAAACAGAGACCCAGGCGCTGGCGCATTCCGTCTTTGCCGCCCGGGCAAAAAAAAGACCCTGAACCGGCGCGCCGGAGCCCCATGACGAAAGAGATTACCCGACCCTGAAACTCCAGGGCGTTTTTGTCGTGGCTGCTGCAGGTTCATCTGTTTCAGGGAGTTACAAAACATGAAAAACATCTTCATCGCCACGCTGATCGCTACCACCTTCACCGCGGGCGGTCTGCAAGCCAGCACCATCAACGGTGCCGCCACCGGACTGGCAGCGCCAGAGGTCGCTCTGGGGTTTGACGAGGTGCGGCTGACACCCGGCCAGACGGTCACAGACCAGTTCGCAGGCTTCGGCGTGACGTTTTCGCCGGCCGTCAGCTATCGCAACGAGAACCTGCCGTCGAACCAGGGAGGATACAACAGCAGGTCAAATTTCTCCGATGGGGCATTGTTCAATTTCGGCTCCGTGGCGGGTAATTTCACATTTTTTGATCCGTTCTCGATCCTATTCGGCCCGGCGGTGACAGATGCGACGCTGGCCTTTGCCTCGAACAATGCAACCGTCACGTTCAGCTCACTGCTGGACGGAACACTCGTCGAGAGCTTTACAACCTCGGGTGGGCCCAATTCCGGCTTCTTCGGGTTCTCAGGCAGTCTCTTTGACGAAATCCTCATCGATGTCAGCAATGCAACCGCCGGCGGGCGCGGCGCATCCTTTGACAACCTGTCCTTCAATCCCGCGCCGGTCCCTCTGCCTGCCGGACTGCCGCTGATGGCCGCCGTACTGGCCGTATTCGGCGGGCTGAAATGGCGCCGCTCGCGGGTCTGACCCGGGCCGGATGCCGTGGCGCGGACAGTTGCCCACAAAAGTCCGTGGCCTGTCATACGCACGCCGGGGAAAGGTTTCTTACCTGTCTCCGGCTTGTTGGCACCAGATCGCCCGCAATAGCAGATCGTCGCTACATCCTCAGCGCTTTGCCTTAAAAGGAGTTTTGGGCTCTTCGGCAATATCATCGGGCGCTGCACCGCCGGGGCACGGGATCTGGCGCCGACAGGCACTGGCACGGGGCCGCACCGAATTGCGCGCCAGTCAAAAA
>NZ_JAHEHZ010000201.1 GCF_024639605.1 Roseobacter sp. | reverse complement strand
GAAGCCATCGGACAGACATTTCTCGTGACCCTGCGTCTGCCGGATCTGAATATCTCTACCCTTATCCCCGGCGCGTCGATGACGGTGACCGCGACGGTCAACGCTGATTACACCCCGCCGGGTCGCCCGCTGCCGGCTTCTGCGCTGCTGCCCGGGGCGGACCGTTCGGCAAAGGTGATGGTTTTTGAACCCGACGCTGATGACCCGGACAGCGGCACGCTGCGTCTGCAGGAGGTAACCGTGATCTCTGCGGCAGGCACCGATCTGCGTGTGAAGGGTGTTGATGCCGATGCCGAGCTTGTCGGCGCCGGGTTACAGATGCTCAGCGACGGGCAGAAAGTCCGCCGCTACACGGGCCTGACCACCGGGGAGTAAGCACATGCAGATCGCCCGTAACGCCATTGAGCGCCCGCTTTACACCTGGTTGCTGATGCTTTTCTGCCTGCTGGGCGGTGCCGCAGGGTATCTCTCCGTCGGCAAGCTCGAAGATCCCCTTTTTACACTTAAAAACGCGCTGGTGATCACCCCCTACCCCGGCGCCACCGCATCCGAGGTGGCCACCGAAATCTCAGAGGTGCTGGAGAACGAAATCCAGCAGATGGATGAGGTCAGGACAATCACCTCTTCAAACAGGCCCGGGGTGTCGATTGTCGAGGTGGAGGTACGCGACAGCTATGACGGCGACGCCCTGCCTCAGGTCTGGGACGATCTGCGCGACCGGGTTTCTGACGCAGTGGCCGATCTGCCAGCGGGCGCGCAGCCGCCCGTGGTCAACGATGATTTCGGCGATGTGTTCGGTATTTTCTATGCGGTCACTGCACCCGGATTTACCGATGCTGAAATCTGGGAGATTTCAAGTTACCTCAGGCGCGAAGTGCTTTCGGTGGATGGTGTCGCAAATGCTCAACTCATGGGCCTGCCCGAAGAAGCGATTTTTGTCGAACCCGACAGCAGCACAATTTCGAACCTCGGCGTTGATCCTGGTGTGATCCTCGAGGCGGTCGCCACCGCCGGCAGCGTGGTGCCCACCGGATCCGCTCGCTCAGGCGATCGCGAGTTGCGCGTAGATGCCCCGGTGGGTGAGAGCAGCGTGGATGAGATCGCCGGCCTGTCGTTCGGATTTCGCGGCGAAGTGATTAACCTGCTGGACATCGGAGAGGTCTTTCGCGGGCGCGTGGCGCACCCTGAACAGATCATCCGCCACGACGGGGTGCCGGCCTTTACACTCGGGATAGCCGGGCTGTCCTCGCGCAATATCGTTTCGGTCGGACAGGCCGTAGAGACGCATCTCGACGAGATCAGCTCCATTCTGCCTGCCGGAGTCACACTGCACCCGATTTACGAGCAGCACCGGGTGGTCGATGAAGCCAACACAGGTTTTCTGACCAGTCTGGCACTTTCGGTAAGCGTCGTTATCGCCGTGCTGGCTGTCTTCATGGGCTGGCGCGCGGCCCTGGTGGTCGGCATTTCGCTGCTGCTCACGGTTACGGCCACGTTCTTTTTCATGTTCCTTTTCGATGTCAAAGTCGAACGGATCAGTCTCGGTGCTCTTATCATCGCTATGGGCATGCTGGTGGACAACGCCATCGTTGTCGCAGAGGGCATGCAGGTCGAGATGCGCCGCGGCCGCAAAGCACCCGATGCCGCGCAGGAGGTTGCCCGCAAAACTCAGGTCCCTCTTCTCGGGGCGACTGTGATCGGCATTATGGCCTTTGCCGGGATCGGACTTTCACCGGATGCGTCGGGAGAATTTCTGTTCTCTCTCTTTGCGGTGATCGGGATCTCGCTGATGCTTTCCTGGCTGTTGGCGATTACCGTGACCCCGCTGCTGGCACATTACTTCTTTCAGGTCGGCGGGCTCAAAGAGGGCGCTGATGCCTATGACGGCCCGCTCTTTCAGACCTACGGCAAGCTGGTGCGCGGCGCTCTGCGGGTCCGCTGGCTGGTGATTGTCGCCCTGCTGGGGCTGACAGTTGCGTGTTTCGCGGCCTTCGGACAGGTGACGCAGCAGTTTTTCCCGCCCGCCAATACGCCGATCTTCTATTTCAACTTTAAAGCGGCTCAAGGCACCGCAATTCAGGAGACCAGCCGTAATCTGGCCGTGATCGAAGACTGGCTGCTGGCGCGCGATGATGTGCTTTCGGTGACGAGTTCAGCAGGCCAGGGTGTGACGCGCTTTGTTCTGACCTATAATCCGGAACAGCGGGACCCTTCTTACGGACAGCTGATCATCCGCGCGGCGACACCCGAGGCAATTCCGGTCATCCGGGCCGATCTTGATCAATACGCAGCCCGTGCAATCCCATGGGCCGAGAGCCGGTCTGAGCGGGTCATCTACGGCCCGCCGACAGGAGCGGATGTCGAGGTGCGTTTTTCCGGCCCCGACCCTGATGTACTGCGCCGGCTGGCGGCTGAGGCACTCGAGGTTATGAAAACCGCGACACCTGATCTGCACACCGAACGCACCAACTGGCGCGAACGCGAGGTCGTAACGCGTCCCGTCTTTGCCGAGGACCGCGCCCAGGCGGTTGGTGTCTCCAGGTCCGACGTGGCGCAATCCATAGCCCTTGCGACCGATGGCATCCGCGCGGGCGATTACCGCGAACGTGAAAGGCTGATCCCCATCATCATCCGCACCCCCCGTGATGAAGTGACCGAAGCCGGGCAGATGCTGGACCAGATCGTCTGGTCGCCGGCGCTGGGAGATTACCTGCCGCTTGATCAGATGATCGACGGCTTTGACGTGGTGGTGCGGGACACCCTGATCGAACGCCGTGGCCGCGTGCCAACGATCAGCGTTCAGGGCAATGTGATCGAAGGGGTTACCCCGCCGACAGCATTCGCAGCAGTGCGTGACAGCATCGAAGCGATCCCGCTGCCTCCGGGCTACCGAATGGAATGGGGCGGTGAATTCGAAAGCGCGGGTGAGGCCCAGGCCTCGCTTGGGCGGCAGATGCCGCTGAGCTTCGGGATTATGCTGCTGATCACGGTGCTGCTTTTCGGCTCGCTGCGTCAGGCGGCTGTGATCTGGACAATCGTCCCGATGGCCGTGAACGGCGTGGCGCTGGGGCTGCTCTTCACCGGGGTACCATTCAGCTTTACGGCTCTGCTGGGGCTGTTGTCGCTTTCCGGGATGCTGATTAAGAACGCCATTGTGCTGGTCGATGAGATCGACGCACAGAAAGCAGATGGCCGCGCGCAGGAAGATGCCATTGTTCTTGCGTCCATAAGCCGTCTCAGACCCGTGGTGCTGGCCGCCGGCACAACGATCCTCGGGATGGCGCCCCTGCTTACTGACAGCTTCTTTGTTGCGATGGCTGTGACCATTATGGCCGGTCTTGGCTTTGCGTCCGTTCTGACGCTGATCGGCGTGCCGGTGCTCTACCACACCTGTTTCCGCCGCGAACGGCGCGCTGACCGGAAAACAGGGGCCCGTGAGCAGAGCCCTGCCGCGGAATCCGCGGCGGCCTGACCGGTAAGGGGCCCAGAACCGGGATTTCCGCCGCACCCCTGACGTCTTTGCCACCGGATTACGGCGATTCCGTCTTTTCGGTTATCGGACCTGTGGTGAGAATCGCTTCAAAACGTTACCTGCCTGCCCGGAAATAGGGAGCATTTTAACGAATTGCGGCATCCCGGTGGCGCCACACCGGGCACGATCCGCCACATTTCTGCCGCGATGATTACCCCTGTGATCGGGCCCCAAGTTATTAATAAACAGGTCATATCTGCAAAAATCTGATTAAGGCCGGCCCCGGGGGACCCGACAGGCTGCCTTGATTTCAGCACTGTTCGCGCCTCTTTTCAGCACTGATCAGGCTCAACCCGTCCGAATTACGTCCCAACTTTGCCATCAGGACCCGGGATAAGGTTTTCAGTCGCGCTTTCTTTCGCTGCCGGGAAAGCAAACAGCGCTGGCTCCTGATGAAACTGAATAAGGCTCCAGATATGACCGACTTTGTGATCAGACTTTCTGCTTACCGCCACCCGCTCAGCAAATTTCCCCGCATCGCCGCAGGGCTTTTTGCGATTGGCCTCGGTCTCAGCCTCGCTGTTCTGCCTGCGACCGAAGCACATGCCGGCGACGGCAACAGTTTTCTGCCGGCCAGGATGGCCATTGCCGCCCCGACGGGTGCGCGCGGCCTGTGCGGAAAGTACCGGTGGGCCTGCTCTCATTCGGGAACCAGCAGTAAGGTGTCGCAAGGCGATCTGCGCAAGGTTGATCAGATCAATCGCCGCGTTAACCGTCAGATCCGTGAAGTCACCGACCAGTCGCAGTACCGCAAGGCCGACTACTGGACCCTTCCTCAGTCCAGCCGCGGCGATTGCGAGGACTTTGCACTGCTCAAAAAGAAAGAGCTGATGCGGGCCGGATTTGCACCGCAGAACCTGTTGCTGACCACAGTTCTGGACCGTCAGGGGCGCAGCCACGCTGTTCTTGTGGTGCGTACAACTGCGGGCGACTACGTGCTCGACAATCTCAACGATAAGGTCAAACCCTGGAAAGCCACGCGCTATACCTTCCTGCGCATGCAAAATCCCAGAAACCCGGGTGCCTGGGTAGGCGTGCTGACCAAAGCCTGACCTCTCCGGTCACTTCAGATAAAAAAAAGCCGCGGTTCTTGCCGCGGCTTTTTCCATTTTTAATCTGTGACTGATCAGCGGTTGTTGCCCCGGCCCCCGCCATTTCCGTCGGCGTTGCCGTTACCGCCGCCGTTGCTCCCACCGTTGCCGTTCCCGCTACCGCCGCCGGTATTGCCGCCGTTACCGGTGCCGTTGCTACCGTTGCCGGTGCCCTGACCGGACCCACCGGTGTTACCGCCGCCGTTCCCGGGGTTGCCGGCATTACCATTGCCGTTGCCAGGCCCGTTACCGCCGCCATTGCCGCCGGCATTGCCGTTACCGCCGCCGTCGCTGCCACCGTTGCCGTTCCCGTTACCGCCGCCGGTATTGCCGCCGTTACCGGTGCCATTGCCACCGTTGCCGGTGCCC
>NZ_JAHEHZ010000081.1 GCF_024639605.1 Roseobacter sp. | reverse complement strand
CGGCGATACGTGCCACGTGTCATGTCCTTTTCGTTGCGGGTCCGTGATACCAGACCCTTTTTTCACAACATCGCACCAGGGGTGCGTCTTGCATAAGAAATCCCGAAGATTCTGGCCTTCGGGCGTCAGCTGATCAGGTAATCCTGCCGTCCGGGCGCGACCCGTAAGACAAATTGATTCTACTCAGAGATGGTGCTGGTTATGGGCTTTTCGGGTGGGCGTCAACCCATGCGTCACAAGGGCCGCCCTGCCTGCGCATCCGCCTGTAAATCAACGGGTGCGACACGCTGCGCTCTCATACGAAATCTGGCACCTGAGATGGCCCTGAAAGGCCTTCGATGACAGCCGCGGTGCGGCGTGAAAAGCAGTTATTAAGCCTTATGCTTTATATCCTTCCGATCAGAAAGACGTGGGAGCTGGCCGTACCTGAAGGAGACGGCAGATGAACAGGCAAGGAAATTACCACCGGCGGGCCGGATACCTGACACTTTTCATGCTGGCTTTTATGTCAGTGGCTGTTGCGGCTCCGGCACCGCCCGCCGCCCGCTACGCTGCGGGGGCGGATGACCATAACAATCCCGACCGGGTCGATATCGCCCTCGTGCTTGCGGTGGATGTGTCTTCCTCCATCGAATCCGGCGAACGACGTTTTCAGCGCGAGGCCTATGCAGACGCTCTGAGCGACCCGCGCGTGGCGCGCATGGCGCTTGGTGGTGGCTCCGGGCGTGTGGCAATCGCCTATATGGAGTGGAGCGGCACCCGGTATCAGCGGGTGCATCTGCCGATCCGGATCATGTCCACACCCGAAGAACTCGCACAGTTCGCTGCGGAGATTCTGGCAATAACCGACCGACCCAATGACCCGATGTATGTGCAGCCAACGGCGGTAGGCGACGCTCTGCTGGCTGCTGAGACGGCCATGTCCGCGCTGCAGGTGCCCGCGCGGGATTACATCATAGACATCTCAGGTGACGGCGTGCTCAACGACGGCTTTGCGATCTCTGCGGCGCGCGATCATGTTCTGTCGATGGGCCTTACCGTGAACGGTCTGCCGATCGAAATTCTGTCGGGCCAGCCACAGAACGGCAGCACCTCTTTTGAACAGGTCTCCCGGTTTTATATGGATTGCGTGATCGGCGGACCGGGTGCTTTCCACCTGGTCGCACGCGGCTTTGGTGATGTGCGCGAAACGCTGATCATGAAACTCATGCTCGAAATGGCGCGTATGGAGCCGGACCGGAAACGAAGGATCGCAGCAGCCTGGAACGGCGGGTTGATCGGCGACGAAGCACGGGTAATCCCGGCAGTGGTTCTGCAGCTGTCACCACCTGCCGAAGAACCCCGGCAGCGCAGTAATTGCGGCGAGACAGAAAACGTCTCTCACAATCCGTTCAGAACCGAGCACTGACGTCACATAAAAAGGGCGGCGCCCCGGCACCGCCCGCTTTTTTAAGAACCGGATGTGATCAGGCGTCGAGAACTTCGCGGATCTCGCTCTGAACCGCCTCAATCTCTGCCAGCCCGTCGACCCGGCTCAGCATCTCTTTGGCGTAGTAATAGCCAATCAGCGGTGAAGTCTGTTTATAATATTCCATCAGACGGGTCCTGAGGCTTTCCTCATTGTCGTCCGCGCGGCGCTTGAATTCAGTACCACCGCAGTTGGCGCATTTTCCATCCGCCGGGATGGGCCTCGTCGTGTCGTTGTAAACCTCACCGCAAGAGCCACATGTGGATCGCGCAACGATCCGCGCGACCAGTGCGGCATCGTCCACCCTCATTTCAATCACAGCGTCCAGCGTCTGACCTTCGGCTTCGAGCAGTTCGCCCAGTGCATCAGCCTGGGCCAGAGTGCGCGGAAAACCGTCGAAAATGAACCCGCTGGCTTTGACCGTTTCGAGCTTTTCACGGATCAGGCCGATGACGATCTCGTCGGTGACAAGCGCGCCGCGCGCCATAACATCCGCTACAATCTTACCCATCTCAGTGCCGCTGTCTTTGGCTTCGCGCAACATATCGCCTGTGCTCAGCTGCACCATATCACGTTCGTCAACCAGCATACGGGCCTGCGTGCCTTTGCCAGCGCCCGGCGGTCCGAGGAGTATAATATTCATCGGCGTACCGGGCTCCGTTTTTTGCGGCCTTTGCCACTCTTTCCACGCAACTGGGATTTCTCCAGCAGGCCTTCATACTGATGCGCGAGCAGATGGCTCTGCACCTGCTGGATAGTGTCCATCGTAACCGAGACCACAATCAGGACTGAGGTACCGCCAAAATAGAACGGGATCGCAAACTGCCCGCGCAGAATTTCCGGCAGCAGACAGACCGCTGCGAGATAGCCCGAGCCCAGCACCAATACGCGATTGACCACATACTCCAGATACTCAGACGTTTTCTTTCCGGGGCGAATCCCCGGGATGAACCCGTTCTGGTTCTTAAGATTGTCGGCCACATCGTCAGGTTTGAAAGACACGTTGAAGGTGTAGAAGTAGGCAAAGAACACGATCATCGCGACGAAGAAAATCAGGTAGAGAGGCTGACCCGGACCGAAATTAGCCAGCAACCAGGACATGACCGGATTGGTGGAATTTCCCGAGAACGTGCTGATTGTCACCGGCAAAAGCAGCAGCGAGGACGCGAAAATCGCAGGGATAACGCCCGCCGGGTTCACCTTGACCGGCAGATGGCTGGAGCCACCGTCATAGACTTTCATGCCGACCTGACGGCGCGGGTACTGGATGTGGATTTTTCGCAGCGCGCGTTCCATAAACACCACGAACATAATGGTACCAACGACCATCACGAGCACACCGATAATCACGGCCGGGCTGATCGCACCGGACCGGCCAGAGGCAAAAAACTGGGCAATCGCAGCCGGGATTTCAGCGATAATGCCAACGAAAATAATCAGCGAAATGCCGTTCCCGATGCCCCGCGCCGTGATCTGTTCACCCAACCACATCAGGAACATCGTACCGCCGACCAGCGTGATCACGCAGGACATGCGGAAAAAGAGGCCCGGGTCAGTAACAATATCGCCGGCCTCCAGGCTTACCGCGAGGCCATATGCCTGCAATGTCGCAAGAAAAACAGTGCCATAGCGCGTGTACTGGTTGATCTTTTTGCGGCCCTGTTCGCCTTCTTTTTTGAGTTGCTCAAGCTGGGGCACCATGGCCGTCATGAGCTGCACAATAATCGAAGCTGAAATGTAGGGCATGATGCCGAGGGCAAAGATGCCCATCCGTCCGAGCGCACCGCCGGTAAACATGGACACCATGCCGCCGATACCCTGGCCTGCCTGCTCCATAAACTCCCGAAGGGCAACACCGTCGATGCCCGGCACAGGAATAAATGTACCAAGGCGGTAAACGATCAGAAGACCCAGCGTAAAAAAGATACGGTTACGAAGGTCGGTCGCTTTTCCCAGCGCGGACCAGCTGGTGTTTGCGGCCATACTTTCAACGGCAGATACCATGAAGGGCTCTCTTTCGATACGGACACGCCGCCCGGGCCGTTCTCCGGCGGGGCGGCGTCAATGGAAAACTTGAGTGCTTATGTAAGCGGCGATGCCGCCGCCCACAAGCCTGAACTCAGGGTTCAGCTCTCTGACGATTCCGCGACCGGCGCCGCCACGCTGAGCGATCCGCCGGCTTTTTCCACCGCAGCAACGGCCGATTTCGAGGCACCCGTTACTTCGATGTTCAGTTTGCCTGTCACATCACCTTTGGCCAGCACCCGGATTCCGTCGAGTTTACGACGCACGAGGCCGCTTTCGATCAGGACATCCTCGGTGATTGCTTTTTTGGCATCGATTTTCTTGGCATCGACGAATTTCTGGATCAGGCCAAGGTTCACCACAGCGAAAGATTTGCGGTTCGGCTTATTAAAGCCGCGCTTGGGCAGACGCTGATACAGCGGCATCTGGCCGCCTTCATAGCCGTTTATCGCCACACCGGAGCGGGCTTTCTGACCTTTGATACCACGGCCACCCATCTTACCGGTGCCGGAACCCGGACCACGGCCAACGCGCTTGCGTTTCTTGGTAGCGCCTTCGTTATCACTCAGTTCGTTCAGTTTCATGTCGCTTCTCCTTTTGCCGGATGCGACCCCCAGCGACGGGAGTGGCCGACCACGGCGTTTACATCTGAGTCGCAGGTGACCCCTGCGGACAGCGCTCTCTATCCGGCGATGCGGTCTGCGTCAAGGCGCGCCAAGGCCACTACGCAGCCTGCGCTGCCGTCCGGTGACCAGCTCACTGAGACCGGGCTTGCGCTGCACGGCCTCACAGATCAGAACCGGGATGAGCAGCCCGCCCGCAAGACCAAGTAAAAACTGCAGATGAGTCTGTCCGATGCCGAGTGCATCACAGAACACTCGCGCCGGCACTGTCCCGAAAATATGATAGAGATAAATCGTGAAAGCATAGGGCGACAGACGCTCAAGGAGCGGCAATCTCGGACACCACATTGCGGCAAGCAGACACACAGACACACCAAAGCCAAGGCTCTGCACATCATGACGATCCATTGAGAAAACGCCCGTTTCGTAAAGCACACGAATGTTCCAGAAGGCGCAGACCAAGGCCAGCACAAGCAGCACGAGCGTCAGCTTCTCAGCCTCCTCAGCGATCTCGGTGCCATGCCGCAGAACGACCACACCGGTCAGAAAGAAGGGCAGCAGATAGAGCGCACCATTCACCGACATCACGCTGGTTTCAAACCGGAAGCCCGAAAGACAGAGCGCGCCCGACGCCATCAGGAGCACGATCGTAAAGCGATGGCTGAGGACAATATCAATAAGCCCGAAGACGACAAAGATGACCAGCGCCGACTGTAAAAACCAAAAATGGGCGTATGGGGTCACCAGCAGATACCACAGATCACTCAGCGGCTGGGCAAAGCGGGTGCCGACGACATTGGCCACGATGGCAAAGGCGGTAATGGCCAGAATTCCCGGGATCAGCAGCCGGCGCAGCTTGTTGCCCAGAAAATCCGCGTAATGTCCCGCAGTGACAGGTCGCAGTGCATAAACGTAGCCTGCAATAAACGCAAAGAGCGGCATTCTCAGATCAATGAAAAAGTCCGCATAGAGCCGCAGCATATGAGGATAGGCGATATTGAGGCCGCTGCCATCGCCCGCGCCGATGACGTGATAGCTGACCAGCAGCAGCACCGCCATAGAACGCATCGTTTCGACAGGAACCCGGGTTGAGACCGCTTCGGGAACAGCGCCTGCATAAGCAACCATGTATCGTCCTTTAGCCCACCCTTCCCCGAATACGGCTAACCCGGTTTGATACAAATTTTATCGTTCACAACTGTTAATTAAGGATAAAAAAAATGCTGCAATCACATCTTTCTTCCCGCAGCTGTACCGTTCAGCGCTTGCTCGTATGCTCAGCCCGGATCGCGATCCGGGCTGTTCCCGTATAAAGCTGTGAGGTGCGCGCTCTGCGATCCTCAGGACGCTTTTCTGCCCTGGCGTACTGCGTCTCCGCCGCGTGCCTGTCAGCGTTTTCTGGCATCCCGTCTATGTGTGTTTTGATGGGCGGCAGTTCGGTGTCACTGGTCGCGACCGCAGCAAATCCGGCGACCGGAGTAAGAACCAGACAGAAAAACCCGAAGGGCAGAGTGTCCCGTCGAGGTGTGTCATGGCTGAAGATCCTTTTACGATCATCAGATTGTCAGTTTAACGCACTTCACTACACACTGCGGGCACGTGATCCGGCCACCGGAACGCAAAACGCCCCGCAGTTTCCTGCAGGGCATTCCGGTCAGGCCTGAGCGCGTGGCGTCAGCCTTTTTCTTCGACGATCTCGACCATGTGCGGGATCGAATTGATCATGCCACGCACGGAAGGAGTGTCTTCGAGCTCGCGCGTTCTGTGCATTTTGTTCAGCCCCAGGCCAATCAGCGTCTGACGCTGTTTACCGGGGCGGCGGATCGGCGAACCGATCTGTTTGACGACAATAGTTTTGGCCATGGTTTACGCCTCCTCAGCAACCTGCGCCGAAGACTCTATGTTGTCTTCGCGCTTGGGCAGAATATCAGCCACTTTCTTACCGCGACGCTGAGCAACCGAGCGCGGGCTCGATTCCTTGCGCAGGCCGTCCATGGTGGCGCGGATCATGTTATAGGGGTTCTGAGAGCCGATGGATTTCGATACGACGTCCTTGACGCCCAGCATCTCAAACACAGCACGCATCGGACCACCAGCGATGATCCCGGTACCTTCCGGCGCCGTCCGCATCACGACTTTACCTGCGCCGTGACGGCCTTCCATATCGTGGTGCAGCGTGCGGCCTTCGCGCAGCTGTACGCGGATCATCTGACGCTTAGCCTGCTCTGTGGCTTTGCGGATGGCCTCGGGGACCTCTTTCGCTTTACCTTTGCCAAAACCGACACGGCCCTTCTGGTCGCCAACAACGACAAGGGCGGCGAAACCAAAGCGCTTACCACCTTTGACTGTTTTGGACACACGGTTGATCGCGACCAGGCGGTCGGAGAATTCCGGTGTTTCATCACGGTCGCGGCGATTGCCCCGACGATTATCACGTTCTGCCATGAGAACTTCCTTTAACTGACGGGCCCGTATCGAAAGGTGGCGCCCATTGAACTCAATCCTGGTGGACAACATGCCCCCGGATCATCGAAGGCGCCCCGCAAAAGGGCGCCTTTCAGGTCTCAGATCTTCAGACCACCTTCACGCGCGGCGTCGGCAACTGCCTTGACCTTACCGTGAAAGAGGAAACCGCCGCGATCAAAGTAGGCTTCGGAGACGCCTGCCTTTTTCGCGCGTTCTGCAATCGCCGCACCCACTTTGGTGGCCGCTTCGACGTTGTTTTTGCCAACCACACCGAGATCCTTCTCAAGGCTGGATGCAGAGGCAACTGTTGTGCCGGCCACATCATCGATCAGCTGAACCGAGATATTCTTGTTGGAGCGGTGCACAGACAGGCGCATACGGCCCGCATTTGTGCGGCGAAGTTTGTTCCGAACGCGCAGGCGGCGTTTGATGAACAGTTGTCTTTTGCTGTTTGCCATCTTTTGCGTTCCTTACTTCTTCTTGCCTTCTTTGCGGAAGACGAACTCGCCCTTATAGCGGATCCCTTTGCCCTTATAGGGCTCGGGCTTGCGCCACTGGCGGATGTTCGCGGCAACCTGACCAACAAGCTGTTCGTCGATGCCTTCCACAATGATTTCGGTCTGCTTGGGCGCAGTTACAGTCACACCATCAGGTGCGGTGTAATCCACGTCGTGGGAAAGTCCGAGGTTCAGCTTCAGGGTATTGCCCTGCATCTGCGCCCGGTAACCCACACCCTGGATCTCCAGCTCCTTTTTGAAGCCTTCGGTCACGCCGGTCACGCAGTTCTGGATCTGTGTGCGCGACATGCCCCACTGCTGACGCGCACGCTTGGATTTGCCGCGCGGCTCAATGGTGATCACGTTGTCCCCGACCTTCAGCGTAACATCATCCGTTGCATTGAACGAACGTGTACCTTTGGGGCCTTTGACCTCGATGGTCTGACCGCTGACCGATGCTGAAACACCAGAGGGCAGATCGACCGGTTTCTTACCAATACGAGACATAGTCTATCTCCTCAGAAAACGGTGCAGAGCACTTCGCCGCCAACATTGGCGCTGCGTGCAGCCTGGTCCGACATCACACCCTTGGGGGTGGAGACAATCGACACACCAAGGCCCTGACGGACAACGGGAATGTCATTGACGCCCATGTACACGCGACGACCGGGTTTGGATACCCGCTTCAGCTCGCGAATAACAGGTTCGCCTTCATAATACTTGAGGCTGATCTCGATGGCCGGATGGCCGTCAGCACCGGTGGTTTTCTCATAGCCGCGGATGTAACCTTCGTCCGCCAGCACATCCAGAACCCATGCACGCAGCTTGGACGCTGGTGTTGAAACCGTGGATTTGCCGCGCATCGAAGAGTTACGGATACGGGTGAGCATATCTGCGATAGGATCGTTCATTTTATGCCCTCCTTACCAGCTTGACTTGACCATGCCGGGGATCTGGCCCTGAGAGCCGAGATCGCGCAGCGCGATACGAGAGATTTTCAGTTTGCGATAGTACGCGTGCGGACGACCCGTCAGCTGGCAGCGGTTGTGCAGACGCACAGCCGAAGAGTTCCGGGGCAGTTTCGCCAGCTTAAGGGAGGCGCGGAAACGCTCTTCCATCGGCTTGCTTTCGTCGTTCACGATCTCTTTGAGAGCCGCGCGCTTGGCTGCATACTTTGCCACCAGGCGTTCGCGCTTCTTCTCGCGTTCGATCATTGATTTTTTAGCCATATCAGTATCCTTCCCGCGCTCAGCTGTTGAAGGGCATGTTGAAAGCTTTCAACAGTGCCTTCGCTTCAGCGTCGGTTGCCGCCGTGGTGGCGATTACGATGTCCATTCCCCAGTTCTCATCAATCTTGTCAAAGTTGATTTCCGGGAACACGAGGTGCTCTTTGAGGCCCATGGCATAGTTGCCGCGGCCATCGAAAGATTTGCCGGACACGCCGCGGAAGTCGCGCACGCGGGGCATTGCAATCGTGATCAGACGATCAAGGAATTCATACATGCGGTCACCGCGCAGGGTCACTTTCGCACCCAACGGCATTTCCTCACGTACACGGAAACCCGCAATGGATTTCTTGGCGATGGTCGTCATGGCCTTCTGGCCTGCGATCAGCGTCAGATCTTCCTGAGCGGATTTGGCTTTCTTGCTGTCGCGCACGGCTTCAGCTCCACAGCCGATGTTCAGAACGATCTTGTCCAGACGCGGGATCTGCATGTCGTTCTTGTAGCCGAACTCTTCTTTCATCGCAGCGCGGATGGTGTCTGCGTAAACGGCCTTGAGGCGGGGAGTGTAAGTTGCAGAATCAAGCATCGATCACGTCCCCTGTGGTTTTGGCAAAGCGTACTTTCTTGTCGCCGTCCATTTTGAACCCGACGCGGCTTGCTTTGCCGTTCTTGTCCACAAATGCGAGGTTGCTCAGGTCGATGGGCATCGCTTTGGGGATGCGCCCGCCCTGGCTTGTCTGAGACTGGCGTGTCGCGCGGATGGCGATGTTCACACCGTCAACAATGGCCTTGCCGGATTTCGGGTCAACGGAAGTGATGGACCCCGTTTTGCCTTTGTCCTTGCCGGCCAGCACGATGACTTTGTCACCTTTTTTCAGCTTAGCAGCCATGATTACAGCACCTCCGGAGCGAGTGAGATGATTTTCATGAAGTTTTTCGCACGCAGCTCACGCACAACCGGGCCAAAGATACGTGTACCGATCGGCTCGTTGTTGTTGTTGAGGATCACGGCGGCATTGCGATCAAAGCGGATCGCTGTGCCATCGTCGCGGCGGACTTCTTTGGCGGTGCGAACGACGACGGCTTTACGCACGTCGCCCTTTTTCACACGACCGCGTGGGATGGCTTCCTTGACCGAGACGACAATGATGTCGCCGACGGATGCGTACTTACGCTTGGAACCACCCAGGACCTTGATGCACTGAACACGGCGCGCGCCGCTGTTGTCAGCAACATCCAGGTTGGTCTGCATCTGGATCATTTGGTTTCTCCCGACCTTTGGGGGGCCGATGCGTGGCCAGATCCCCAGGGTTTCGAATTAAAGGTCGTGCGTTCAGGCCTCAGCGGCTTCAAGCACTTCCCAGCGTTTGGTTTTCGACTTTGGTGCACATTCAATGATGCGAACGGTGTCGCCCGTTTTGAATGTGTTGTTCTCATCGTGCGCCCGGTACTTCTTGGACTTACGGATGGTCTTCTTCAGGACCGGGTGCGTGAAGCGGCGCTCAACGCTGACGGTAACGGTTTGTGCGTTTGCATCGGAGGTCACGACGCCGGACAGAATACGCTTGGGCATGGGTGCTCTCCTTATTCAGACGCAGCAGCAGCGGCTGCTTTCTGGTTCAGTACAGTTTTGACGCGGGCCGCGTTGCGGCGCGCAATGCGCAGCTGCGCGGGATTCTCCAGCTGGCCTGTGGCCTGCTGAAAGCGCAGGTTGAACTGCTCTTTTTTCAGGGTGGCCAGCTCTTCACGCAGCTGATCAGGTGTTTTGTCGTGCAATTCCTTGGCGTTCATCGCCCTTTTCCTTTCAACATCACGGGCCGGCCGCTTAAAAAGCGTCACCGATGATTCCCGTGGAGTTCATGATGAATGCGCCGTATAGGCGGGAAGCTACGGTATAGCAACCCCTTTTCCCTGCCGTCCGTGCCCGCTGTCGGACCCTTGCGCGACGCCGCAAATATCTGTGTATAATACAGCGCATCGGCATCGGGGGGGGCTCATGGATAAAATGTCACTGGCCGTAAAGACGGTCCTGTCGAAATACGCCACTTTTTCCGGCCGCGCATCACGGGCGGAATTCTGGTGGTGGGTCCTTGCGGTGTTTCTGATAACGCTCGCGACCCAGTTGATCGATGCGTTTCTCATCGCTCCCGCACTCGGCTTTGACGTGGGCGCGGAAAATGCAGGTCAGCCGCTCAGCATGCTCTTTTCACTTGCGATCCTTCTGCCGGCACTGGCCGTTGCAGTGCGCCGTCTGCATGACATCGGCAAAAGCGGCTGGTGGCTTCTGCTCAACCTCGTGCCGCTGATCGGCTCACTGATCCTGTTGTGGTTTTACACCCGCCCCGGCGAAGAGACGAACCAGTGGGGTCCCCCAAACCCGCTCTGTTGAGCAACGCTTCTGATGACCAGAAAGGCATTCAGGTCGTTTTGCGTGTCAGTATCTTTATTCTGTCCGCCGTCCTCCTTGCGGGTTGCAGCGAAACAATCAGCAGCGAAGACGCTCTGCGCAGGCACGGGTACTCCGAAACCTATGTGACGGGATATCATGACGGCTGTCTGAGCGGTGAACGTTCTGGTGGAGATACCTTCTCGCAACGGGCGCGGGACGAAACCGCATACGACGGTGTCTCTGATTACCGCACCGGCTGGGACTATGGCTTTGTCACCTGCCGCGATGCCGAAACGCGACAGCTTACAATTACCCGTGCGGTCGGAGCAGGCATCGCTGCATCGTCTGTCAGCGGATCAGACGGCATTGATGCGCAGAAAATGCTCGACGGCATGCACACTTCCGCCATTCAGGCTGCCGGCTGGTCATCCGGCACCGGACTCTCGCAGGCCTCATGCCTTCTGCGCAACCACCACATGTGCCTGCATGGGCGCACGGACCACGCCGGTACCGAAGCGGGCGATAAGGTCTGCTTCCACTGCGTCTGTGATCCGGGCAAGGCTCATTACTCCGCAGGCCTCAAGTTCGTTTCGCAACGGTGTGCCCTGACAGAAAGCGACCGCCACAGCGCGCGCTGAAGGGGCGGTACTTTCTGCTGCAACGGTTTCAATGTTGCAGCTTTCAAAACCCGCGGCCTCAACATCGGCTGCAATCGCGGCGGCGTCGTGATAGCCGTGCGGGGTGCGCGCCATGAAGACCGGCGGGTCCTCCGGGCAAAGAGCCGATACCTTTTCAGTAACGGCCTGCGCGAACAGGTTTTCCGCGATTGCGTCCCAGGCGTTGAAGACAAAGGTCCCACCCGGCCTCAGTACCCGCAGGGCCTCGCGGTATCCGGCCACCCGGTCGGGAAAAAACATCACCCCGAACTGGCAGCACACGGCGTCAAACGAAGCATCATCGCAGGGCAGCGCCAGCGCGTCCGCCTGCTGAAACCGCAGGCCCGGGCGCGCCGGCAGCCTTGCGGCATTCCTGTCGAGCATCGGCTGGTTCAGGTCTGTCACCAGAAGGGACGCATCTTCGGACATCGCGCGAGCAAGCCACCGGGTGACCACTCCGCTGCCTGCAGCCGTTTCAAGGATCTGCGAGGGACCAACCGCAAGAACGCGCTGCGCCATATCCTTCGCGTAATGCTCAAAGATCAGAGGAACAAGATACTCGTCATAAACATCCGGGATCGACCCCGCAAAAACCGTGTCGCTGACTGTCATGTGCTGTTGCCTTCCGAAATTCCGGCTGGACGGATGATAGCATGTCCCGGGGCCTGGCCGAAGGCGCCTTTGACAGAAAATCACGAACAGCGCGTGGCCGGATTGTCGTCACCTGCCGTTTCAGGGTAAGAGGCGCTATGTCAGATATTACTTCGCTCTTCGTCACCCGCCTCTATCAGGCCGCGCTCAGCGAGCGGGGAAAACCTGTCGACCCCACGGAACTGGAAGCTTCCTGCTGGTCAATTGCGGAGGATGACGAAGCCGGTCAGGCCTGGTGCGATGAAAACGGCTATCCGGGGTACACAAGTTATGCCTCACTCACCGACCTGCCCTACCGCTTTCCGATTTTCAAAGATCTGGTGCGCGTGCTCGATAAGCACGTCAAAGCCTTCGCAAAAGATCTCGAGTTTGATCTCGGTGACCGCAAGCTGAAACTCGAAGATATCTGGATCAACATCCTGCCTCCGGGCGGCATCCACACCGGCCACCTGCACCCTCATTCGGTGATCAGCGGCACAACCTACGTGGCTGTGCCCTCCGGCGCGGGCTCGATCAAATTCGAAGACCCGCGTCTGGCGATGATGATGGCGGCGCCGGCCCGCAAAAAGGACGCACGGCCTGAAATGCGCACCTTCAGCTATGTATCACCCGCCGTGGGTGACGTTTTGTTGTGGGAAAGCTGGCTGCGCCATGAGGTACCGATCAACATGGCCGACGACGAGCGCATCAGCATCAGTTTTAACTACAGCTGGGAGTGATCTCGCGTCAGAAGTTGTAGGCGATCCCGATCACCGGACCCGACTGTTCGAATTCGTAACCCCGTCCGCCCTCGTCATTCTCGACCCCGATCTGGCGGTATCCGAACCGTGCAACCCAGTTGTCGGCAAATTTCCAATCAGCGGTTGCAAGAAGTTGCCAGGTCTCTGTGTCGCCGGAAAAACCGCCGTAATCGACAAAGACCGTGCCCGACCAGTTCTGCGCGATGTCGAACTGATAGCGGGCCGCAATGATCGCATCGGTCCAGTTATCGCGCGAGCCGACTGTCCTGCCCGCGCCTGGGCCCGGCAGGAAGGTGATCGTGGTATCGGTGTCGAACCAGCGCACGCCACCTCCAATGGCGAAAGTCGACCCCTGCGCTTCATGTACGTCTAAAAGTGCGACGAAGGTCGCTATCTGTGTCTTTGCATTCGTGTTGACACCCGAAAATACCGGTCCGGGTGTATCTGTTCCGAATGACAGATCTGTCAGCATGTAGTCGGCGAGGAGTGTCCAGGGCCCGCGCGACGCCTCGAAACTGCCCATGCCCGCGAAGTCGAGGTTGTCCAGTGCGTCACTGAAACTCAGCGTGATGTTATTGCCGCCGACGCCGGTTTCCGTTTCGGCCATGTATAGGTAGAAACTCGCCGTGAATTCCCAGTCCTGCGCCTGTGCCGTGGACACGGACAAGGGGACCATCGCAATTACGGATGCTTTTATCAGATTTTTCATAGGAGACTCCGTGGATATTGTGCACCATATTACCAGACAGTCAGGGCACCGCCGACGGCTCGCCGTACAAAAGAATCATTTTGTCGCAAAAAAGCCCCACCGGCAGTGACCGGCGGGGCTTTCACATTGTGTAGCAAGCGTCAGGCTTACCAGTCTTCGCGGACCACCACGCGTGTCTTGATCGGCAGTTTCATCGCTGCCAGACGCAGCGCTTCACGCGCCACATCATCACCGACGCCGTCGATCTCAAACATCACACGACCGGGCTTTACCTTCGCCGCCCAGCGGTCAACGGAACCTTTACCTTTACCCATACGTACTTCGATGGGCTTGGCTGTGACCGGAACATCCGGGAAGATCCGGATCCAGACACGGCCCTGGCGTTTCATGTGACGCGTCATCGCGCGGCGTGCCGCCTCGATCTGACGTGCTGTGACCCGCTCAGGCTCAACGGCTTTGAGACCATAGGTGCCGAAGTTCAGGTCAGACCCGCCCTTGGCCAGACCTTTGATAGAGCCTTTGAACTGCTTGCGGAATTTAGTGCGCTTTGGCTGAAGCATTTCTCATTCCTCCTTAGCGGCGACCACCGGCACCGCGCGGTGCAGGGCCATCCTGGAGTTCCTGTGCTTTACGGTCACGCGCGGCCGGATCGTGCTCCATGATCTCACCTTTGAAGATCCATGTTTTGATCCCGATGATGCCATAGGCTGTCACCGCTTCCACGTGTGCGTAATCGATGTCGGCGCGCAGCGTGTGCAGCGGCACACGACCTTCACGGTACCATTCAGTACGCGCGATCTCGGCACCGCCCAGACGGCCGGCCACGTTCACGCGGATGCCGAGGGCCCCCATGCGCATCGCGTTCTGAACCGCACGCTTCATGGCGCGGCGAAAAGACACCCGGCGCTCCAGCTGCTGTGCAATGCTTTCACCAACGAGGGCTGCGTCGAGCTCAGGCTTGCGCACTTCAACGATGTTGAGGTGCAGCTCGCTGTCGGTCATCTTGGCGATTTTCTGGCGCAGACCTTCGATGTCTGCCCCTTTCTTGCCGATGATGACACCGGGGCGTGCTGTGTGGATCGTGACGCGGCACTTCTTGTGCGGACGCTCGATGATCACACGGGCCACACCGGCCTGCTTGCATTCTTCTTTGATGAACTCACGGATCGCGAGATCTTCCAGCAGAAGATCACCGTAATCCTTTGTGTCGGCATACCAGCGGCTGTCCCAGGTGCGGTTCACCTGCAGGCGCATGCCGATCGGATTGACTTTGTTACCCATCAGGCTTGCTCCTCAACTTGACGCACTTTGATCGTAATCTCCGAGAACGGTTTGATGATCTTGCCGAACCGGCCACGGGCACGCGGACGACCACGCTTCATTGTCAGGTTCTTGCCCACATAAGCCTCAGCGACCACCAGTTCGTCGACGTCGAGGTTGTGGTTGTTTTCCGCATTCGCAATCGCCGACTGAAGGCATTTCTTCACGTCCTGCGCGATACGTTTTTTGGAGAACGTCAGGTCCGTCAGAGCCTGTTCCACTTTCTTGCCGCGGATCAGACCGGCGACAAGGTTCAGTTTCTGCGGGGACGTACGCAGCATGCGCAGTTTTGCCATTGCTTCGTTGTCGGCCACGCGGCGGGGATTTTTATCCTTGCTCATGGCTTATTTCCGCTTCGCTTTTTTGTCTGCGGCATGACCGTAGTAGGTCCGTGTCGGCGAATACTCACCAAACTTCTGACCGATCATGTCTTCGCTGACGTTGACAGGGATGTGCTTGTGACCGTTGTACACGCCAAACGTCAGACCCACGAACTGGGGCAGAATTGTTGAGCGGCGCGACCAGATCTTGATCACTTCGTTGCGACCGCTCTCGCGGGACGCTTCGGCCTTTTTCAACACATAACTGTCGACAAAAGGACCTTTCCATACTGAACGAGACATAAATTAACGCCCCTTCTTCTTGGCGTGACGCGAGCGCAGAATGAGCTTGCCGGACGCTTTGTTCTTGTTGCGGGTCTTGGCACCCTTTGTCGGTTTGCCCCATGGGGTCACCGGGTGACGACCACCGGAGGTACGGCCTTCACCACCACCGTGCGGGTGATCGATCGGGTTCATCACGACACCACGCACAGAGGGGCGGATGCCCTTGTGGCGCATGCGGCCGGCTTTACCGTAGTTCTGGTTGGAGTTGTCGGGGTTGCTGACAGCACCAACGGTGGCCATGCATTCCTGACGCACCAGACGCAGTTCGCCCGAGCTCAGACGGATCTGAGCATAACCGCCATCACGGCCCACGAACTGGGCGTAGGTGCCGGCGGCCCGTGCGATCTGACCACCCTTACCGGGCTTCATCTCGATGTTGTGCACGATGGTACCGATGGGCATGCCCGAGAAGGGCATCGCGTTACCGGGTTTGATGTCGGCCTTTTCAGAGGCCACAACCGTGTCACCGATCGCCAGGCGTTGCGGGGCCAGGATATAGGCCTGCTCGCCGTCGGTGTATTTCAGCAGCGCAATAAACGCTGTCCGGTTGGGGTCATATTCGATGCGCAGGACCGCTGCGGTCACGTCGCGCTTGTTCCGTTTGAAGTCAACGATCCGGTAGAGGCGCTTGGCCCCGCCGCCTTTGCGGCGCATCGTGATCCGTCCGGTGTTGTTCCGTCCGCCATTCTTGGTCAGGCCTTCTGTGAGGGCTTTGACCGGGCGGCCTTTCCAGAGCTCCGAACGGTCGATCAGTACCAGCCCACGCTGGCCCGGCGTCGTCGGTTTATACGACTTGAGTGCCATGTTGTCTGTCTTCCGTTTTGCTA
>NZ_JAHEHZ010000080.1:5267-16467 GCF_024639605.1 Roseobacter sp. | reverse complement strand
GCGCCGCCAGGCTGCGATCTGCCGCTGCCCGGCGTCAGAGAGCCGCGTGGCCAGATCCCTGAGCTGACGCTCTTTACGGCTGTTCTCGCGGGCAAAAGCGTCAGGCCGAAAACGCCGGAGTTGCGTCGCGAACCGGTCTTTTTTCACCGAAACGGTACGCACCAAAGCAGGCGCCAGCCGGACAGCACGGTCAGCAAGGCGTTTGCGGTCCCCCTCAACGGCACGGCGCAGCGTTGCCGGCCTCAGCGAGCCGCTGACATCCGCGAGCCGTACTGTGCGCCGCTGCACACCGGCCATCAGCGCCGGGCCAAGGCGCGCGGCGCGGATATCGAGTCGCTGGCGCGGTGTTTCGAGCAGACTGTCAGGGCGCGGCAGCGCACGGGCCAGATCACGCAGACGTTGTCCGCGCCGCGTCAGACCATTGCTCAGCGCCTGGCGCATGCGTGCGTCCTGCCCGTCGAGCCAGGTAATCAGTTCATGACGCACAGGAACAGCCAGTTCCGCCGCAGCCGTCGGCGTGGGCGCGCGATGATCTGAGACGAAGTCGATAAGCGTGGTATCCGTTTCATGACCCACTGCGGAAATCAGCGGGATTTCCGAGGCCGCAGCCGCCCGGACGACGATTTCTTCATTAAAGCCCCACAGGTCCTCAACCGAGCCCCCGCCCCGGGCCACGATCAGCAGATCGGGCCGTGGAAGCGCGCCGCCGGGGCTCATGGCGTTGAAACCTTCGATGGCCGCGGCAACTTCAGGCGCGCACTTCTCACCCTGAACAGCCACCGGCCAGATCAGCACTTTGCGCGGAAAACGGTCGCGCAGCCGGTGCAGAATATCGCGGATCACAGCACCCGAGGGCGAGGTCACCACACCGATCACTTCGGGCAGATAGGGCAGCGGCTTTTTGCGCGCGGCATCAAAGAGACCTTCTGCCTCCAGCGCTTTGCGGCGTTTTTCCAGCAGCGCCATCAGCGCGCCCATGCCCGCGGGTTTGATGTCTTCAATGATGATCTGGTACTTTGACTGACCGCCGAATGTCGTCACACGGCCCGTGGCGATGACTTCCATTCCCTCTTCGGGCGCGGTTTGCAGGCGGGCCGCCACTCCTTTCCAGATCACCCCGGCGATCACCGCACGGTCGTCCTTGAGGTCGAGATAGATGTGGCCCGAGCGGGGTCTGGACACGCGCCCTACCTCGCCTTTGATCCGCACGTGACCGAATTCGCCCTCGATCACCCGCTTGATCGCGCCCGACAGCTCGGTAACGGTGAATTCAGGGCTGTTGATGCCCTCGTCGGGGCTGTCGATCAGATCCATCTCTGCTCTGGTGTTGTTGTTTGCTCAGGCGCAGCTTAGAACGCCCGAAAACCAATTGCCATGCAGATCGGGAGCGCCGCTATGAACATTCTTATCCTTGGCAGTGGCGGGCGCGAACATGCACTGGCCTGGGCGGTGATGCAGAACCCCAAATGCGACCGGCTGATCGTGGCACCGGGCAATGCGGGAATTGCGGATATCGCGGACTGCGCAACGCTTGATATCGAAAACGGCGGCGCTGTGGTGAATTTCGCCGAAGAAAATGCCATCGATTTTGTGATCATCGGCCCGGAGGCACCACTGGCCGCCGGCGTGGCCGACCGGCTGCGCGACGCGGGCGTGCTGGTCTTCGGGCCTGGTGCGGAGGCCGCACGGCTTGAGGCGTCAAAATCTTTTACCAAAGAGATCTGCGACGCCGCCGGGGCGCCGACCGCGGCCTGGGGACATTTCACCGATGCTGATGCTGCGCGGGCCTATGTCCGCAAACAGGATGCGCCGATAGTGATCAAGGCCGACGGGCTGGCGGCCGGAAAAGGCGTGATCATCGCACAGACCGCCGAAGAGGCAGAGGCCGCGATCGACGATATGTTCGGCGGTGCATTTGGTGCCGCCGGTGCCGAGGTGGTGATCGAAGAATTTATGGACGGCGAAGAGGCGTCGTTTTTCGTGCTCTGCGACGGCGAGACCGTACTGCCCGTGGGCACGGCACAGGATCACAAGCGCGTCGGTGATGGCGATACCGGGCCCAACACCGGCGGCATGGGGGCATATTCGCCTGCGCCGGTTATGACGGACGCTGTTGTCGAGACCACGCTTGAGACGATTGTGCGTCCGACGATGGCGGAGATGACCGCGCGCGGCATGCCCTATCAGGGGGTCCTGTTTGTGGGTCTCATGATTAAAGACGGGGTACCGCGCCTGGTAGAATACAACGTCCGTTTCGGGGATCCGGAGTGCCAGGTGCTGATGATGCGGCTCGGCGCTCAGGTGCTGGACCTGATGCATGCCACAGCAGAAGCGCGGCTTTCACAGACGCGGGTGAACTGGGCGGATGATCATGCACTTACGGTGGTCATGGCTGCGCGGGGTTATCCCGGCGCCTATGAAAAAGGCTCGGAGATCCGGGGCCTTGAGGCTCTGCCCGAGGACAGCCGCTGCATGGTCTTTCACGCCGGCACCGGGCGTGCTGAGGGTAAGCTGATTGCGCAGGGAGGGCGGGTTCTGGCCGTCACCTGCCGGGCAGAGAGCCTGAGTGCGGCGCGCGATGCAGCTTATGACATGGTCGGCAAAGTGAACTGGCCCGAAGGCTTTTGCCGCAGCGATATCGGGTGGCGCGCACTCTGAGGCGGGCCGGTCTTTCAGTTTCAGTACGCACAGCCCATCGCGCGGGCAAAGGCCGGGCGGCCGGTGTCGGTGCCGAGAACACGGCCCTCAATGACTGCGCCGTCAAACCGCAGCGCCACAAGCTCTGACCAGTCTGCCGTGGCCAGGACCATCTCCGGGGCACCATCACACATGCGTATGCCACCGGCGATGTCGCGTTCTCCGATCCGGTGGTTGGTATAGCCGGCAAGCAAGGCAACCTCTGTCAGTGCGCTATGATCATATCGCCAGATGCGCAGGGTTTTTGCGAGATGCGGCCGGTCGATCCAGGCGATTTCCACGAACCCGTCGCCGTCCAGATCGGCCGCCCCCAGAGGCGCCAGCCAGCGAAACCTCGTGCCGATGAAGGGCGTCGCCGTGATCCGCCCGTCGTGGTCCCAGACGGCAAGCCGTGCGCCCTGCGTCTGGCTGCTTTCCACCACAATGACTTCCGGCGAACCATCGGCATCCAGATCGTGCAACCGTGGCGCTGTGTCCTCGAAAACCAGATCGTCCGGGAGGCTCAGGCGGCGTTCTGTCCCGTCTGAGAGCGTCAGCACAAGCGTGATGTTCTCCACGTCATCGCCAAGCACCGCGTGTGCATAGCGGTCGGTCGGATCTGCATAGCGGGCGGCGTTGATGGTAACGCCGGCAAAGGCCGGCCCTTGCAACAGGCACACCGCCAGAAGTGCGCGGCGCACGGGTGCTGCCAGCAGGCGCGACAGCAGACGCCGCGCCCTCGCCCGCATCAGATCTGTTTTTCCGGCATCTGAACGACCAGCCCGTCGAGAGCATCGGTTACCTTCAGCTGACAGGTCAGACGCGAGCGGGCAGGATCGGGCTCATAGGCGAAATCGAGCATGTCCTCTTCCATGTCTTCCTTAGCGGGCAGTTTCTCCACCCAGGCAGGATCCACATAAACATGGCAGGTCGAACAGGCACAGGCCCCGCCGCAATCGGCCTCGATGCCGGGAATGTTATTATCCCGCGCGCCTTCCATGACGGTCAGACCATTGGCGACATCCACCACATGCTCGGTGCCACCGTGTTCGATATAGGTAATCTTTGCCACGTCTCCGGGTCCCCTCTTTTTATCTCAGCCTTCTCTACCGGGGGCATATAGGACGTGCCAGCCTCTTTTGCGACCCGGAAATCAGATGTTTGCGACAGCCATGTTTTGTTCTATATTTGTTCTCATGTATGTTGCCCGTCCTTCTTCCGCACCCCGCTCGTCAGAAAGTGCCGAGACCTGGCCGCGCCCGCCGTCCTGCCTGGTGGCGGAGCGCCTGCACGCACCGCCGCTGAATGCGCGGGTCACGGTGGCCGGGCTGGTCATCCTGCGCCAGCGTCCGGGCACCGCCAAGGGCGTGATCTTTATCACGCTTGAGGACGAGACCGGAGTGGTCAATGTGATTGTCTGGCGCCATGTCTACGAACGTTTCCGGCGCGCTGTGGTCGCAGGCCGCATGCTGCGCGTCACCGGTCGTCTGCAGCGGGCGCATTCGGTCACCCATGTGCTGGCAGAAGAGATCGAAGACATTTCGGCCATGCTCGACAGCCTCATCGCGGTGCCCTGAGCGCGCAAAAAAGGCGCCCCGCAAGAGGCGCCTTTTCCGGTTTCGTTCGGATCGTATCTATTCGGCGAGCGACAGCGCCACAAATCGCGGATCACCGGCACGGCGCACCAGCAGCAGCAGCGATTTGCGTCCCGCTTCCTGTGCCGCCTCGACACGTTCCTGAAGTTCGGCCACGGTACCTACCTTCTGCTGGCCCGCTTCGGTGATCACATCACCGGCGCGCAGGCCTTTTTCAAAGGCTTCGGAGGCTTCGTCCACGTCCGTCACGGCAAGGCCGCTCATGTCAGTTCCGATGCCAAGCTCTTCGCGCAGCTCATCCGTAAGCATCGTGAGCGTCAGGCCCAGCATTTCGGTTGCAACAGGCTCTTCCTCTTCATCGGGCGCCTGGGCCACGGCCGGCACGGCACCTTCCGCTTCCTCGCGTCGGCCAAGCGTCACTTTGAGAACCTTGGATTTGCCCTCCCGCAGCACGGTAACCCGCACCGTTTCACCAACCGGGCTGTTGCCCACACGGCGTACGAGGCCACGGGTGTCCGCGACTTCTTTGCCGGCAAAGCTCACGATCACATCACCGGCTTCCATGCCCGCATCGCGCGCGGGCCCTTCCGGCACATCTGTAACCAGCGCCCCTGCCGTGCTCTCAAGGCCCATGGACTCGGCCAGATCGTCGGTCAGATCCTGGATCCGCACACCCAGCCAGCCGCGGCGCGTTTCACCGAACTCTTTGAGCTGGTCGATCACGCGGGTCACCACGTTAGAGGCCATCGAAAAACCGATACCGATCGAGCCGCCGTTAGGCGACAGAATCGCGGTGTTCACGCCGATCACATCGCCGTCCATGTTGAAAAGCGGACCGCCGGAGTTGCCGCGGTTAATCGCAGCATCAGTCTGGATGTAGTCGTCATAGGTGCCGCTGAGGGCACGGTTGCGTGCAGATACGATCCCTGCAGAAACAGAGAACCCCTGACCCAGTGGATTGCCCATCGCGATGACCCAGTCGCCCACACGGGCAACATCACTGTCACCGAAAGAGACAAACGGCAATGGCGCGTCGGCTTCCACTTTCAGCAGAGCGATATCGGTGTTGGGGTCGGTACCGATCACTTCGGCTTTGAGTTCGTCGCCGTTGAAAAACTCGATAAGGATCTCATCGGCCCCTTCAATCACGTGGTTGTTGGTGACCACGTAGCCGTCTTCGGAAATCACAAAGCCAGAACCGAGTGCGGAGGAGCGCCTGGGGCTGTCGCCGTCACCGCCACGGTCGCGGAAGAAATCCTCGAAAGGCGAACCTTCGGGTACGATCCCCTGCGGACCGGTGGGACGCGAGACAACTGTTGATGTGGTGATATTGACCACCGACGGGCTGATTTTCTCCGCCAGCGGGGCAAGACTTGATTGCTGGGCCAGCGCGCTGAGCGGTTGAACCAGCATAAATACCAGCGTCAGAACCGCCAGCATGAGCACACGCATTTGCGTGATATCGGAATTAAATTTTGACAAGGATACTGCCTTGGGCTGCATTCTCCGCCTCCTGACTCTCGTTTCAGATCCCTGAGATCTGTTTTGCACACTGCATGTGTGGTGACACACAGACTGCATGTAGGGTGACATCCGTGCAACATCCAAGATGGTTCGCAGTGTCAGAGTTTCAACAGTATGTTACCAAAGCGTGAAGATGCGGTGCGGTGATCCGATCATTGCCGGCCTGGTCATCAGAGCCTTCAGCCGGCGCCCGTATTGACCGCGATCCAGACAAGGATCGCCCCGCTCACAACAACCAGCCAGCCGACCTGACGGACAGCGCTTTCCGGCAGGCTGCGCAGCATCTCAAGCATACGCTCCACAAGCGAAGGGGCCAGCGCATAGGCCAGCCCCTCGACAATCATCACCAGCCCGAGGGCCAGCAGCACGGTGCTCACTGGCGCTCGCCTTCGTCTGACCGCGCACCCTGATCGGAACGCAGGTAGTTGAAGAACTCGCTGTCCGGAGACAGAACCATGCTGGAGTTACTGCCTTTGAGCGAGCGCTCATAGGCGGTGAGCGAGCGGTAAAACTCAAAGAACTCCGGATCCGCGCCAAAGGCATCGGCAAAGATCGCATTCCGCTCCGCATCGGCCTGACCGCGGATGATGTCCGCTTCCCGGGTCGCATCCGAGGTCAGTTCGATCACAGTACGGTCCGCCAGGGCGCGAACCCTCTGGGCCGCTTCCTCACCTCGGGCGATCTCGTCTGCAGCTTCACGTTCCCGCTCAGCCCGCATCCGCGCAAACGTCGCATCAAGGTTCTGCTCAGGCAGGTTGGTCTGTTTGAGGCGCACGTCCACCACTTCGAGGCCCAGAGGCAGCGCCCGCTGGCGGGCCTGGGTGGTGATCCGTGCCATCAGTTCAGCACGGTCCGCCGACAGGATTGTATTGGACGTCACACCATCAGAGCCGAGCACCGCGCGGATCGTCGGGTTGAGAATGCCCTCAAGCCGGTCTTCTGCGGCCCGAAGACCACCCACACCGACGGCCTGACGGAACTGGGTAACATCTGAAATCCGGTAGCGCGCGAACGCGTCGACGACAAGCCGGCGGTCATCAGAGGGCGTGACCTCGGTCACTTCCGTATCCAGCGCCAGAATTCGGTCGTCATAGCGCACGACTTCCTGAATAAACGGGATTTTGAAGGCCAGACCGGGATCTTCTTTCACAGATTTGATCTGTCCGAACTGCAGCACCAGCGCCTTTTCGCGCTCATCCACGATAAAGACAGAACTCAGCAAGCCCACGACGACAATCACAGCAATCGGGATCAGAAATTTGGTCGCCTGCATCAGTTTGTACCTCCTGTGCTGCGTCGCAACTCATTGAGGGGCAGATAGGGAACGATGCCCTGACCGCCGCCCGCACCGCCGCCACCGGCGCCGCTTTCGAGGATGATTTTGTCCACATCGCCCAGCACCCGCTCCATCGTCTCAAGATAAAGACGTTTGCGGGTGACTTCAGGCGCTTTGGCGTATTCCTCCAGAACGGAGGTGAAACGCGCGGCCTCACCTTCGGCTTCGTTAACCTGCTGGGCACGGTAGGCTTCGGCCTGCTCAAGCTGGCTTGCGGCTTCACCACGGGCACCCGCGGTCACACGGTTTGCATAGGCATCAGCCTGACGTTCAAGACGGTCGCGCTCCTGCTCTGCCGCCTGAACCTCGCGGAAGCTGTCGATGACCTCACGCGGCGGGTCAGCCTTATCGAGGTTCAGACGAATGATGTTCACGCCGCTGTCATATGCATCGAGCGTGCCCTGAATGAGCTGCTCGGCCTCGTCGGCGATAACCTGGCGATCCCGGTTGAGGATCGGTGCAAGCTGGTTGCGGGCGATAACCTCGCGCATGGCCGATTCGGACACAGCGCGGATTGTCGCCTGCGGCTCTGCCAGGTTGAAGAGATACAGAGCAGGGTCGCTGATGTTCCAGACAACCTGGAAATCGATATCGATGATGTTCTCATCCGTGGTCAGCATCAGGCCGCTGTCGGTGCGCGCACCGATATCTTCGGTCTGTTCGCGCGTTACCGGAAGCACCTCTGCGGTGACCAGCGGCCAGGGCGCAAAGTTCAGACCCGGGTTGCCGGTCGAGGAATACTCTCCGAGAAAGAGCTCAACCGACTGCTCTTCAGGTGCGACGGTATAAAAGCTGGCCATCAGCCAGGCACCAACCGCACCAATCGCAATAAGGCCGATCGTCCCGCGGGTGAACGCCGGACCGTTGTCGCCGCCATCCCCGCCTGAGCCGCCGTTGCCGCCCCTGCCGCCCATCAGAACACGCAGGCGCTCCTGACCTTTTTTGACCAGCTCGTCGATTTCCGGGATCTGCGGGCCTTCGCCTCGCGGGCCACGCGGACCACCGCCGCCTCCGCCACCCGAACCACCGTTCGGCCTGTCACCACCCGAATTGCCGCCGCCCCCCCAGGGGCCGCCATTATTGCCAGCCATTAAATCACTTTCCCTTCTGAACCGCGTCGCATGCGGATAATGCAAGCCATAGGTACGTTTTAACGCGCGGAATTCAAGCCGTCCGGACCGGGTTCCGCATTGTCACGATCTCTTCGGACATTGTGGGATGTACCGCAACCGTCCTGTCGAAATCTTCTTTGGTCGCGCCCATCTTAACGGCGATCCCCGCCATCTGGATCAGTTCGCCGGCATTTGGTGCGACGATGTGACAGCCCAGAACACGGCGGCTCTCCACCGAAACGATCAGTTTCATCAACACCCGGTCGGGCTGTCCGGCAAAGGCTGTCTGCATCGGTCGAAACGATGTGCAGTAAACCTCGACCGGTTCGCGCTCGCGCGCATCTTCCTCGCTCAGACCCACTGTGCCCATCTCGGGCTGGGTAAAGATCGCCGATGGGATCAGCTCATGATCAACCGCCGTCGGATTGCCTTTGAAGACCGTCTCGACAAAGGCCATGCCCTCGCGGATTGCAACCGGCGTGAGGTTCACCCGGTTTGTCACGTCGCCGATGGCATAGATCGACGGCACGGCCGTCTGGCTGAACTCATCTACCACAATTTCGCCCCGTCGGCCGGTTTTCACGCCCACCTCTTCGAGGCCCATATCGCGCGTGTTCGGATCGCGCCCGGTGGCAAAGAGCACCATATCGAAAACCTTCTCCGATCCGTTGGTGGCTTTCACCCAGACAGGGCCCGCGCCCGCGCCCTCTGCCCTGCGCTGATGTGCAGTCTCACTGCGCTCTTTGGCCGTGCCGCCCATGGCTGCATCGGATTCTGTCGGCCCACCGGTCAGGGAATGATCACCATCTGCGGGGCCCATTTCGAGGATGTTGGTGCCCACATGCAAATCGATGCCCTTTTCACGCATGGATTCGGCGACCAGACCGCGCGCCTCTTCGTCAAAGCCCCGCAGGATCTGGGCACCCCGGTAATACTGCGTCACCTCGACGCCCAGACCGTTCATAATGCCGGCAAACTCGCAGGCGATGTATCCACCGCCCACAATCAGGATCGATTTCGGCAACTCATCAAGGTGGAAGATATCATCAGACACGATGCCCAGATGTGCATTGACCAGATCAGGCCGCACCGGGTGCCCGCCGGTGGCCACAAGGATATGTTTGGCGGTTTTTGTCCCGCCGGTGCTGAGTGAGATCTCATGCGGGCCGGTGATGCGGGCACGGGCGTCAAAGGTCTCGACACCGGAGCCTGCGAGCAGATTGCGGTAAACCTGTTCCAGACGGTCGAGCTCGTCATTCAGTTTGCCGCGAAAGGCGGGCCAGTCGAAGCTGCCCTGCTGCATGTCCCATCCATAGGCGCAGGCCTCTGCGGTCACGCCGGCGTATTCGGAGGCGAAGACCATCAGCTTTTTAGGGACGCAGCCGCGGATCACGCAGGTGCCGCCGTAGCGGTCTTCCTCTGCCAGCGCCACCTTTGCGTCCGCCTCGCCGGCAGCCACGCGGGCCGCGCGCACGCCGCCGGAGCCGCCGCCGATGACAAAAAGATCATAGTCAAAGTCGCTCATTATACCGGGCCTTTCTTAATTATGTCTGGCGGGCGGAAGATATTCTGCAGGCTCAGTTTTACCACGGCAGAAGTTGCCGGAAAGCCATTTGCGCAATCACGAGCGCGTGTGCTTCAGTCGCTGAAGTCAGCGAAAATGTTTGTGCCCTCGGTCAGATCGATGCGCTCTGTATCAACAGTGCCCTCATTTATATCGCGCAGTTCCACGCGCCCGTCGGCAAACCCCATAATGACCCGGTCGCAGATGTCGATAAAGAGCCCGTTTTCCACAACGCCGGGCATCTGGTTGAGCACAAGTGCCAGCTGGCGCGCGTTGCCGATGCGCCGCAGATGAAGGTCAAGAATGTGATTGCCCTCGTCGGTGACATAAGGAACGGCGCCGTTCATGCGCAGCGCGGTGTCACGGCCCAGTACGTCCATCGACACCAGGGTCTCTTCGATCAGCGCCTGTGTGGTCTGCCAGCCGAACGGGATGACCTCCACAGGCAGCGGAAAGGCCCCCAGCGTTTCGACCTCTTTGCTCGCATCCGAAATGACAATCATCTGGTCCGATGCAGTTGCGACGATTTTCTCCTGCAACAGCGCGCCACCGCCGCCCTTGATCAGGTTGAGATCGCCGTCAAATTCATCTGCCCCGTCGATCGTAAGATCAAGCCAGCGGGCCTCATCAAGCGAAATCACCTCAATGCCAACCTGGCGGGCAAGTTCGGCCGTTCTGGTCGAGGTCGGCACGCCTTTGATGCGCAGCCCGTCATCGCGGACCATCTCTCCCAGACACCTGACCAGCCATGCCGCCGTTGATCCCGTACCCAGCCCGACCTTCATACCGCTTTCCACAAACTGCGCGGCGCGCTTTGCAGAGATGAATTTGGCTTTGTCGATCGGTGAAAGGTCAGAGGACATGGGCCGGGCTCCTGAAGGGACAGTCAGGGCCTTATAGAAAACAAGTGCGACGGGCGCGAGACCCGAATCGTTCTTTTAGCCAGCCTGCGGACCTGCTGAGAGCGCAACCACTCTGGCGGAAAACGCGCAGACGGCAGGTGAGCCCGGGTGTGCCATTGTTCAGGTTTGCAGCACAGAGCCGGATTGTGGCGAAAATAAGGCAGCCCTGAGCGGCAGTTACGGGCGATGTCCGACAGAACCCCGGCCCGCATGCTGTGGTCGTCCCGTTAAATTGTCATCTGACAGAAACCTCCGGGAGAGGATTGAGTAAAGAGTATAAAAGGTACAATTGAAGCCGCTGCGACGGTCGTTCTGATGATCGCCGGCGACCTGATGGCGGCAACGACCGGCATGTTTGAGGGCGAATACAATGTCTCAAACGCGAGCAACGGCCTGCACGGTGCCTGTCTGAAGAATTTCATCACCGGGTACGGCGGCACGTATAATTACCGTGGGATCGAGAAAGGCCACCTTTCTTATGATGACGGCGA
>NZ_JAHEHZ010000080.1:0-5167 GCF_024639605.1 Roseobacter sp. | reverse complement strand
TGAGGCCGCATGACCGCTCCGCTGATCCTGCATTATGCACCTGACAATGCCTCCCTGCCCGTGCGGCTGGTGCTGGAGGAACTGCAGCTGCCGTTCGAGACAAGGCTTGTGGACCGCGCAACAGGAGCGCAGCGGGCACCGGCTTATCTGGCGCTGAACCCGGCGGGGCTTATCCCCGCGCTTGAAACACCCGACGGGGTGATTTTTGAAACCGCCGCAATTCTGTTGTGGCTGGCCGACCGCAGCGGCAGATTTGCGCCGGCACCCGCCGGGCAGGCACGCGGGACATTTCTGAAATGGTTGTTTTTTGCGTCGAACACACTGCATGCAGAGCTGCGGCGGCTCTTTTATGCCGGAAAATACATCGGCGATGACCCGGGTGATCAGGAACTTCTGCGGTATCACGCCCGCCGCGCGGTGCTGGCGCATCTGCGTCTGCTGAATGACGCACGCGGGCCGGACACACCACTGAGCGTACTTGATTTCTATCTGGCAGCGATGGTGCGCTGGTGCGCGCTTTATCCGCGCGGCACCGCTCACAGCTGGTTTGATCTGAATAGTTTTCCGCAACTGCACAGTATGGCGGCGGCGCTTGAAATGCGCGACAGTGCAAAAGCCGCGCAACAGGCCGAAGGTCTCGGCCCCACCCCGTTTACGGCGCCGCACCTGCCGCAGCCGCCCGAAGGGACAGCGATCTGAGCCATGTTTCTTTCCGTATTCGATATGTTCAAGGTGGGAATCGGCCCGTCGTCCTCACATACCATGGGGCCGATGGTCGCCGCCGCGCGCTTTCTGGAGATGATGCGCGCGTCGCCCTTTGAATTCCACGGGCTGCGTGCCTCGCTGCACGGCAGTCTCGCCTTTACCGGCGTGGGGCACGCGACCGACCGCGCCGTCATTCTGGGGCTGGCGGGGTTTGTGCCTGACACCTACGACCGAGCAGAAGCCGAAAAAGTACTGACGCACATTCAGAATACCGGCATCATCCGCCCCGAAGGTTTGCCGGAACTGCAGTTCGCGCCCGCGACCGATCTGATTTTTGATTACGATACACAACTGACAGGCCATGCGAACGGGATGATCCTGATGGCGACGGATGCGCAGGGCGATGTGACGCTGCGCGAGACTTTCTATTCGGTCGGGGGCGGCTTTGTGCTGACCGAAGCCGAACTGGCAGCCGGCAAAGACACGGACGAGGGCGCGCCGGTGCCCTTTCCGTTTAAATCCGCCGCAGAAATGCTCCGGATGTCATCGGCCTCAGGCAAAAGCATCGCGGCCATGAAGCGCGCCAACGAGGAAACCCGCGTTGGCGCCGAAAAGTTGCAGCGCGGCACAAGACGGCTCTGGGAGGTGATGGACGACTGCATCGCGCGCGGCCTGACCAGCGACGGCATCCTGCCCGGCGGGCTCAGCGTGCGACGCCGGGCGAGCGGCATCTATGACAAGCTACAAAGCGAACGCGGCATGAACCTGACCGCGCCCCATACGATCAACGACTGGATGTGCGTCTATGCCATGGCCGTCAATGAGGAAAACGCCGCCGGCGGTCAGGTCGTGACAGCGCCAACCAATGGTGCGGCCGGTGTTCTGCCGGCGACGCTGAAATACTACCTTGAGCATGTGCCGGGCGCTTCTGAGGCGCATATCGAGGATTTTCTGCTCACAGCCGCAGCGATCGGCGGACTGGTCAAATACAACGCCTCCATCTCGGGCGCCGAGGCCGGGTGCCAGGCCGAGGTCGGCTCTGCGGCCGCGATGGCGGCGGCAGGGCTCTGTGCGGTGCTGGGCGGAACGCCGGGTCAGGTCGAAAACGCGGCCGAAATAGCTCTTGAGCATCACCTCGGGATGACCTGTGACCCGGTAAAAGGGCTGGTACAGGTGCCCTGCATTGAGCGCAACGGTCTGGGTGCAATCAAGGCTGTCTCCGCCGCTTCTCTGGCGCTGCGCGGCGACGGCACGCATCTGGTGCCGCTGGATGCCTGTATCGAAACCATGCGGCAGACCGGTCTGGACATGTCCGAAAAGTACAAAGAAACCTCGCTGGGCGGGCTGGCCGTAAATGTACCCAATTGCTGAGATTCCGGTCAGCGCGCGACTAAATCCGGTCAGTATTCAACCTTTCCTTGCACTGCACTTTGTCTGCGCCTAGCGTCCTGATATGAATTTAGACCGGCCTATGCTCGGGATCCTGCTCATGCTGGGTTTCTGCATTCTGGCGCCCGTGGGCGACGCGATTGCAAAGATCCTGAGTGAGACAGTCCCCCTTGGACAACTTGTACTGGTGCGTTTCGCCATACAGGCACTGATCCTTATTCCGCTGATCTGGTTCACCGACAGGCTATGGCGTATGACGCCGCGCGTGTTCTGGCTGACCCTTCTGCGCACCGTGCTGCACATCGCGGGCATCGCCATGATGGTGACCGCATTGCGCTATCTGCCCCTGGCCGATGCCGTCGCGATTGCCTTTGTCATGCCGTTTATCATGCTGCTGCTTGGAAAATACGCATTACAGGAAGAAGTCGGCGTGCGTCGGATTACCGCCTGTGCTGTGGGCTTTGCCGGCACGTTGCTGGTGGTTCAGCCCAGCTTTGCCGAAGTCGGCTGGCCCGCTCTGCTGCCCGTCGGCGTTGCGGTGAACTTTGCGGTTTTCATGCTGGTCACGCGCAAAATCGCGCGTGAGACCGACCCGATCAGCCTGCAGGCGGTCAGCGGTGTCATGGCGGTTGTGATGCTGCTGCCTTTGCTGCTGATTTTTCAGGACACCGTCTGGACAGACTTACAGATCGTGAGCGTATCAGCTTTTGACTGGACGCTGCTGCTGAGCATCGGACTCCTTGGCACTCTGGCACACCTGCTGATGACCTGGTCGCTGCGCTATGCGCCATCGACGACCCTGGCGCCGATGCAATATCTGGAAATCCCTTTTGCGACGATCCTCGGGTTTCTTGTTTTCGGTGACTGGCCGGATCCGATGGCGTTTGTGGGGATTCTTATAACGATGGCGGCAGGTCTCTATGTCGTTCTGCGCGAGCGGGCCACCGCCCTTGCGCTGGCAGCTGAGTAAAGAGCGCCGCCACCGCCGCCAGAAATACGCGTGGCAGCAGACAAAGCATAAATGGCGCGTGCATTTCCAGTTCCAGATCGCCGGTGGAAAGATTTGACGTGCCCGCCCTTTTGCCGGGCTCAAAGCTGATCCCCGCAACCGGCCACCTGAGCCCCTGCGACCGTCCGGTGACCGGCCCCATCGGAAAGAGCGACACGCGGGTACCGGCCTCCATGCGGAGCGACATCTGCGGCGGGCAGAGAAACACCACATCGCGTTCAGTCAGCAAAACCACGGGGCTGTCGCAGCGCACCACCATTGTATTCAGTGCCGCGAGCTGATGATCCGTACGGCCGCCGGAAAACCCCACCGCGACAATCAGCGGGGCATTGATATTGCGCAGCGCCTTGTCGAAATCAGTGCTGTCCTGTTCAGTGATTGGGTGCCTGTTTTCGGGCGGGATTTGCGCGAGACCAGCAGGTGATATAGAGTCCATATCGCCGATAACGGCGACGGGGTTGTACCCTGCGAAGAGCGCCGCGTCAGCGCCGCCATCGGCCGCCACACAGACCGGCGCAAGATCAGTTGCTGCGGCCAGATCACCCGCTCCGATACTGCCGCCACCGACCAGCGTCACCGGTAAATGGCTCTCTACAATGGTATTTTTCACCTAAGTTTAACGTCCCTGGTTGAGTAAGTCACAATGTCGCCACGAAATGATACGGAAATGATCACAGATTCGGACCCCTTTGGCACCTGCCATCTTGGTAAATATCTTGTTGATAAAAGCAGAGGACGAGCATCCGATGATCAATAATAACAAGATCCTGACAGTCTCTTATGGGACATTTTCCTGTACGCTGGAAGGTTTCGACGACAGCTTCGAAACAATGAAAGCAATTGCCGAGTATTTCCGGGATCTGGCTGCTGATGATCGCTATTTCGGGGCCGAACCGCCGCAGCCTGACGCCGACATGCTGGCTCGCATTGCCGGCCGGGAAATGTCGCGCCGAGTAGAGGCAAGCGAGCATGACGGCCGTATTCTGCTCAAAGCGCATGAAGAACCCACGCCGGGCGAGGCACCCGTCGCCGAACCTGCGCCGGTGGCTGAGGCCGCTCCTGCCACAGCTTCTCCGGTGTCGCCGGCCGCGGCAGCCCCGGCGGCTCCTGAGACCGCAGAGCCCGCTCAATGGCAGGGCGCATATACGCCCGCGCCGCTGCCACCGGAGGATCCCGCGCACCTGTCGCAGGCCGAGCCGGCGCAGCCCTTTTCCATCGATACAGCACATTCCGCGCCTGTTGGCGCTGAAGCACCGACCAGCGCTGATGAATTTTTTACGGCCGGCATTCCGGTTCCTCCTGCCGGGTCCACCCCGGCTGAAACCGTGTTTGAAGACGAAGAACACACGCAGCCGGGCGTGGTCGCTGAGACCACCAGAGCCCCCGCCGCAGGCAGCATCACGGACCGGCTCGCCCGGATCCGCGCGGTTGTTTCCCGGCAGGTCGTGGTGACTGAAACCACCGGCGTTTACGACGAAGAGGAGAGCGTGCCTGCCGCGGCCTCTGCCCCGAGCTTTGAGGCCATGGGTGTTCAGAGCGACGCAGACCCGTCACAGGACGACGGGGTGGCGGTATCAGAGGACCCTTTGTCCGCAGTCACGCGGGACATTGAATTCGCGCTAGATGCCGATGACCAGTTGCTGTCTGAGGCGGGCTCTGCGGACGAAGCCGAAGAAGAGGATGATCTGAGTGCAGTTCTCAGCCGCATAGAAGCCGGCGCCACAGCAGAGGAGGACACGGCAACCGACGCCGGTGAAGCTCAGGATACGGATCGAGAAGAAGACGAAGCGCAGAACGGGGATGACGAGACCACATTCAGCCAGCAGTTTTTTCAAACTGCCGACGACGAGACCGGTCAGAACGCTCTTTACGAAGATGAACCTGAATTGGTCAGAACCGATGCAGACGGCTTCGTACCGGCGCCCGAAGAGATCATCAGCACCGGACGCGACGATGATCTGATTCTCACGGAAGATGAGCTTGCTGCCGATGATCTGCCGGAACAGCCCGCTGCAGAGGAAGAGCTGTCCGATGAGGATGAAGAGCAGACGCTGGCTTCGGAGC
>NZ_JAHEHZ010000200.1 GCF_024639605.1 Roseobacter sp. | reverse complement strand
TGGTCGGGCTGAGAGGATTCGAACCTCCGACCCCCTGCTCCCGAAGCAGGTGCGCTACCAGGCTGCGCTACAGCCCGACCCTGTGCGCCCGGATACTCTTATCACCGGCGCTTGGCAAGGCCCCCGCAGCACGCGGGCCTTTGTTCACTGCACCTCACGGGACCATGCCGGTATGATGATACGCGCCTTTCAGAGGCTCGCGTCGAGTGCGCTCAGAATGGCGTCGCTCATCTCGGTCGTGCTGATCGGTGTCCCGCCGGCCTCACCCATCAGGTCGGCCGTGCGTGCGCCATCGGCCAGCACCTTTTCGATCGCAGTTTCAAGACGCGTGGCTTCATCCCCCTGGTCAAAAGAATAGCGCAGCGCCATTGCAAAGCTCAGGATACAGGCGATGGGGTTTGCTTTACCCTGACCGGTGATGTCGGGGGCTGATCCGTGCACCGGCTCGTAAAGCGCTTTAGGCCGTCCGTCCGCATTGGGCGCGCCGAGGCTCGCGGAGGGCAGCATGCCGAGGCTGCCGGTGAGCATCGCGGCACAATCCGAAAGAATATCGCCAAAGAGGTTGTCGGTCAGGATGACGTCGAACTGCTTGGGCGCGCGCACCAGCTGCATCGCGCCGTTGTCTGCATACATATGGCTGAGTTCGACATCCGGGTAATCCTCGTCATGCACTTTCTGCACGACCTCGCGCCACAGAATGCCGCTCTCCATCACGTTGGCCTTCTCCATGGAGCAGACCTTGTTGTTGCGCCGGCGCGCCAGTTCAAAGGCGGACCGGGCCACGCGGTCAATCTCGCTTTCGGTGTACCGCTGGGTGTTGATGCCCACGCGTTCGTTGCCTTCCTCGAAGATGCCCCGCGGCTCTCCGAAATAAACCCCCGAAGTCAGCTCACGTACAATCATAATGTCGAGCCCGGATACCAGTTCCGTCTTAAGCGATGAAAAATCCGCAAGCGCGTCGAAACACTGTGCCGGGCGCAGGTTGGAGAAAAGATCCATCTCTTTGCGCAGCCGCAACAGGCCGCGTTCAGGCTTTACGCTGAAGTCGAGGTTATCGTATTTCGGACCCCCCACAGCGCCCAGCAGCACCGCATCGACCTCAAGAGCTTTGGCCATCGTGTCGTCATGCAGCGGCGTACCATGCGCGTCATAAGCAGCACCACCGACCAGATCCTCGGTTATGTCAAAGGCAAGTCCGCGCTTGTCGCCGAACCACGTGATCACGCGTCTGACCTCCTGCATGACTTCCGGGCCGATCCCGTCGCCGGGAAGGATAAGAAGGGAAGGGTTGGCCATGCGTCATCTCCTGCGAATTCAAGCTGCCAGCGGCCTATATCGGCGGGCGGCAAGGGTCAAGAACCGGCGCACAGGTTGCTCGCGCCGGGGCGCGCTGTGATGTCACGTGAAAGGCCGTAAACAGCGCGTTATAACGGGGGTGCGATGCTGGCGGAATGCTCACAACGGAGGCACAGATGACCCGCACCCTGCCGCGACTGTTGCGCTTTGCCGCTTGTGTACTGCTGGCGCTGATGATTCTGCCTTTCGCGCTTTACGCGCTGGTCACCGGTCTGTCCGGGCTGTTGCCGGATGACGCGCCGCGGGGTCGTTTCTTCACACCGGGCGCACCGCTGCTGAACGGGGCGGTTTTTGCGCATATGATGGCGGGTGGGCTGCTGTCCGTGCTGATCATCGTGCAACTGGTGCAGGGGATCAGGCTGCGCTGGCCGCTTGTGCACCGGCTAACAGGCCGTCTGCTCATTGCGGCGGCGCTGATCACCGGGGCGGGCGGGCTCATGTATATTGCCGGGCGCGGCACAATCGGCGGGCCCCCGATGAATGCCGGGTTTGCGCTTTACGGCGGACTGATGATCCTCGCTGCAATCGAGGCGCTGCGTCACGCGCGCGCGCAGCGCTTTGACCGGCACCGGCGCTGGGCGTTGCGCCTTTTTGTGCTGGCGATCGGTTCATGGCTCTACCGGGTGCATTACGGCATCTGGGACATGCTCGGATATGAGGCCGGCCTGGCCACGGATTTCCGCAGCCCTTTCGATCTGGTGCAGAACGTGGCGTTTTACCTGCCCTATCTCATCCTGCTGGAACTGTGGATGCGCCGCAGACCGGCGACCGTTCAGCGCGCGATATCAACCCAGACGAGGCGGTGACGGCTGGCCATGGCTGCCGTCCTGCCGGCCTCACTCGCCGGGTCAGGCCACCAGACACCACTGCCGGTCACCGTGAGATCGCGCGAGGGCAGCACGTAATCCACGCGCAGATTGCCCGGTACCGGATCTTCCCAGTCGGCGGTGTCGAAAGGATCGTCGCTGACGACGACGCTGCCGGTGCTGCGCGGAGCGGGGTCCTGCAACAGAGGATTGTTCAGAAGTCCGCGAATGGCCTCTTTGCGTCCTTCGCCGTCCTGCGGG
This sequence comes from Roseobacter sp., assembly GCF_024639605.1. GTDB lineage: Bacteria > Pseudomonadota > Alphaproteobacteria > Rhodobacterales > Rhodobacteraceae > Roseobacter. The sequence goes on along the minus strand of NZ_JAHEHZ010000200.1, from coordinate 2,705 downwards.
TCCTGATTGGTGTCACCCAGCAGGACAAAATTCTGCGCAGGTGCAGGCCCGAATGTGCCGTCGAGGTAGTATTGCCAGAAAACAATTTCATCATGGTTGCGCCGACCGTTGCGGTCTTCGGGTCCGTCAAAGACTGGCGGACTGGCGTGAAATGTCAGCAGTGACAGCCGCCCCAGACCAGGGACCTCTACCGGCACCACCCAGTGTGCGGTGGTGGACAGGCGCTGGATGGCCTGAGCCTCGGGTGACGGGAAAGGTCCGTCATCGGTCTCGGGCAGCAGGGCCCCGGGAAAATCGCGCCAGAGCAGATCGGTGAAGCTTTGCACGTCCGCATCAATGATCTCAAAACGAGACAGCACGGCCATACCGCCCTGACCGCTGAAACGTCCGTAACCCTGTGCGTCGCGCGGGTCACCGGCACGTCCGTCGCCGTCCAGATCAATGCCGCTCTGGTACCCTGTATTGGGCCGTGCAGCAAAGCGCCAGGGATACGCGGGCCCGGTTACGGCAAGACGATCCGCAAAGGCATTGAGCGCGGCCCCCGTGAGATCATAGTCGAACCCCTGCAGCACTACGATATCAGGCGCTGTCTCCGTCAGAACCGATACGACGGCCGCGATGTCAGCGTTTTCGCCCCGCAGGATATCGCGCAACAGCAGGCCCGGTCCGTCGCGCTGAAGTTCGGTGTTGAAGGTGGCAATGCGGAACGTGTCGGCGCAGAGGCCGGAAGCACCCAGGCAAAGCGCCGCCGCCGCTGTGATCAGGCGGGCTGAAGCTCGCGTTCTTCGGCCTGGCTTGCATAGGCGCGGCGCCGCTTCTGATCGATCATGCTGGCGATGCGCATCATCGCAAATCCGCGCATGATCATGCTGGCAGGAAGAAAGGCCCATGCAGATATCGTCCAGATCAGGGTGTGCGGGTTCGCCAATGTGATCGGGTCTATCAGATCAGAGGTTGCTTTGACCACTGCCGGAATGAGAAACGGCAGCAGGAAACCGAGCGCTATATTGACCCGCGCATCGCGCTGCAGCCGGTAAAGCACATCGCCGCCAGCGGTCGGGTCGAAGAGCGGCAGATTGACCCAGACGTTGAAGGGGCCGTAGCGCACCGGCCAGCGGCCATAGCGCACGATGAAGTAAAACCAAACCATTGCAACCAGAGAGATCAGATAGGCAATCCCTGCGGCTGTGCGCACATCCTGGATCAGCCACTGGCTCACATCTGCAGGCAGCATCAGCACAATCAGACGCACCGGTGAGAAGGGGAAATCGATGGCATTGCCGATGATTGTGCCCAGAGCGGTGACGGCCTGGGTCAGCGAGGTCGGTTCGACCTTTCCCTTGGCGATCGCCGTCAGCATGAAAACTGTCAGAAAAAGAGTGACAAACCGCAGGCGGTTAAAGGGGGCCGCATCGCGGAATTCGACAATGCTGGGAGCGGCGGAATTGTATTCGATAAAGGTCAGAAACGCGGCGAGAAGAGCCACCAGAACAATGATCTGGGACTGATCCGTTGCCACGTCAGGCAGCAGAAGCGCTGGCGTGGCAATAAGAAGAGCCACCAACAGGCCACGCATTACTGCGCCCGATATACGAACAAACATACGTTTCTTTCCCTTCAAACCGGCCAGATGCGATTCAATGCCGCAATCTTGTTCCAACTTGATGCCACCGGGGCGGTGGGCTCTGCCTCATTTATGCCCCATTTGTGCCATCATTCGTCTTAGTTCCGCAAGTGTTACGGTTAACAAGACGCAATACTCTGGGCGTTTTGAGGGAAGGACTGGTGCGTTCTTGCATCAAATATGTGTCGAAAAACAGGCACATCGCAAGATCTTGTGGGCGGCGCGAGGACGCCCACAAGGAAAGGTTAACACGTGCTGCTGAATGAGGCGCAGGGCGGCCAGGGCCGGTTCAGACCCAGGGGCGGGCCTGAGCTGCTGATCCCTCAAAGGTGTCGATTGCCGCAGCTTTTTCCATGGTCAGACCGATATCATCAAGGCCGTTCATCAGGCAGTGCTTTTTGAAGCTGTCCACTTCAAAGCTGAACACCTCACCATCCGACGTGGTGATCGTCTGCGCCTCAAGATCGATGCTCATCCGGGCGTTAGCGCCCTTTTCGGCGTCTTTCATCAGTACATCCACCTGCTCTTTCGGCAGGGCGACGGGCAGGATGCCGTTCTTGAAACAGTTGTTGTAGAAAATGTCCGCAAATGAAGGTGCTATCACGCAGCGAATACCAAAATCCTTGATGGCCCAGGGCGCGTGTTCGCGCGAGGAGCCGCACCCGAAATTTTCACCCGCGACGAGGATTTCGGCCTCGCGGTACGCGTCTTTGTTCAGCACAAAATCCGCAACTTCATTGCCCTGACGGTCATAGCGCATCTCGTCAAAAAGGTTCACGCCAAGTCCCGAGCGTTTGATGGTTTTCAGGAACTGCTTGGGGATAATCATATCGGTGTCGATATTGACCAGTGGCATCGGTGCGGCAATTCCGGTGAGCGTGTTGAATTTATCCATGAAGAGGGGTCCTTACGGTTGTTCCGGACGCGCCGGAACCCGGACAGGTGTCCGCGGGTTAGGCCGGCGTATCACAAAAGAAGAGGTTTCAGAATGTCGTACATGTCGTACAGTGAAGGCACACAGGTTGAGTGGGACTGGGGCAATGGCACGGGTACCGGCAAGATCGCCAAAAAATACACGCAG
>NZ_JAHEHZ010000079.1 GCF_024639605.1 Roseobacter sp. | reverse complement strand
CCCCACACAACAGATGATTTTTGCGTGGATGCCATGGGTCTTTATGTTCATGCTTGGCGGGTTTGCCAGCGGACTGGTCGTGTACTGGATTGCCAACAACACCATTACCTTCACTCAGCAGTACATCATTATGCGCAGCCAGGGGTATAAGCCGGACGTTTTCGGCAACATCAAGACCAGCTTCCAGCGGAAGTCCAAGTCGGACGCCGAATGACCGGGATGACGAGTCGGAAATGCTGCTCCGCCAGAGCGTCCAGGCGCGATAAGATTGCGCCCGGAAGTGTGGTCGGGGTGAAGTGATGGCCCTTCCCTTTCCCATAGCCGAAGAGCCCGATCCACAAACCGCGGAGAGCGGCCGGCTGCTCTTTGCCGGCGACACCGAGTTCGTCAAGGGCGTGGTCGCCATGTCCGGCCTGCCCGCCCCGGACCGGCTTGAGGTTTGCTTCGCCGGGCGCTCGAACGTTGGTAAATCCTCTCTGATAAATGCGCTGACGGGTCGCAAGGGTCTCGCGAGAGCCTCCAACACCCCGGGGCGCACGCAGGAGATCAATTTCTTTACCGCCGGAGAGGCGCATTATCTGGTGGACCTGCCGGGGTATGGCTTTGCCAATGCGCCTGTTGCGGTCGTCGAAAAATGGCAGCGTCTGCTTCGCCAGTATCTCTCTGGGCGCCAGACCCTGCGCCGCGCTTTCGTGCTGATTGATGCCCGCCACGGGGTTAAAAAGGTCGATGATGAAATTCTCAGCCTGCTTGACAGTGCTGCGGTTACTTTTCAGGTGGTGCTGACCAAGGCGGACAAGGTCAAAGAAAAAGAACGTGCGAAGATCCTCGATCAGGTACGCACAGCGCTGGCAAAACACCCTGCGGCGTTTCCGGAAATTGTTGTGACGTCGAGCGAAAAAGGCTGGGGCATTCCCACATTGCGCGCCATAATTGCAACGCTGGAGTAGCCCGGACTTGCACAGCGGCCAGGCCGGCTTCATAACCACCAGACAGACGGGCCAGAGATGAAAACGCAAGAAATGAACCGCGACTGGATTGCCACCGCCAGCACCCTCAACAAGGCACTGCCCTATCTGCAGCGCTATTCTGATGCCACGGTGGTGATTAAACTTGGCGGTCACGCTATGGGCAGCGACGACGCGATGGACGAGTTTGCCCGCGATGTCGTGCTGATGCGTCAGGTCGGTGTAAACCCGGTCGTGGTGCATGGCGGCGGGCCGATGATCAATGCGATGCTCGACAAACTTCAGATCCGGTCGGAGTTTGTGAACGGCAAGCGGGTTACGGATGCGGCCACAATGGATGTGGTCGAGATGGTCCTCAGCGGACTCGTGAACAAGCGCATCGTTCAGGCGATCAATGGCCAGGGCGGTCGCGCCGTGGGACTGTCCGGCAAAGACGGCAAACTGATCACCTGCAGCCAGACGGACCCTGATCTGGGGTTCGTCGGCACACCGGAACAGATCAACCCACGCCTGCTGCGCGACCTGACTGAAAAAGAGTACATTCCCGTGATTGCACCGCTGGGCGCAGGCAGGAACGGTGAAACGTTCAACATCAACGGCGACACAGCCGCCGGCGCAATCGCTGCGGCACTCAAAGCCGACCGCCTGCTGCTGCTTACCGATGTTGCGGGTGTAAAGAACGCCGAAGGCCAGGTCGTGACCGAACTCAGCGCGACACAGATACGAGACATGACTGCCAAAGGCATCATCGCCGGCGGGATGATCCCCAAGACCGAAACGGCGCTCGATGCGCTGGAAGGCGGTGTGCGCGCTGCGGTCATCCTTGACGGACGTGCTCCCAATGCCTGCCTCCTCGAGTTGTTCACCGAACACGGCGCAGGCTCTATCATTCGGGCGGACTGACACTTCCTGATCCCGTAATACCTGGTGTACCAGCTTGTGCTGCGCGCGCCGGTGGCTAGGGTAACATCATGCGAAATGCGATTTTCATCTGTCCTCGGTCGTCCTCAGGACGTATCTCGCTTCGCACCCTTACGCAGCGAAGCTTGTGCCCGCCGAAACCATGCGACCGGATCGGGCCGCTCCTGCACCGGCCGCTGATGTTACCTTTAGCTGAATGACATACGACGATCTCTGCGAAGCCGCGGAAGCGCGGCATCTGACAGTGCTGGGCGGCTTTCACCCGGACCAAAGCGACGGCGCTCCGGAAGCCTGTAAAACGCTTTTGCTTCTGGGTCCCTCAGCCCCCGGCTTCTGGCCCGCCTTCAGAGGCTCCGCAGAGGCGCAGGACGGTGCGCCCGACCCGATGGACCGGTGGTCGATACGGGTAATCGGTGACTGGGCTGCACAGGCCGGTGCGACGCCCCTTTACCCATTTGGCGGCCCGCCCTGGCAGCCGTTTTTCTCATGGGCTTTGCGCACCGGGCGCATACATGCCTCCCCCGTCATGTTGCTGGTGCACGATACCGCCGGTCTGCTGGTGTCCTTTCGCGGGGCTCTGGCACTGCCACAGCATATCGACATGCCCCCACCACCGCCGGCTCCGTGCGAAAACTGCCCGGACCGTCCCTGCCGGACCGCCTGTCCGGTAAATGCCTTTGACGGCACCGGGTATAATGTGGAAGCCTGCAAAGGCTTTCTGAATGAAGCATCCGGGGCTGCGTGCATGTCCGGTGGCTGTCTCGTACGCCGGGCCTGCCCTGTGTCGGCGCGATATCCACGGGCGTCGGAGCATTCCGCGTATCACATGACCGTATTCCGGGGGTAATCCATGCGCCGTCTGATCCTTATGCGACACGCAAAATCCGACTGGAATCACCCCGGTCTTGGTGATCACGACCGGCCGCTGAACCGGCGCGGGACAGTGGCGGCCAAGGCTCTGGGCGACTGGTTGCGAAACAGCGGATATATCCCCGATGAGGTTTTGTGCTCATCCGCTGAGCGCACCGGTCAGACGTTCCTCGGGCTCGCGCTGGATGCGGACACACCGGTGAATTTTTCGCGCGACCTCTATCTGGCTGAGGCAGGTGATATGCTGAACGTGCTTAGGCAGGCCACAGGAAGTGTTGTGCTGATGATCGGCCATAACCCGGGTATCTGCGAGCTGGCCCATCGGCTCGTCGGGGATCCACCCGACCATATCCGCTTTGAGGATTACCCGACCGGTGCCACCCTTGTGGTTGATTTCGACACAGACTGGCCGGATATCATCACCGGAAACGTCACCGCTTTCGTAATCCCCCGCGAACTTGACGGCGATGCTGCTTAAAGCTCTTCATGAACGACAAACGTCACACCTGCAGCAGCATCCTGCAGCTCGTGCGACGCGCTTTAAGCATCTGACCGGTACAAGGCCTCCACCAGGGTTACATCCGGGGAGTGGAAGGCAGCTGTGAACGTGTAATCGGCCGTTCCCCGCAGCACTCTGGCAACCGTCGCGCGAAAGAGCGGCGCATCGCAATGAGAGATGATTGCGGGCACCGCTTTTTCGGCACAGGCCGTCATCTTCTCCATATCGCGGAGGGTGATCAGGGTCGTCAGTACCGCGCTCTCATTCTGCCTGTCTGCGTAAAAAGGCGCCACCGTTGAGGGTGACGCCTTTCAGATTTACGCCTTGTCAGTGGCCGAGGATCTGGCTCAGGAAGAGCTGCGTCCGTGGGCTTTGCGGATTGTTAAAGAACGCCTCTGGCTCGTTCTGCTCTACGATCTGGCCTGCATCCATAAAGATCACGCGGTTGGCGACCTGCCGGGCAAAACCCATCTCATGGGTGACGCAGAGCATGGTCATACCTTCTTCGGCCAGCTCGATCATGGTATCGAGCACCTCTTTAATCATCTCCGGGTCAAGTGCCGATGTGGGCTCGTCAAAGAGCATGATCCGCGGCTTCATGCAAAGCGATCGTGCGATGGCGACACGCTGCTGCTGACCACCGGAAAGCTGGCCCGGATACTTGTTAGCCTGATCAGGGATTTTCACCTTCTCGAGGAAGTGCATCGCGATCTGTTCGGCCTCTTTCTTGGGTGTTTTGCGGACCCAGATCGGCGCAAGCGTGCAGTTTTCCAGAATCGTCAGATGTGGAAAGAGGTTAAAGTGCTGAAAGCACATGCCGACTTCGGAGCGGATCTTGTCGATGTTTTTGAGATCCGAAGACAGCAGCGTTCCGTCTACCTCGATTGTCCCTTGCTGGTGCTCTTCCAGTGCGTTGATACACCGGATCAGCGTCGATTTACCTGAGCCCGATGGCCCGCAGATAACGATCCGCTCGCCCCGGTGCACGGTCAGGTCAATGTCACGCAGCACGTGGAACGCACCGTACCACTTGTTCATCTTGGTGATGGTGATCGCGATCTCGTCGGAGACCTTCATCTGTGTCGCTTCAGCCATTTTTCCGGCCTCCTTTTAATGATGATCAGTCGCGAGGCGACGTTCGAGCCACTGTGAGTATTGCGAGATGCCGTAGCAGACGACAAAGAAGAGCAGAGCGGCAAAGCCCAGCAGTTCCCAGTAAACACCGTTCCATTCGGTGGACGCGAGGATCGGACCCCGGATCATGCCGACAAGATCGAACATCGAAATGACCGAAACGAGCGTGGTATCTTTGAAAAGACCCACGGCCACGTTCACGATGCCCGGAATGGAAATTTTAAGCGCCTGCGGCAGGATGATCAGCCGCGTGGCCTGCGCATAGTCCAGCCCGAGGCTGTCGGCGCCCTCATACTGACCTTTGGGCAGAGCGGCGAGGCCGCCCCGGATTACCTCGGCGATGTAGGCTGCCGAGAACATCGTGATCATGATCACCACTCGCAGGAAGAGGTCGACAGTGGATTCAGGCGGGAAGAAGTAGCTCAGCATTACCGAGGCCACAAAGAGCAGTGTGATCAGCGGAACACCCCGGATGAATTCGATAAAAATCACGCAGACCCACTTGATCAGAGGCATGCTCGACTGCCGCCCGAGTGCCAGGGCGATCCCGATGGGGATCGACAGCGACACACAGGTCACGCCCAGCATCATGTTGAGCATAAAGCCCCCCAGATCGCGGCTTGGCACGGAACCCAGCATTGCGTTTTCAGAGGCCCCCTCCGGGATCAGAAAACCGCCGAGGATCCAGACGACAAAGGCCGCAAAAATGCCCCCGAAGAAACCTGCAGCAAAGCTTTGGGTCACAAAACGCTGATAGACAAGCGCGCCCGCAGCCACGCCGGCAAACGCGAGGATCGGTGTGAAGACCGTGCCGCCCCAGATCAGCCAGAAGGCAATAAATGGATAGACAGCCGTAAAGCCCAGGAGCTTGCGCGGCAGGTCAAAAAAGAGCACCGGCGCCGCCGCAAAAAACAGCAGGACAAGCGCAAGCGTGGGACGCCAGTAGTATTCCGAAGGATACTTGAAGCCAAAGATCAGCTGGTTCCAGCGCTCTGTCAGCACTGAGAAACAGGCGCCGACCGTACCGTCGAGCACTTCACGACATTCTGTAAGGCTCGAGGTTGTCCAGATCCCGTTGAGGATCCAGGGCATGGTCGAAGACAACAGCAACCAGATAAAATAGAGCGCAACCAGCGTCAGCGCACCGTTTGCAGGTGTCGCAAAGAGATTCTCGCGCATCCATTTGACCGGGCCCGATGCCGCATAGGGCGGCGGCGCCGGAGGGATTTGTGTATCACGAACGAAGGCGACGGTCTGAGCATGTGTATCTGACATAGGTCTCAGCGCTCCTTCAGCTTAACGGTATTATTATAAACGTTCATGATCGCCGAGATCGACAGGGAGATCGTGAGGTAGAAAAGCATCAGCAGCAGAACGCATTCGATCGCGCGTCCGGTCTGGTTCAGAGTGATCCCGCCCAGCGTACCAGTGATGTCCATATAGCCCACCGCAATCGCAAGTGACGAGTTCTTGGTAATGTTGAGGTACTGAGAAATCAGCGGCGGAATAATCACACGGAGCGCCTGGGGCAGAACCACCAGGTTCATGATCCGGCCTGGCCGCAGACCAAGTGCGCCGGCAGCTTCCGTCTGACCTTTGCTGACCGCCATAATACCCGCTCGCACGTTCTCCGCGATGAAAGCACCGGTGTATATCGACAGCGCGAACCACAAGGCGATCAGCGGTGCGCCCACCTTGATACCACCCTGGAAATTGAATCCTTTGAGCGCAGGTACATCGAGGCTGATCGGCTGGCCCATAACGAGAAACACCAGGATCGTCGGCACAAAGAAAATCGCAAGGCTCGGCCATCCCATCGGCAGCAGCCGCCCCGTTGAATAGAGCAGATTTGTTGCGTACCGCCGGTATGCGATCACGCCGATAACCGACGCGATAAAGGTTGCGACGACCACGCCGGACCCTGGTCCCCAGACCGGCGCCGGCAGATAAATCCCGCGGTTCGTAAAGGCAAAGAGATCAAACAGCATTGAGCCGGTCGGGGTGTCCCCCCGGAATGCATTCGGTGGCGGCAGCACGGCCGTCATCACAGTGTAAATAATGATGATCCAGATGAGGACGGGGATGTTACGGAAAATCTCCACGTAAACCGACATCAGCTTGGAGACCAGCCAGTTGTTCGACAACCGCAGAACACCTGCAAGCACGCCAAAGACGGTCGCGGTGATACAGCCAAGAACGGCCACAAGAAGCGTGTTCAGAATACCGATGATCGCGGCACGACCGTGCGTGTCCTGGTTTTCGTATTCTATAAGCCTCTGATCGATATCATATCCCGCCGGCGTGCCGAGAAAATCATAAGAGATATTCAGGCCCGCTGCTCTGAGGTTGTTCAGCAGGTTATTTCCCAGATAAGCGAATGCCACAATCAGGACAGCCAGAGCGATGGCCTGAAAGGTATAGGAACGATAACGCGTGTCGTTCAGCAGCATCGACAAGCGGAACGAACCCGCTGGTGGGTCGGTCAATGACGTCATTTAGAGTGTTCCCCGTGGTTCCGGCCTGTGGTTTTATCCGAGCGCTTGATGCGCTTCTGTGTGGCCGGGTTATAGTCTGGTCCTCAGAAGTGCGAAGGGCGCAGGTGTTAACCTGCGCCCTTGCTTTTTCGGTTTTAGCGGAAGGGAGGCGAGTAGATCAGGCCGCCGTTCGTCCACTGTGCGTTCAGTCCGCGCGCAAGGCCGATCGGTGTTTCCTCACCGATGTTCTTGGCGAAGATCTCGCCATAGTTGCCCTGGGTCGCGATCGCACGCATCGCCCAGTCTGCGTCAAGGCCGATCATCTCGCCCAGAGTACCCTCAGTACCGAGCAGACGCGCCACTTCGGGGTTACCCGAACCGGAGGCCATTTCGCTGACGTTTGCCGATGTCACACCCAGCTCTTCAGCTGTGATCAGTGCGTTCAGGGTCCAGCGGACCACATCACCCCATTCGTCGTCGCCATGGCGTACCAGCGGGCCGAGCGGCTCTTTGGAGATGATCTCGGGCAGTAGCGCGTGATCGCCGGGCGCTTCAAATGTCGCACGTGTTGCAGCAAGACCGGAGGCGTCCGTCGTGTAAACGTCACAGGCACCGGCAAGGTACTGCTGCTGGCCTTCGGCGTTTGTTTCGATCGGAACCGGCTCATAGCTGATGTTGTTGGCACGGAAGTAATCCGCCAGGTTCAGCTCTGTTGTGGTTCCTGTCTGAACGCAAACTGTGGCACCGTCGAGCTCTTTCGCCGAAGACACACCGAGCGCTTTGGGGACAAGGAAGCCCTGACCGTCATAGTAGTTCACACCGACGAAAGTGAACTTCAGGTCCACATCGCGGCTGAATGTCCATGTGGTGTTCCGTGCCAGCATGTCGATTTCACCCGACGCAAGCGCTGTGAAACGCGTTTTACCCGTTGTCGGTACGAATTCGACCGCTGTCGGATCACCCAGCACAGCTGCGGCAACAGCGCGACAGACGGCGACATCAAAGCCGTTCCACTCGCCGTTTGCATCGGGGGCCGCGAAGCCGACGAGACCTGTGGTGACACCACAGTTCAGCGTGCCGCGTGCCTTTACATCATCCAGTGTCCCTGCAGCAGCAGCACCTGCCGCCAGGCCGGCGACCGTGAGTGCGCCGAGAAATACAGATTTTTTCATTTTTACCTCTTCCTGATTGTCCACCCGGTTTACATAGGGTGGTTCGACCGGCTTTTTCGCCGGTGGCGATACTGAAGGCTCTCCCCTTCAAGTGGCGATCATTCTGGGCGGATTCCGCTTGTAAGGTCAAGGGCAGGCCGCCTAAAAAGCCGCCGCCGGAAACCACAAATGCGTCATTCCTGAGCAATTTTTCCGGTCAGATCACTGAGACAGTACAAACACACGTTTTGCATGAAGAAATGCGGCTTTCTTCACCCCGGCAGCGGCCTCTGCGTCATCGTCCCGGCCCCACTCCTCGGCCTGCCAGATCTCGTCGAGACGCGAGATGTCCCAGATCTGCTCCGCAGGCTTCACGTCATGTGCCGCCGCGAACCCGAGAATCAGCGATCCTGAAAGGCTGACGAGGTCGTGAAATGCTGCCAGTTCGAAGTTCCCAAGCGCATGAACCCGCGCAGACAAAGAGGCCAGAGCCGCCGCATCCTGTGCAACGTGCATGACACCGGTACGCGGCCTCAGACGGGCGCCGAGCGCGTTCTCCGCCCAGTCCAGCATCGGGTCCCATTGCCCGGACTGGCGGGCAATCAGGCTGTCCGGCCGGTCGGCACGGTAGCACAGCAGATCGGCATCCCCGTAGGCCGCCAGCATATCCGCAACCTCCCGGTGCTGCACCGCAACCTTATCGAGCGCTGCATTAGCAGTTCGGGTAAAGGGCATCTTTAAAGGGTCAATTTTTTCTTCCTGAGCGTCCCATTCTGCGGCAATGGCCTCAGCAAACGCTTTTGTGGGCGCAACAAGAGCCCGTTTTGCCGGTGTTTTCACGGGCCGTTCATCAAGACGGATGCCAAAGCCCGCGTCTTCGGGCACCACATGCACCTCTTTCCAGAACCGTTTTACTTTCCACTCGCTCACGATGCGCGCTCCCACATCCCGGCAAGGGCTCCCGGCAGGGCGGCAAAATTATCGAGGATCCGGTGCGCTGCCTGCAGATGCGCTACCGGATGATATCCCCAGCTGACACCCAATGCGCCGACACCTGCCGCCCGGGCCATCTCCATGTCAAAGCTGGTATCTCCGATCATCACTGTCTCCGACGGCGCGGTACCCGCCTCAGCCATTGCCTGATAGATCATCGACGGGTGTGGTTTGGACGGGTGAAAATCTGCAACCTGACGCGTCACGAAATAGCGTTCTAGATCATGCGCCTCGACGAGTTTATCCAGCCCGCGTTTCGACTTGCCCGTCGCAACGCCCAGCAACAGCCCGGGCATCGCATGCAACTCCCGCAGCGCCTCCAGCGCACCGGGATAAAGCGGCGAGGATTGTGCTGCACCCGTGCGCGCGCGCAACTCCATATATGCGTCTTTGTACCCCTGAACGAGTGCCGCCACCCCCTGCGCATCCGCCTCCGGCGCAAGCCGGCTCATCGCGACATCGAGCGAAAGGCCAACAATCCCAAGAATGTCGCGTCGCGCCGGCACGGGCAGGTTTTGTGCCGTGAAACTATGGCTCATGGCGCCGAGAATATCGCCCTGGCTGTCCACCAGTGTGCCGTCCACATCAAAGATTACCAGTCTTGTCCGTTCGGTCATCAAAGCGCCCCGAACGGATCTTCGGCGGCCAGATCTTCCGTCCAGCCAAAGGTGTCCCAGCTCACCGCCATATGCTCAGGCATGGGGGCGGTCACTGTGATATCCTTGCGTGTTTCAGGATGCTCAAAGCGCATCATCCGCGCATGCAGGTGCAGCTTTTTAGAGATAATACCACCCAGTTGCGCACCCCATCCATCACCCAGGTTTTCCTGACCGGAGCCGCCGTATTTTCCATCTCCGACAATGGGATGCCCGATCTCGGCCATATGTGCGCGCAGCTGGTGGGTGCGGCCTGTCACCGGCTCCATCGCCACCCATGCCGCGCGCGAACCAACCCGGTAGAGCGTTGCGTAAAGTGTATGCGCTCGTTTGGCACCTGGCGTGTCATCCATGTCGCGGGGGTGCACGGCGATCATCTTTTCGCCCTCACCGCCGCGGCCCCGGCCCGCCGCTTTGACCAGACCGAACCGGATCTCACCAAGATACGGCGTGGGCACGCCGGCCACCAGCGCCCAGTAAATCTTGCGCGTTTCCTTGTGCCGCATTGCTGCGGTCAGTGCTTTGGCCGCCTGCCGCGTCCGCGCGAGCAGCAACACCCCTGAGGTGTCTTTGTCCAGGCGGTGCACGAGCCGCGGTTTGTCCTCATAGCCGAACTTCAGCGCTTCAGAGAGGCCGTCCACATGACGCGTCTGACCGGAGCCGCCCTGGGTCGGCAATCCGGCGGGTTTGTTGATCGCAATGACATGGTCGTCCTTCCAGATCACGCAATCGCGGATCATTTTTGCATCCGCGTCCGGGACACGCGTGCGGGCGTCGGGCGGCGGTGCTGCGCTGTCGGGCAGCGGCGGAATGCGCACTTCCTGCCCGGCTGCCAGCCGCGTGGCACCCTTCACCCGGCCGCCATCCACGCGAATTTCGCCCTTTCGGCACATCTTTTCGATGCGGCCCTGCGGAATATGCGGGAAATGCTGACGAAACCAGCGATCCAGCCGCTGATCCGCATCGTCTTCTTTCACCACTCGTGTCTGCACCCGGCTCAAAGCATAATCCCCCGCATCAACCAGAGCCCGGCCATCAGCCCCGCCACCGACAAAATGACCGAAGCCATCACGTAAAGCCCCGCCTGACCCACTTCGCCGCGTTCGATCAGCGTCACAGTCTCGAGCGAGAACGCCGAAAAGGTCGTGAACCCACCCAGCAGCCCGGTCATCACGAAGGGGCTCAGATGCGTCAGCCCGCGCTGTGCGGCCAGCACCACAAAGACCCCCATCAGAAACGACCCGATGACATTGGCGCCGATGATTGCCACCGGAAAATCCGCCGGTCCACCCGTCATCCGGTACACCCAGACGCCCCAGAGCCATCGCAGCGAAGCCCCCAGCGCACCGCCGGCCGCAACAAAGATCAGTGTTTTTATCATCCGCGGTCTCTCACGTGTCGCAGCCCGGATGTCAAGTTTCACGCTTGTCGCGCAGGCGTGTAAAGTAATCGAGGCGCTTTTTCAGATCCCGTTCAAAGCCGCGCTCCACGGGCTGGTAAAGCTGCGGACGTTCCATCCCGTCCGGGAAATAGTTCTGTCCGGAAAACCCGTCTTCGGCATCATGATCATAGGCATATCCGGCGCCGTAGCCCTGATCTTTCATCATCGACGTGGGCGCATTCAGAATGTGTTTTGGGGGGGGCTCGGAGCCGGTTTCTTTCGCGGTCCTGCGCGCACCCTTGTAGGCGACGTAGGCTGCGTTCGATTTCGGCGCCAGCGCCAGATAGGCCACCGCCTGCGCCAGAGCCAGTTCACCTTCCGGACTGCCCAGGCGCTCGTATGTCTGCCAGCTCTGAAGACAAAAGGCCTGGGCCTGCGGGTCCGCCAGCCCGATATCCTCTACTGCCATCCGGGTGATGCGCCGCGCAAGATAGCGCGGATCCTCGCCCCCTTCCAGCATGCGCGCAAACCAGTAAAGGGCCGCGTCCGGATCAGAACCGCGCACAGATTTATGAAGCGCGGAGATGAGGTTATAGTGACTGTCGCCGCCCTTGTCGTACTGCGCGGCCCGCTTCATCAGCCGTTTCGTTAATGCACTGGTATCGAGTGTGGCATCGGTCTTCCATGCCGCGACCTGCTCGATAAGGTTAAGAAGCGCGCGCCCGTCCCCGTCGGCCATCTGCAACAGCGCCGCCCTGGCATCGGCATCAAGCGGCAAATCCCGGTCCAGTTCCGCTTCTGCCCGTTGGGCCAGTCGTTCCAGATCCTCTGAGCCCAGCCGCTCCAGCACCAGAACCTGCGCCCGGCTCAGCACCGCGGCATTAAGCTCAAACGACGGGTTTTCGGTCGTGGCCCCGACCAGCAGGATCGTACCATCCTCCATGTGCGGAAGAAACCCGTCCTGCTGGGCCTTGTTGAACCGGTGGATTTCATCAACAAAAAGCAAGGTGCCCTGCCCGTTCTGCCGCCGGATCTTTGCTGCTTCAAAAACTTTGCGCAGATCCGGCACACCGGTAAAAATCGCGCTGATCTGGACGAAATGCAGATCGGTCTCATGCGCCAGCAGCCGCGCGATGGTGGTTTTGCCCACGCCGGGCGGTCCCCAGAAAATCAGCGAGCTGAGTGCCCCTGACGCCAGCATCGCTGTCAGCGGTGCCTCAGGCCCCAGAACCTGGCGCTGGCCGATGACTTCCGCGAGTGTACGCGGCCGCAGCCGGTCCGCCAGCGGGCGGTACCCGGCGGGCACGTCAGCACCTGGTCCGCTATCAAAAAGATCACCCACCACTCAGGTCCTGAACCGCACGTTGATGCGCCGTCCATCGCGCAGGACGATAAGATCATAGCGACCTGCGCGCCTTGCAAAAAGCGTGGCAACCTCGCCCGGACGTGTGACCACGACATCGCCCATCGCCATAATAACATCACCACGGCGAAGCCCGACACGCCGGCCAAGCGGCCCGGGATCCGACACGAGGACGCCGGCGGCCTCCAGCGGCAGGTTAAATTCATCAATTACCGCCGGGTTCACCCGGGACAACTCCATTCCCTCCAGCAGCTCGCGCGCATTCAGACGCCGTTCCTCTCGCGGCGGCACCTCCGGTGCTGCTACAAGGGCTACCTCAACCGTCGCCTCCATGCCGTCGCGCACCCGGCTTATCTGCGCCGCCCGCCCCGGTCCGGTCACGCTCATCCGGTACACCATCTCCGAGGGTGTATTCACCGGCTGACCGTTGACCGCAGTGATTACGTCGCCCACTGCAACATCCACATCGCCAAAGGGGCTCGCCGGGTGCAGCCCCGAAACGACGATCCCGCCAGGCCGGTCGAACCCCAGTGCCCGGGCGATGCCGGCATCCACGGCCTGCCCGTTGATACCCGCCCAGGGACGTTCAAATTCTGTTCGCCCGGCTTTTGCCTGGCGGACGAAAGCCGCCACCAGATCGGCCGGGATGGCAAAACCGATTCCGTTTGAACCGCCCGACCGCGTCAGGATCGAGGTATTGATGCCAATCAGCCGCCCCTCAATATCGACAAGCGCACCGCCCGAATTGCCAGGGTTGATCGGCGCATCGGTCTGGATGAAATACCCCCGCCCGCTGCCGGTTGCCGTCCCCGACCGCGCAAGCCCCGAGACGATCCCGCTGCTAACCGTCTGGCCAACGCCAAAAGGATTCCCGATCGCCAGCGCCAGCTCTCCGACCTCGACGGTTTCGGCTTCACGCAGCGGCAGGAATGGCAGATCCGTCGCCACGTCAATCTGCAGGATAGCAAGGTCACTTTCCGCGTCCCCCAGCAGCACACGTGCACTGAACTCCCGCCGGTCGGCCAGAACCACCCGGATGTCGGTTGCATCACCAACCACATGGTAATTCGACACCACAATACCGTCGGCAGAAAGGATCACGCCTGAGCCAAGTGAGTTCTGTAACTGTGGCAGACCGCGACGGCGGTCCTGAAAAAACCGTTCGAAGAAAGGATCCCCGGCAAAGGGGCTGCTGCGTCCCGGGCGCACGATTTTTGCATAGATGTTTACAACAGCAGGTGCTGCCTCTTTGACCAGCGGCACAAAGCTCAGCTGCATCTGCGCGGCCGATTGCGGCACCTGCTGCGCGCCCGCAGGCAGCGCCAGCATCACAATCAAAAAAGCTGAAATATATCTCATTGTGTCACACCACATCCCGTCTTCCTGGGTGCATGCCCCCGGCTGCTTCAGGCCTTAAATACGCCCGCCCGGTGCATAAAAAAACCCCTGTCCGGCGGACAGGGGTTTAAGCTTCGCACAATGCGAACAAGCTTTATTCGTCGGCAGCAACTTCTTCTGCTTCATGGCGCGCTTTGTCGGCAGCACCTTTGGCATCGCGGTCACGGTCAACGAACTCGATGATCGCCATCGGCGCCATATCGCCATAGCGGAAACCTGCTTTGAGGACGCGTACATAACCGCCCTGACGGTCTTTGTAGCGCGGTCCGAGCACGTCAAAAAGCTTGGTGACATACTGGTCCTGCTTCAGCTTTGATGCGGCCTGACGGCGCGCGTGCAGATCGCCGCGTTTCGCCAGCGTGATCATCTTTTCGATGATCGGACGCAGTTCTTTTGCCTTGGGCAGTGTTGTTTTGATCTGCTCATGTTCGATGAGCGAGCCGGCCATATTTGCCCAGAGCGCCTTGCGGTGCTCATGTGTGCGGTTCAGGCGGCGGTATCCACGTGCGTGACGCATTTTCTGTTCTCCGTTTGGTGCCCTCTACGGGCTGTTTTGCTTTGTCTGACCGGGTGATGCGTGTCACCCGGTTCTCCTTGGGGCTTTTTGCCCGTTTTGTCCCCGCACGGAGCGGGCATTGTCGTCCCGCCAGAGGCGGGCCTGAGCGAAGACCCCTTAAAAGGAGTCTTCGAATTTCTTGGCCAGGTCTTCGATATTGTCGGGTGGCCAGTCTTCAACGTCCATCCCGAGATGCAGACCCATGCCCGAGAGCACTTCTTTAATCTCGTTGAGCGACTTCCGTCCAAAGTTTGGCGTGCGCAGCATCTCCGCTTCGGTCTTCTGAATGAGATCACCGATATAAACGATGTTGTCATTCTTCAGACAGTTGGCAGAGCGCACTGACAGTTCCAGTTCGTCGACTTTCTTCAGCAGCAGCGGGTTGAACTCCAGACCATCGTCCTCATCCGCGCGAGACGCAGATTCAGGCTCGTCAAAGTTCACAAATATGCCCAGCTGGTCCTGCAGAATACGCGCAGCAAAGGCCACCGCATCGTCAGGTGTCAGCGACCCGTCGGTTTCCACCTTCATGGTCAGCTTGTCATAGTCCAGCACCTGGCCCTCACGGGTGGGCTGCACATCATAGCTGACCTTTTTGACCGGAGAATAGATTGCATCGATGGGAATGAGACCGATCGGCGCATCTTCAGGCTTGTTTTTCTCTGCAGAAACATAGCCTTTGCCCTGATTGACCGTCAGTTCCATGTAAAGATCGGCACCATCGTCAAGGTGGCAGACCACGTGATCGCGGTTCAGCACTTCGATACCGGCGGATTCCGAAATGTCACCCGCTGTCACAACGCCCGGACCCTTGGCAGAGATCGACAGACGCTTGGGTCCTTCGACTTCCATGCGGATCGATACGCCTTTGAGGTTCAGAATGATGTCGGTTACGTCTTCACGTACACCGGCCACCGAGGAAAACTCGTGCAGAACATTGTCGATCTGCACGGATGTGATCGCCGCACCCTGCAGCGACGACATCAGTACGCGGCGCAGCGCATTGCCCATGGTAAGGCCAAAGCCGCGCTCGAGAGGTTCTGCGGTGACGGTTGCCTGGCGTGCCGGATCATTTCCCGGTTTAACGTCAAGTTGTTGCGGCTTGATAAGTTCAGCCCAGTTCTTATGGATCATGCGTCCCTCCATTCCCGTCTAAGCCCCATGTCCTAAAGGCGAAGACTCTCGAGGTTTCAAAAAGCGGATTGGGGCCGCGTGAAAAACACGCAGCCCCGAAATACAAGTTGCGCTTAAACGCGGCGGCGCTTGGGCGGACGGCAGCCGTTGTGTGCCATCGGCGTCACGTCGCGGATTGACGTGATATTGAAGCCGGCGGCGGCCAGCGCACGCAGCGCGCTTTCACGGCCCGAGCCTGGTCCCTGCACTTCGACTTCCAGCGTCTTAACGCCATGTTCCTGCGCCTTGCGGCCCGCATCCTCTGCCGCCATCTGGGCCGCATAGGGTGTGGATTTCCGCGAGCCTTTGAAGCCCATGGTGCCGGCGGACGACCACGAAATGGCGTTGCCCTGCACGTCGGAGATCAGGATCTTGGTGTTGTTGAAGGACGAGTTCACATGCGCGACACCCGCCGCGATGTTCTTGGAGACCTTCTTTTTTACGCGTACTTTTTCACGTGCCATTGATCAGACCCTCCCTTATTTCTTCTTGCCGGCAATGGCCTTTGCGGGGCCTTTGCGGGTGCGAGCGTTGGTGTGGGTGCGCTGACCGCGGACCGGCAGGTTGCGACGGTGGCGCAGGCCACGGTAGCAGCCAAGGTCCATCAGGCGCTTGACGTTCATCTGTGTTTCACGGCGCAGATCACCTTCTACGGTGTAGTTGGCGTCGATGTGCTCGCGCACGGCCAGCACTTCTGCGTCGGAAAGTTCATTGACCCGGCGGGCCATGTCGATGCCGACAGCTTCGCAAATCGCTTTTGCGGAAGTGTTGCCGATACCGGTGATATAGGTGAGGGCGATGGGGACCCGCTTTGCAGTCGGGATGTTTACGCCGGCGATACGTGCCACGTGTCATGTCCTTTTCGTTGCGGGTCCGTGATACCAGACCCTTTTTTCACAACATCGCACCAGGGGTGCGTCTTGCATAAGAAATCCCGAAGATTCTGGCCTTCAGGCGTCAGCTGATCAGGTAATCCTGCCGTCCGGGCGCGACCCGTAAGACAAATTGATTCTACT
>NZ_JAHEHZ010000078.1 GCF_024639605.1 Roseobacter sp. | reverse complement strand
CATCGGAATTCAAGTGTGCCACCTGAGCAGACGGCGGCGGGCATTCCGGGAGCCGCCGAAGCTTTTGCCGGCAGAGCCCGGAGCACGGTGCGCAGTTGAGCCGGTCCAGTAAAGCCCGGCCGGTGAAATTGTATGCGATATCTGACACCGGGTATGACTTCTGAACGAAGCGCAGACCATCTCTCGGTTTTAACCAGTCTTGACGAGGCCAGCATCCAAACCTTTCTGACGCATATGAAAGCGGCCGGAATTCAGCGTCCGGTGTTCAAAGAAAAAATTTTGACAGCTTATCTGACCGGTGTCCGGAACTGTTCAGATATAGAGTTTGGCCGGCATTCTCTGGCTTGGAGCTCTGGCAGGATTTGCAGTTATTTTCTGCCCGCTGCTAGCGCAGCCGCGCGCGGCTTCGCAAGAACCGCAGAGATGACGCAAAGTGACCCCCTGCGATCCCGGACGCCCTGCGAGGTCATGCGTCGGTTTTCCAGACCAGACTGATACCTCTGTATGTATCGTTCAGTCACCCACAGTCGCGTGTTGCATCTGGTTTTAACGACGACTACCTGACGTGTTGCCGGAAACATTAATTATCAAATTAAAATTTACAGCGCCAACCAGATCAGCGCGCATAAGGATGCTTCACATCAGATTTACTGCGCACATTCCACGGCAAACTGGCAGTGTCTCGGCATCGGGCATCGCAGATATTGTTCAGACTGAACGTTGAAGTGACGTACGAGCAGACAGACTTATCCCCCGGGGCGCATAGTCGCCCGGGTTTGCCGCTCTTTAAAGCAGCAAACCCGTTTTTCGAAAGGCCAGTTTTTCCTCAGAGGCCG
This sequence comes from Roseobacter sp., assembly GCF_024639605.1. GTDB lineage: Bacteria > Pseudomonadota > Alphaproteobacteria > Rhodobacterales > Rhodobacteraceae > Roseobacter. Next base: position 15,833 of record NZ_JAHEHZ010000078.1, on the reverse strand, counting down.
GGGATCAGTTTCAGCAAACCGCGTCTGCCGAAAGTAGCACCCGCTTTCTGACCAAATTTGAACTCAGCACCGATCGAGAAGAATGTTTCCGAGCCCGACAGGCTGCCCGCCTCCGCCTCAGCACTGCCGATACTGGCCGTCAGGGCCGCCTGCGGAGATGCAGAGAACCGCACGCCGATTGCATATTTTGAGTACTCAAAGCCGCCGTCGATGTCTGCCCTCTCCAGTGATCCGGTGACGGCAATTCCTTCAGTCACACCGTAAGCACCCAGAACACCGTATACATTTCCATCAACGCCTGAGTCTTCTCCCGTGCCGAAGTATGCTTCCACTTCATACTGATCAGTATTGTATGCCGCTTCCACACCATAGAAATCTGTGCTGTCGCTCAGGATATCGTCCGCACCGTAAAAGGCGCCCAGAGCCGTGGCCTCGTTCAAATGGTAGATACCGTGCAACGCAATGTTTGTGCCTCGTTCATCAAGAAGACCAAAGCTGTAGCGCCCCAGATCCAGCTGTGCTGCGAAATTCTGGTTGAAGCCAACCTCAACAGCACCGTCAAAGGAAAAGGTGTCGACTGTCTCATCGCCAACCTTCTGGTCAAACCAGGAATAATTCACGTTAAAATCGCCGCCGTTCAGCTCCATCGCCGCGACCGGCGATGTGATGGAGACAAGCGCGATTGCACCCGCAATGCGTGTTATAATATTCATTCTGCTCTACCTCTTATCTGCGGCCGTTTTCAGCCATGTTATGATGCTTTCGTTACACCTATTTATTATCTTTTCGATATATTATGGCGGATCGAGATGGTCAAAGGTGAGCATTGTGCGAAAATCGCAACAGTCCTGCGGCGCATGGTGGTCGTGTCCTGCCAGAGATATCTTCCGCATCTGCGATGAACAGATTTTCGCGAAGCACCGCAACGCATAAGCGGCAGCTCTGAAGAAACCGGACTTTCAGATCCGGACCCTGCTGCGGTGCCCGGTCTGCGGAAGTTCAAAGGGACATCTGAACACAGCCAGGGGAATTGTTCTTACCGGAACACATCCACCCTGTTCGATCTTCCGGCACTTCGCATAAAACCCTGCAGCATCGGGCGATACCCGAGGCGCGTTAAATGATTTTGGCCGCAAGCGACCGCCATTTTCTGAGGCAGGCCCTGATCTGATGCTCTGACATGTTGTTGAAAAGCTCACCCGCAACCTGAGGGTTTCCGGATAACCCCCACACGCCAGACATGCGATGCCCCGCTCGCAGAAATGCAGTGGCGGCTCGGACGCCGCCGGGAAGCTCCGGCACGGCAGGTCCGGCATGAGCGCAAAGGATACGCCAGGGCGCAGTAAATCGGCGTCATAATCAATCGTTGCCCGGACGCGGTTGGACGGGGTCGCAGCATCCGCACGGCTGTTGATGAAACTGATCCTGCCGTCAAAGCTGCGGTCCTGCACCGCGGGTGTGGTGGCCAACGCGCCAGGCCCCGTCGGGACCCCGCCACAAAGTGCCCCGGGCAGACCGGCTCCCGGCAGAATGCGGTCTGGGTTATCGCGACCGTCGACCGCGTCATCCACGGTGATCCGGACCCCGATCCTGACCGAAGCCAGCCCCGCAACGCCATTAAAGAGCGCGCGCACTATTCTGCTGTCAGGATCATCCCGGGCCTGGTCCGGTTCTGTGCCGGAGACCTGAAAACGGTCTGCACCTGTTCGATCTGCATGTGCGTGGCAACCCTGCTGTACTGCAGGCGCATTTATCTCCGTGCTCATCTTTCACGCGGGCAGAACCGGTCCCGGCCAGAGCCACGGCACAGCGTTCATCCGCATTCTCAGGCTGCAACAGCGTGTCGCCCTTGGTGACCCTGCGCAGGTCCGTGACGCTGAACTCCTGATTTCGCCGCTGGCCGGTGTGCGCAACACGAAGGCACACCGGGCAAAAGCAGTACCGATGGCCGACAACGTGCAATCATCCTGTACAATTTCTGTGGGGCCAGGGATCAACTGCGCACATTCTGTCCGGCCCGGTCGCAAAATTTTGCGGTGACGTACGATCCCGATGCCAATTGTCGCTTGTGCAGTTTGCACTACCTTCGGTTCGGTTTGAGAGGAGATATCAATGCGCAAGGTCAGCCGTCGTTCGGTCATCGCCGGCGCTGCGGCGCTCGTGGCACCCCGGCTGCGCGCGCAGGCGCCGGGGTGGGGCACGGTGGCCGGCAAAGCGGGTGCGCTCGGGCAGTGTCACGCTGTGCTGATCCACCAGCATGGCGCGCCCGTCGTGTCAGAAGTTTTCCGGGGCCCGCAGATGGGGCGTTCTGTCCCCGTTAAATCAGTTTCAAAAACAATCGTGGCGGCGCTGACCGGAGCCGCAGTTGATCGTGGGGAAATCCCGTCGCCTCAGGCCACGCTGGGAGAACTCGCGCCTGGCCTGATTCCCGGCGGCGCCGACCCGCGCGTTGCTGCAATCACTGTGGAAGACCTCGTAACGATGCAGGCCGGTCTGGAACGGACATCGGGTGCGAATTACGGCGGTTGGGTCAGCAGTGCCAACTGGGTCAGTAATGCGCTGTCACGCCCCTTTGTGGCACAGCCGGGCAGTCGCATGCTTTATTCGACGGGGTCATTTCACGTGCTCGGCGCCGTGCTGTCAGAAGTGTCAGAAAAGAGCCTGCTGACCCTCACCCGCGAGCGGATCGCCGGACCGCTGGGCATCGATATTCCCGCGTGGACCCGCGATCCCCAGGGCCGTTATCTCGGTGGCAACGAAATGTCGATGAGCATGCTTGCCATGGTGCGCTTTGGTGAGATGTACCGCCGGAACGGCTTGTGGGAGGACACGCAGGTGCTGAGCCCCGGTTGGATCAAAGCCTCCTTTCAACCTGTCACGCGTTCCCCCTGGTCTGGCCTGCGCTACGGATACGGCTGGTTTCTGGGGACCTCCGGCGGGGACGACTATGCGCTGGCACGCGGTTATGGCGGGCAGGTCATCTGCGTGGTGCCAAAGCTTGCGATGACGATTGCCATCACGTCGGATCCAACGCGCCCTGCGCGGAGCGGCGGATATTTCGGCGATCTGATGGAGCTGATTGACGGAACAATACTGCCGGTCGCCAGAGCGGAACTCTGATCTTTCATCCAGCCGCAGTTCCGGCGCACGACCGCAGGATCTCAGTGACAGGGATGCTGATTTACCCAGTCACAGAGGCCGGTTGCTCGCACCCCTGTCCGGCCATTTTGTTCGGCATCTGAGACACGACCCCCCCGGAGCGGTTATCCGGATCGGGCCTGTTCCGCATGGCATGGCAGACGCTTTCGGTCCGTAAAAACTGACCGGCTGCGATGCAGCGGTACCACAGGGGGCTTTTCAGAAGCACCTGACGATTAACTTGAAGCCTGGCCGTTAAGACAGTTTACACACTCTGGCATCCTGAACGCTCTCCCAGCCCAGGCTTGTGGAAATCTCGCGCGCGGCCTGCACAATCCGGGATCCCAGGTCCGCGCGGAACGCAGGCGTGAAAACCCGCACAGAGCCAGTGGCCCCTATGGACATCGCGGCCCCCGGTCCGTCCGGAGCAAGCGGGGCCGCGACCGAGCACATGCCGCGCTCGATCTCTTCAACGCATTCTGCAAAACCGCGCTGTCGGATCGCTTTGAATTCAGCCTCGAGGTCATGCACATCTGTAAGCGTAAATTCCGTGTAGGCGCGCAAACGACCTTCCATTTCGCCGGTCACAAAGAGGTCGGGCGAAAAGGCTGCAACCGCTTTGGAACAGGAGCAGGCGTGCAGAGGCCGCTTGCCCAGACCGGGATGGAGATAGGACACACCGGTGTCCGGCGTCTCGACATGAATGATTTCGACAGATTTTCCACGCAGCCGCGACAAAAAGAAGGCGGCACCGACATCGTTTGCGGCCTGCTTCAGGGTCGGTCTGATCAGTTCAAGCAGCGCACGGTCGGAATGATCGCTGTTCGTGATCGCCTTCAGCCGCGTGCCGATCGCAAACTGCCCGCGTCCGACAGGTTCGAGGAGACCTACGCTCACCAGGTCCTGAACGAGTCTGTAGGCCGATGGCTTTGGCAGGTCTGAATGAGCACAGATCCCGGCCACCGTCGCCTCTCCCTTTTGTCCTACAATTTCAAGAATGCTGGTGAGACGTTCCAGATGCATAATTTTTACCTTGTGAGAATCTAATTATCGAACTACGAGAATTACCATGTGATCGCAAGGGAGGAATGTGATTATGGACGGTGCATGCTGCGGCCCGGGCTATGCCAGCCCTGCAGAGGCCATCAAAGCCCCACGCGAAAAGCTGCTCTATACAATCGCCATTTACACCGGGACCGGGATCCAGAAACCAGACTACCTGGCCACAGTTGATGCAGACCCCGACAGCCAGACCTACAGCCAGGTGATCCACCGCCTGGAGATGCCCGGGATCGGAGACGAGCTGCACCACATGGGATGGAACGCCTGTTCGTCCTGCCATGATGACGCCGGCATGAGCCGCAAATACTTGCTGGTGCCCGGTGTGCGGTCCAACAACATACACGTCATCGACACAGCGACCGATCCGCGCGCGCCGCGCCTGCACAAAGTGATAGACGGGGCAGAAATCAGGTCAAAGACCAACCTCAGCGGGCCACATACCGTGCACTGTCTGGGCTCTGAGATCATCATCTCGTTTCTCGGTGACGCGAAAGGCGAAGCCCCGGGAGGCTACCTGCATCTCAACAAGGAGTTCGAGATCGTAGGCCGGTGGGAAGACACCATGGGCGACATCCCGTTCAGCTATGATTTCTGGTACCAGCCGCGGCACAACGTGATGGTGTCCTCGGAATGGGCCGCGCCCAATACCTTCATGCCGGGTTTTGACCTCGAAGAGGTCGGACACCTGAAATACGGACGCCGCCTGCACATCTGGGATTTTGAAGCACGCAAGCCTGTCGAGACCCTGTATCTGGGCGAGGACGGGCTGATCCCGCTGGAGGTCAAGTTCCACCATGACCCAGACAGCACGCACGGCTTTTGCGGCGCGGCACTCAGCGCCAATGTCATCCACTTCTGGAAATCAGACGCGGGCAAGTGGGAGTGGGAAAAGATCATCGACGTGGAAAACGAACCGCATCCCGAATGGCCGATCCCCGTGCCGGGCGTGATGAGCGCCATTCTCGTGTCGATGGATGACAAGTATCTGTACCTCAACAACTGGCTGCACGGCGACATGCGCCAGTATGACATCACCGACCCGCACAATCCGGTCCTCACCGGGCAGGTGTGGATGGGCGGCCTGCTGGGCAAAGCGCCCGAGATCAACGGCGTCCGGGTCGCTGGCGGGCCACAGATGTATCAGCTCTCGCTTGATGGCAGGCGGCTGTATGTCACGACCTCGCTTTTCTCGACGTGGGACAACCAGTTCTATCCGGAGATCCGCACCCAGGGCGGTGTCATGGTCATGATCGACTGCGACGTTGAGAACGGCGGGATGAAGATCAACGAGGATTTCATCGTCGATTTCGGCAAAGAGCCCAACGGGCCCAGCCGCTGCCACGAAACCCGCTATCCCGGTGGCGATTGTACGAGCGATATCTGGCTGTGAGCGGAACGCGCACCATCACAATCGCCAATCGCGAAGGTGCTGCCTACCGCGTCGAGGCCCGCCGCCCTTTGCTTGACACCCTCCGTGAGCAAGGCGTCGATCTGCCTTATGGCTGCAAATACGGCGGCTGCATCACCTGTGCCGCGCGGCTCACGTCAGGCGAGGTGGATCAGCGCCGCCAGGTGGCCCTGAACAACCGTCAGATCAGCAACGGCTACGTCCTGCTCTGCGTCGCCCGCGCCATCACCGACTGCACCCTGGAGATCGGCGTCGAGAGCCATGACAAGCTCTACCGCAACCCCTTTCTCGACCCGCTGGAGCCGCATGAGCTCAAAGCGGGCATCGCCGCGCCCCCGCCCTCAGGCAGTGAGGCGGCAGGGCACAGGAAAAACAAGGAGGCCTGAACCATGCCAGCGACAGCACTGGACGACCGGTATGATTATGACCCTAAGTACCTCGCGGACATTCTGAAATCCGTGAAAACCATCGCGATGGTGGGGGCCAGCGCCGACAAGACCAAATTCAGCTACGGCGTCCTGCGCGTGTTGCATGAAACGGGTTATGACATGATCCCGGTGAACCCGAACCCGAACCTGACAGAGATCCGGGGCATACCGGTGTATCACGCGCTCGAAGAAATCGACCGGCCGGTGGATATGGTCGAGGTGTTCCGGCCGAAAGAAGAGTTCTATTCCATTGCCGAACAGGCGATTGCCATCGGAGCGAAAGTGCTCTGGGGGCAGATTGATGTCTACGACGATGCTGCCGCGAAACTGGCCGAAGACGCCGGTCTCAAGGTGGTCATGAACCGCTGTCCGAAGATTGAACTCTTCCGCCCGTTCTGGAAACCGAGGCTGGATCTTGGGATCTGAACCGGCCGGCCTGACGCGGCCTGAAAAAGGAATTTGACGATGCCACAGACAATTACCAGAACTGCCGGCGACATGGTGAAAGAGGCGATGGCGGGCGTGCCGGCAATCAGCGCCGAAGAGGCACTGAGCCTTGCCAGGTCGCCGGATCACGTCTTTATAGATCTGCGCGATGGCACGGAACAGGCAAAGACAGGTGTCATTCCGGGTGCCGTCATCTCGTCGCGCGGTATGATGGAATTTCATATCGACCCCGCAAGCCCCGCGCATAAACCGGAATTCAATCAGGACAAAACCTACGTATTTTACTGCGCATCCGGCGGTCGGTCGGCACTGGCGGCAAAGGTTGCCATGGAAATGGGTCTTGAGCCGGTTGTGAACCTGTCCGGTGGTTTAGCCGCCTGGAAAAAGGCCGGGGGCACGCTGGAGTAAATCATGGGCGCTGCATCGCAAACCGAAAACTTTATCCTGCGTTCAGATCATGACGGCATCGCTGTGCTGACACTGAATTCACCCGGAGCCATCAATGCCCTGTCGGAGGCGATGCCGGCTGCGTTGTCAGCGACACTGGACGCGGTTGCAGCGGATCATAGCGTAAAAGTGGTCTTGTTGCGCAGCAGCGGCAGCCACATCTGTGCAGGCCGCAACCTCAGGGGAATGACAGCGCGCCGCGCAGATGACGGCGGGGGGTTACGGTATTTTCAGGACCTTTTCGCCAGATGCCAGGCCATGATGCTGCGGCTCGTGCGCCTGCCCCGGCCCGTCATTGCCGGGGTCAGCGGCATCGCCAAAAAATTGCCTGTAGCCGTAAATACCGGTAAGCGCGCGTTCTGCAAACAGCCGGATATGCCACTGGAGGAAGCGTACGCTTTTGCCGGCCAGGGTACCTCTCGCAGTCACGTCAGGCAGCGAAAAGATCTCCTCCATCGAAGTGAAAAGGGCACTTATTTCCCATCCCGCAGTCAGCTTTGCCGCTGTCTTGGCGGTGGCGGACGAGAAATTTGGGCGAAATACACTGCGCCTTTGCCGCACTCTCGGACCAGACGTCCGGAGACGAACTGCCCGCCCATACCAAATCGCGCCTTGCCGGGCACAAGCACCCCCGGAAGGTGATCTTTGGCGAGCTTCCCGAAAACCACGACCGGAAAGGTCCGCAAAACGAGCTGCGCGATCTGATCCGGAACCAGAACTGACCCACACCCTCATACCGGATACACATCATGGCCCACGAACTAGATTTTGCCGAATTCAGTTTCGGCACCCAGGTCCGCAAATCCCCCTATTCCGACGCCGCACTGCGTTGGGGAGCCAAGGGCTTTTCGGTATACAATCACATGTACATCCCCCGGGATTTCGGCAGTTCCACAGCGAACTTCTGGAACCTCGTCAATGACGCGATCCTCTGTGACGTTTCTGTCGAACGCCAGGTCGAGATCAGAGGGCCGGATGCCGCGAGATTTACCCAGATGCTCACCTGCCGTGACCTGTCGACCTGCCAGGTCGGCCAGTGCAAATATGTGATCCTGACGGATCAGGACGGCGGGATCATCAACGACCCGGTTCTGCTGAAACTCGCTGAGGATCATTTCTGGCTCTCTATTGCCGACAGCGATGTTCTGCTTTGGGCGCGTGGCGTGGCGCTGAACGCTGGCATGGATGTCGAAATCCGCGAACCCGATGTCTCGCCGCTGCAACTGCAGGGCCCGAAATCGCGCGATATTCTGCGCGCGGCTTTTGGCGATGCCCCGACTGAGCTGAAATACTACTGGTTCATGGAATACGACTGGGACGGCGTCCCGCTGATCATTTCGCGTACCGGCTGGTCGAGCGAACTCGGCTATGAGATTTTCCTGCGTGACGGAACGGCGGGAGACAGGCTCTGGGAGCACATCATGGCCGTGGGCACTCCGCTGGGCCTCAAGCCGGGTCACACCTCCAGCATCCGCCGGATCGAAGCAGGCATGCTGTCCTATCACGCCGACATGAACCTGGCGAACAATCCCTATGAGCTGAACATGGACCGCCTGGTGAACCTTAACATGGAGGCGGATTTTATCGGCAAGGCCGCGTTGACAAGAATTAAAGAAAACGGTGTGTCTCAGCGGCTCGTCGGCCTTGAGATCGAGGGCGCGCCCTTCGTCGGCTCAAACGATTTCTTCTGGCCGCTGCTGAAGGATGGCAGCAAGGTCGGTACGGTTACTTCAGCGATCTATTCCCCACGTCTGGAAAAGAACATTGCGCTGGGATTGGTAGCTGCCGGACATACGGACATCGGCACGCACCTGATCGTCGACAAACTGGGCGAGACGCGCAGCGGGGTGGTCGTGCGGATCCCGTTCCACGACCCCCAAAAATCACTGGCCGTCGCAGGCTGAAGGCTGCGACCTGGTCGCGCATACGAGGAGTTCCGCACGCGTCGACAGGCTGCAACCGTCGCCGCTGTGCGGAGCCCGGCCAAAGCACCGGCGGCAGAGGCTCACGGCTGTCACATGAAGCGCGACCTGATCAGTTCCCCCACTCAGCCAATGATGAAACCGATTAAACATCAATGGCCGTTCTGGTGCGCGAAGCAGACTTCAACAGTTTTCCGAATTGCTGCTTCCGGTCAAAGCGCACGAAGCCGTCATTTCCGGTCGCTGCGTACGGACAGGCGCTTTCAGGACAACTCCAAAGCTGTTCTTTCGCCAGCCGCAAGAGCACCTTCGATCAGACCAGGGCTCTGCTCCGAAACCTCCGATACCGCAAACCGAATGCGACCATCAAGGTATGGAAGCCTCAGGCTGGCGGGACCAACGTCGGGATGGGATGCGGGCCGGGAAATGTCCAGATCCGTTACAATACGGAGGTTCGTTGCCCAGTCGTGGATCACCAGATCAAGAGGCCGGGCCGCTGCTTTTCCGAAACAATCCGACAGCTGATCCAGGATCGCCTGCCTGAGCTCTTCCGGGTTCGTTCGTCGTTTTTCCGGTGACCAGCCCACAAATCCGAACAAGGCCGCAGAATTATTATCGGCGCTCGTGTGATCATGGACTTCTGTAAGCGGTCCGTTACGACTGGCGACCCTTCCGGACAGTCCGGCCTCGCGCCAGAAGGGTCGGTCATAAAGGGCCACGGCTTTGGCGTGCGTGCTCATCCAGGTCGGCGTGCGCTGCATGTCTTCGGTCAGGGCCTGTGGCGCCCAGGGAAGATACATCGTCGTCGCCGCAACCCGGAGCGGAACTGAGACAATCACGTTTTTCGCCGTGATGATCTCGCCTGAACTGAGATGAACAGACACATGCTCTGATCCGTCTTCACAAACGCCGGTGACCGGAGCAGACGTCCGGATGCTGGCGCTGCCAATCCGGTTGGAAAGAGCCTCAGTCAAAGCGGTGGGTCCACCAACAATACGGACCATTCCATCCTGCCCGGGCAGAGTTTGCCGGAATGGCGCAGGCCCGTACCCGACGATAACGGCGTCACCTTCGTTAAACTGTTCGAAAGTTGCGCAGCCCAGCTCTTCAAGCCATCGCCCGACTACGGGTTGGTACTTTGGCCAGACCCAGGCCGGGCCCAGATCAGCAACGGCACGATGGCCTGACAGTTCACGTAAAGCGCGAATGCGACCTCCGATGCGCGCATCCGCTTCAAGCAGCCGGACACTGGCTCCCGCCTTTTGCAGCACTGCGGCAGCGGTCAACCCGGACAGACCAGCGCCAATGACGACGACATCCATGATTTCACCTCGCCCGGAGTGACAGAAACAGTTTCCACATTTAATGGCGGTGGAATGCAGTATTCGGGCGAACTATGCAAATACCTCAGCAAACGGATATGCCGGGCCGGTCTGAGCCGTTCCCGCGGACAACCGTTCCGGACAGTTTCAACATCTCAGGGAGCTTCGTTTGCGGCAGGCAGGGAGTGCGAAGCAATGTCAGCTCAGCGAACATGTAAACCCCAGCGTCCGTCTTTCCGTCCCACTCCGGTCCTGCTGCGCGCAGCCAGGAGCGGCTCTGAGCCCGGGGCAAACCGTGCCCGGGAGCAGCTTATCTGTGACTGGCAAAGACGTGCCGGCGCTCAGACGATTGTTCCGGACACTTCTCAGACACGTGTGACTATTGGTGTGAAAGCATGGCGAAAGCGTTCGTTTCGCCATGCTTTTTCGCAATCAGATACTCTAGCCAGACATGGATCCGGTCCCGCAGCCCATTTCGGCTGCGCGCTCCAGATAACCGGGATCGACAAACGCGCTGGCGTCCAGTTGCTTGTCAATCTCGCCACCATCATAAAGCAAGTCGGCAAGTCCCTGGTATCCCTTTATATCCAGCAATTCTGAGGGTGTGGTAGGAAACATATTGATGCCCATGGCCACATCATAAAATTTAGCCACCGCTTCTTCGTTGGCACCCCGGACGTTATCCAGGGCGTATTCCACGAACCCCTCTTTGCTTGAGCCAATCCAGTGATTGGCTTCAAGGTTGGCACAGGCTATTGCCACGGCCAGTTCGTCATTGGCTTCGATATATTCACGCTCCGCGAATACAGCGCGCGACGAGAGTCCTGGTACAATATCAGCGACATAGCCCAGCAGTTGTGCGTTTGCGCCCTGCTCTTCGAGGGCGAGCCAGTTGTCAATAAAGATAACGGTCGCGTTCACCTGGCCGGCCATGATTGCCGCGGCCCGCTCGCTGCTGCCACCAACGGGTACGATGGCAACATCCACCTCCGGCTCCAGGCCGTTTTGCTTCAAAATGTAGCGAAACAGCATCCCGTTGAAGCCGCCAGGACCGCTTGTCCCGATGGATTTGCCCTTAAGATCCGAGATCGAATTCACACCGGGTGTCGAGACGATCGCATAGTGCATCGTCGAAATCGGCGCGCCAATAGCGACAACATCTACGCCACGAGCCTGCCCGATCAGGATTTCGTCCGAACTGCGTGAGGCAACCTCGATCCGGTCGGCGATAATTGCTTCCAACCCGGAAATACTGGGCAGTTCAACGCGTTCGACATCGGCACCCCAGCTTTGCAGCATTTCGATCATACGTAGCGTGCCGAGATTTAAAACCTGAGCCTGCGCTGTACCGATCGTGAGTTCGGTACCGCTCAGATCAAATTCTTGTGCGGCGACTGCACCAGCCGTCATCGCGGCGAATGCGGTACCCGTCAGCAATTTCATTGGCAGTTTCATATTCATCTCCTCCTTGGTGTGTTTACGTTCCGATTGGCGTGATCATACGCCATTGCAAACGTACGATAACTTCCTGCCCGGCTTGCTTTGATTACTCCTTGCTGCCGGGTCTCTTATCCGGCGCGGGATCAGACCGCTCCTTTCCAGCTTTGAAACCGTCGCTCCAGCATGTCCAGCGCGGTCACAATGATTGTGCCCATGGACGCAATCACCACAACGGCGCAGAGCATCTTGGCTGGCAGCAGATCAGACGAACCTTGCGTGATAACCCCGCCCAGGCCCACTATTTGCAAGAACATTTCCCCGATGATGACACCGACGATTGCGCGTTCCGCACCGATCCGCAGTCCGGCAAGCACGAAGGGTATCGCACCCGGGATCAGAACATGCCTTGCCATTTGCATCCGGTTTGCCTGAAATGACCGCGCGACTTCCACGAGATCCGGCCGCGCATGTCGAACGCCCTGCGCGGTGTTGACACTGATCGCAATGGCCGCCCAAAAGAACACGAGGAACAATCGCGCCTCGAACCCGATCCCGAACCAGACGACGATGAGCGGAACGACGACCACCCGCGGCGTGGAGAAGATAGCATACAGATAAGGCTGCATGATATCGCCAAACCGGTCGAAGACCCCCATGATGATACCAAAGGGAATACCAACGACCACGGCAAGGAAATAGCCAAGAAACAACGCTTGCATGGTAATCTTTGCTGCGGCTGCAAGCTCACCGGATTCAATCATTGCACTGAACTGCTTGATAACCTCGCTGGGCGGCGCGAACAGAAGCGGGTTGATGCTCCGGCCGACGAGCTCCCACCCCCCCAGCACGACAGCAAGGCTCAGCAGCGGCAACCAGACACTGGGTTTATACAGCACGTTCATGGCAAAATCCCTCAATGCTTAAGACCAGTGAAAGCGGCGCTCGAGCCGTCCGATGAGCGAAACGATCGTTATGCCGAGGAGCGACAGGGGCAGGATGGACGCGAACACGTAGTCCGTCTGGAACAACGATCCGTAGGACTTGATCAGCCCTCCGATGCCGCCCAGACGCAAATAGGTTTCTGCAACCGCCATTCCGACGACCCCTCGCCCTGCGGCCAGGCGCAGACCTGCAAGAAGCACCGGAAGGGCTGAGCGGACACGCACGCGAAACAGAAGCGCAAGCTCACCCTTCACGCCGAATGATCGCGCGACGTCAACGAGATCTTTCGGATCGTCTCGCAGACCGGACGCGACACTGAACATAATCGGCACAACGGCGGCGAGCACAACCACGATGACGCGCCCGGGAAAGCCGAAACCGAACCAGACCAGCACAAGTGGCACCAGTGCTATGGTCGGTGTTGCGAAAAGCGCGCTGAAATATGGATTAAGCATCCAGTACGCGGTGCGCGACCGGGCCACGAGAGCGCCCAGAATGAACCCGATGACCGTTGAAATGAACAGCCCGACAATGAGAAGCCAGATGCTCTCAGACAGCGCCAGAATAAGTTCACCGCTGATCAGGAGATCCCAGAAGGCGGCCATGATCTGGCTCACGGAGGGCAGCACAAGTTTGTTGTCGAGGAAGCGCGCAGTGATTTCCCAGACTGTCAGAAAGACCAGCACCCCGACGATCTGATCACGGCGAATTTCTCTGCTGCTCCGTGTCTTCATGACTTTCCCTCGGCGGATTGCTCAATCAGATCGTTCCGCAATTCATGCCACAGATGGCCCCTCACTTCGGCGAAGGCCTTGTGCGCACGTACGTCATACTCGAAGCGGGGGCGTGGCAGATCAACGTCAATGAGTTCCCGCACCTTCCCGGGACCACGAGACATAAGCAGTACCCGGTCAGCGAGCATAACAGCCTCGTCGAGGTCATGGGTAATGAAGATAACGGTTTTCTTTTCTTCTTCGCAGATACGCATCATCTCTTCCTGCATCAACTCCCGCGTCTGCGCATCAATGGCACCGAAGGGCTCATCCATCAGCAGGATGTCGGCGCCCGTTGCAAGCGCGCGCGCCAGACCCACACGTTGCTGCATGCCGCCGGACAGCTGGTGCGGATGAGCATCCGCGAATTTTTCAAGTCCGACCTGCCTGATCTGCCGGATCGCCATGGAGCGCGCTTCTTCTTCAGGGAATTTCCGAAGCTTTAACGGAAACATCACATTGTCGATGACCGTCTTCCACGGAAACAATCCGAAATTCTGGAACACCATCGCGCGCCGGATGCCCGGGTCGGTCACAATATCTCCATCGACCAGTACATCTCCTTCATCGGCGGACTCCAATGATGCAATGATACGAAGCAATGTCGTTTTGCCACATCCGCTCGGACCGATGATTGTCGTGAACTCGCCTTTACGAAACGTAAGATCAATTCCGTCCAGAGCCAGAACTGTCTGTGCATTTCTATCTTCGGACAGTTTGAAGGTTTTACGTATCCCTCGCAATTCGATCGCGGGAGTTTCGAGCATCGTGTCTTTCATCAATATCTCCCTGTCAGCCGTCATAGTGTCGCCAAAGTGGTCAAAGCCGCCCCCGGGACACAGCGCAGTGCTGCTTTTTCAGGTACGCGACGTCTCGCAGAGCCGGGGTTTTCAAGCACCCGGTCGCATAAAAAATTCTGTCTTTGTCGCCAGCCTGAAGTGCGTTCTGAGAATAGCGACGTTGTACCGGGCAGGCGGTTCCTACTCTTTACTAAGGCCTTCGGGACCTTTGGGATTGAGCGCAGAGTATAACAGGACGACCGGCCGGTGCTGACAGGCTGCAGGAAAAACGCGACGCCACAACGCATCAATTTTTCCTCATAAATTCTCACGCAACTTCCCCCTTGCATCAGATACCTAAACCAGCACCCTATAAAATCAATTTTATTTTGTCACCTGGTAATTTGATTGGTAGGAATTGATTTTTCTTCGGCCAATTTTTTAACAGACTTCCAGGGACAGGTGTACTTGAGAAGATCGGGCCTTATTTTACTGTTTTTTATATACTTTCTTCCATACATATCAATTCCTGCGCAGCGCTTGATTGTGAGCATCAGCAGTAAGACATCTGATTTTATTTCAGGATCCCAATCCAATTCAAACCAATATATCTAATTGGTTCATAAAGTTTCCGTTTACCGAGCGCGATGAGTCAATGTCACAAGGTTTTGTCGCCCCAGCAATAAAGCCGCGGAAAGAACGGCCCCCTAAGCAATGCCGAGCGGTAAGAGCATGCGGCGTTCAGTTCGGGTCAAAGTCCGGATTATTCTCGTATGTGACAACGGCGGTTGCACCAGCCCCCCCGGCCTGCTCAGTCAGAATTGCGTTTCAGGACAGCGGGTTTCCGCTTCCGGTGACGGCGTGGAATGATTGCCCTCTCGTTTCAGCACGGAACAAACATCTGGTTTGGCGAAGGAGAGAGATAAAGCTTTTCACGCATTCGTTGTGACCGCACCAGGCGGGTTTCCGTCTGTCGGCCAGCCATAGCACGTACTTTGCCAGCGATGACAGAGAGGAGCGGTCTTTGAGCTGCTGGTTGGCGGTTACGACTGAAGACAGCAGGTCTTCGTCCGTTTTTTGACACATGTGTGAGGCGGGAAAAAGTAATGACCCGTAACCGAAAACTGTTTACCGGGAAAACCCATTCACCTGGACTCGCCAGATCGGTTTTTATGTAACATCAGAATATTAAGTTGATTGAGATGCAGGCCCGCGAATCCGCAAAATTATCCCTTTATAGAATTGTTTTAAATATTTAATAAACAATGGCCTGCAGCTTGCACCACGTCAAATACCACAACGTACACCAGGAGATTGCAAGGCTAAGTTTGACTGCGGGAAGATCGCATATGAATGCGGCTATGGATTTGGCCTCAAAGCGTTCATACCGCTATTTATCTCGGAAGGCAGATTTGCCGCGTCAAGCAGCCGTTCACGACTGAAAAGTCGAAGTTTCGGTTCTGAATGACGTCTTTCATCAGCACCAGGCCTTCGCTGTACTTTGAACGGATGTCTCAGTTGCGAACAAAGCGGACTTGTGCAGTCGCGGCTTTTGCTGACGCAGCATTTCATCGCATGAGCGGCGTCATTTTCGCTGCGATGCGGTGGGGGTCTCAAAACCGGACGTTCTGATCGACTTGTGAACGTTCCCGCCAAACTCAGTCACTGCATCTGAAATGCACTAAGGGCTTGAAAACAGTAGTCAGTCACTCCCGCGGCAAATCC
>NZ_JAHEHZ010000199.1 GCF_024639605.1 Roseobacter sp. | reverse complement strand
TTGCCAGAGTCGCGCGCGCGCCTTCTTTTTCTTCAGGGGCGACAGCATCTTCGAGATCGAAAATAACGGCATCCGCAGGCAGTTCGCGCGCTTTTTCCAACGCGCGGGTCCGGGAGGCCGGGATATAGAGAACAGACCTCAGGGGGCGGCTGGCTGATGACATGATGAAATCTCCGCGAAGATGGCGCATGCTGCGCGACAGAATATTTCCCGGAAAGACGCATTTTCTTTACTAAAACGCAAGTCCTCTTTCGCTGCATTGCAGCAAATATCAAATGCAACCTTTTGCGTCCGGCCGGTTAACCAATATTTCAGGGCTGTCACTGATAGTCAGGACATCGGTATTTCTGCTGCCAGGGGCCGGCACAAGCGCTGTTCAGCACGCGGCAGAAAAATCGCCATTTCTTGAACCGGGGCCGCCCGGTCATCGCCGGGAACCGGCATAGTGATGACAGCGGGTGACGCCTTTCGAATGAAGGCAGACATAAGTATGACACGCATATCTAAACTTCTGCACCTGGGCGCATTGACGGCAGCGGCAGCTCTCTGGATCACATCAGTTACGGACGCGTCCGCGCAGAACACGCGCAACTGCGGCCCGCGCGAGGCAGTCGTAGATCGCCTGGCTCAGGGTTATGGCGAGAGCCGGCAGTCAATGGGTCTTGGCGCGAACAACGCGGTAATCGAGGTGTTCGCCTCCGATGAGACCGGCACATGGACGATTACAGTGACAACGCCGAACGGCCTGACCTGTCTTGTGGCCTCGGGCCAGTCTTTTGAGACACTTGCGGAAGCACTTCCGGCAAAAGGTAACGACGCCTGAACACGCGCGATCTTCCGGCCCGGTATGATGTTCCGGGCCCGGGCGGTTGCGTCGGACGAACATCCGTGCCTCGCGTCAGGTCAGACCGTCCCAGATCAGTTTCGCACCGGTTGCGGTGAGAAGCACATAGGTTACGAGAAAAAACAGATCCTGCGAAACTATCCGGTGTGCACGAACACCGAGCCAGGCTCCGAAAACCGCAAACGGCGCAAGCACAAGATTTGCCGTCAGCGTCTGCGATGTGAACATGCCCAGAAACGCATAGGGCACAAATTTGAAGATATTCACAACTAAAAAAACCAGTACCGTGGTTGCCTGGAACTCAGTTTTCGACAGGCGCAGTGACAAAAGATAAACGGCCGCAGGCGGCCCGCCGGCATGACTGACAAAGCTGGTGAAGCCTGCAACTGCCCCGGCCAGAGCTCCGATGCTGCGCGGCAGAACAGCCGGCGCGGGACGCAACAGACCGCAGCGCGTGGCCAGTTGCCACACGACAAACCCCACAGAAATCAGACCGATCAGCACTCGGAAGACATCCGGCTCGGCGACTTTGTAAAGTGCCGCTCCCAGCATCACGCCGGGCAGCGCCCCGAGTACGAGCAGAAATGCGGCCTCGGCATTCCATTTTCGCCAGTAAGGTCGCAATGTGCTGAAATCGATCAGCATGAGCAGCGGCAACATAACTCCAAGCGCAAGCCCCGGTTCGATCACCACCGCGAGCACACTTGCTGCGGCAAATGCCGCCCCGGAGCCGAAGCCGCCCTTGGAAATTCCGGCGAAAATGACCGCCGGTCCGGCTATGAGAAAAAATGTGAGGTCCAGCGAGAGCATGCCGCGCATTTCTGGCGGGAAACCCTGTGGGAGTCCACAATCTCTGCTGCAGACCCGCGTCATCGCCCTGTCGTGACCGAACTTGCGCAAGTTGCTGTGATTGGGTAGCACGTGGCCAACTTCAACCGCATGCGGAGCATTTAATAATGGCAAGACCCAAAATCGCACTGATCGGCGCCGGCCAGATCGGCGGCACGCTCGCCCACCTTGCAGCGCTCAAGGAACTTGGCGACGTCGTTCTGTTCGACATCGCCGAGGGCGTTCCCGAAGGGAAAGCCCTCGATATCGCGGAGAGCGGTCCGTCCGCGAAATTCGACGCAACCTTGTCCGGAACGCAGTCTTATGAGGATATCGCCGGGGCGGATGTCTGCATCGTGACGGCCGGTGTGGCGCGCAAACCCGGCATGAGCCGGGACGATCTGCTCGGCATCAACCTCAAGGTCATGAAATCCGTGGGCGAGGGCATTGCCGCACATGCACCTGAAGCCTTTGTTATCTGCATTACCAACCCGCTCGACGCAATGGTCTGGGCTTTGCGGGAATTTTCCGGCCTGCCGCATGAAAAGGTCTGCGGCATGGCAGGTGTGCTGGATTCCGCGCGCTTCCGGCACTTCCTCGCAGACGAATTCAACGTTTCCATGAAAGATGTCACCGCCTTTGTGCTGGGCGGCCATGGTGACACGATGGTACCGCTGGTACGCTATTCTACGGTGGCCGGCATCCCGCTACCGGATCTGGTCAAAATGGGCTGGACTACGCAGGAAAAACTGGATGCCATTGTGCAACGCACCCGTGATGGTGGCGCCGAGATCGTGGGCCTGCTGAAAACCGGATCGGCCTTCTATGCACCGGCGACCTCCGCAATTGAAATGGCAGAGAGCTATCTCAAAGACCAGAAACGCGTTCTGCCCTGTGCTGCATATGTCGATGGTGCTTACGGGCTGAAGGGTTTTTATGTAGGCGTTCCGACAGTTATCGGTGCCGGCGGCATTGAGCGCGTGGTCGAGATCAGCATGAACAAAGACGAGCAGACCATGTTCGACAATTCCGTTACTGCTGTCAAAGGTCTTGTCGAGGCCTGCAAAGGCATTGATAGTTCGCTCTGATACAAGTTGATGACTGAGGGCCCCGGGGCGATTCCGGGGCCCTCTTTTTTGCAGGTTGCCCATGATCCCGGGTCACGCTACCTGCGTTGCGGCATACCTTTTTATAATAACGCAAAAACGTCATTACCTGCCCGTCGTTTCCGGATATATCGCCCCATCGGAGCAGCGCCTTGACTGGCTGCAAAAAAACAATGGCATGAGGCCGGAGACCTTCGGGTTACTCTGACAGCCAGGCCAGAATCGTCCGTACTACCGCTCGACCGAGAGAAATAACCGAAAATCAGAATGATTCCTCTGCGGTCAGACTGCACCGGCATCATCCAGGCCTCTTGTGATCACAGTTTTTCAGCGTGTGATCACAAAATTCTCTTTTCCCCGGTATATTACCCGTTTGCTGAGAAAAACGGTTTTCTTCCGGCGCCTGACAAGGTGCAGTAGCTGCAAGAGAACCGATCAATCAGTACGGGACCAGAACGATGAATATCCACGAATACCAGGCCAAAGCATTACTTCGCAGCTATGGTGCACCGGTTTCTGACGGACGCGTCGTGCTCCGCGCCGAAGAAGCCAAAACCGCAGCCGGTGCCCTTGATGGCCCCCTGTGGGTGGTCAAGGCGCAAATCCACGCGGGTGGCCGGGGCAAGGGGACGTTCAAAGAAGCTGATGCCGGCGAAAAGGGCGGCGTGCGCCTGACAAAATCGGTTGAGGAAGCCGCCGAGGAAGCAAAGAAGATGCTCGGTCGCACGCTCGTCACGCATCAGACCGGTCCGGTCGGCAAACAGGTAAACCGGATCTACATAGAAGACGGATCGGGCATTGAAACCGAGCTCTATCTGGCACTGCTCGTGGATCGCCAGACCAGCCGGGTGAGTTTCGTCTGCTCCACCGAAGGCGGCATGGACATCGAAGAGGTTGCCGCCTCTACCCCTGAGAAAATCCTGAGCTTTTCTGTAGACCCTGCGACCGGCTATCAGCCGTTTCACGGGCGCCGCATTGCTTTTTCGCTCGGGCTTGAGGGCAAGCAGGTCAAACAATGTGTCGGCCTGATGGGGCTGCTGTACAAAGCCTTCATGGAAAAAGACATGGAGATGCTGGAGATCAATCCTCTGATCGTGACCGACAGTGGCGATCTGAAGGTGCTCGACGCCAAAGTGGCTTTTGACGGCAATGCGATCTATCGCCATGCGGATATCGCTGAGTTGCGCGACACCACAGAGGAAGACAGCAAAGAGCTTGAAGCCTCCAAATACGACCTCAACTACATCGCGCTCGATGGCGAGATCGGCTGTATGGTAAACGGGGCGGGTCTTGCAATGGCGACCATGGACATCATCAAGCTTTATGGTGCGGAACCTGCGAACTTTCTTGACGTGGGCGGCGGTGCAACAAAGGAAAAGGTCACCGAGGCCTTCAAAATCATCACCTCCGATCCGAACGTCAAAGGCATCCTGGTGAATATCTTTGGCGGAATCATGCGCTGTGATGTGATCGCCGAGGGCGTTGTGGCGGCGGTTAAAGAGGTGGGTCTTCAAGTGCCGCTCGTGGTGCGTCTTGAAGGTACCAATGTGCAACAGGGTAAAGACATCATCAACAACTCCGATGTTGATGTGATCGCCGCGGACGATCTCAAAGATGGTGCGCAGAAGATCGTGAAAGCCGTAAAGGGCTGAGGCGTGACCCGTTCCGGCCCTCTGCCCGGCGCTGTCGCCAGCGCGGCCGTGCTCCTTGGCGGATGCGCCACGGGAGACCGGTCGGCTGACGTGGCGGAGCTGGACAATACCTGGCGGGCCAACCTTGTGCCGAAAAGCAGCCCGGCGCGGATGGTCGGCACCTTTGAGCGCTTCTGTGTCGAGACCTCGGGGCTGGCGGCGCGGGAAACAGCGCTGCGGCGGGCGGGATATGTCGCACTGCCGGATCGTGGCACCCCGGGCACCCGGGCCTTCGTGGTGGACGATTCCAGGCCGGCGGTCGCAGTTTCCGAAAATATGTGCCTGGTGCAGGCGCGCGCGCGCACCGGCCAGACCGAGCAGTTTGAACGCTATGTGACGGTGCGGTTCCCTGAGGCTGTGAAGACCGATCCGGCACCCCTGGGCCGCTCAATCAGCGAGGCCTGGTCAGTGCCCGGCCCGGCGATTATCGCGACCGAGCGAGTTCAGGATGTGGACTGGAACAACTACGCCCTGATCTACTACCGGCCGGGGGGGGCGTCATGATCCGCTGCCTTCTTTGTCTTATTGTGATAACGCTTCACGCAGCACCTGCGGCGGCAGATACACAGACCCGGCTGCTCAGTCTCTGGACCAGGTATCTGCAGATGTGCGCGCCGATGCTGAGCGATCCGGCGACGCCCTTTTCGACGATTGCAAATGACGCAGTCGCAGAGCGCCCCGCGAGCTGGAGCACAAAGGACAATACGTTCCGCATG
>NZ_JAHEHZ010000198.1 GCF_024639605.1 Roseobacter sp. | reverse complement strand
GCAGCGTTCCGAGAAAGATCAGGCCCGTTCTGCTCAGGCCATCCCCCCGCGGATCAGCCCTTCAGCAATCCGCGCATAAGCGTCAGCCATTGGTCCGTCGCCTGCCGCCACCGGTGTGCCACCGTCACCGGCGAGGCGGGTTTCCAGGTCGATCGGCAGCACCCCCAGAAGCGGCACGCCTAGCGTTTCGGCCTCAGCGGCGACACCGCCCTGTCCGAAGATCTGGTGCTCTGCGCCGCAGTCGGGACAGACAAACATCGACATATTCTCGATCAGACCAAGAACCGGCGTTTTCAGCGTGGCAAACATGTCCAGAGCCTTGCGCGCATCGATCAGAGCCACATCCTGCGGCGTGGAGACGACAATCGCACCTGTGAGCTCGCTTTTGGTACAAAGTGTCAGCTGCACATCGCCTGTCCCCGGTGGCAGATCCACGAGCAGGACATCAAGCTCGCCCCACTGTACCTGACCCAGCATCTGCTGCAGCGCGCCCATCAGCATCGGACCACGCCAGACAACAGCCTTACCCTCTTCTAGCATGAATCCGATCGACATCAGCGTCACGCCATGCGCGTGTAGCGGAATGATTGTCTTGCCGTCGGGGCTGGCGGGGCGTTTGCTGACGCCCATCATGCGCGGCTGGCTGGGACCGTATATATCAGCATCAAGAAGTCCGACCCGGCGCCCCGCCTTTGCCAGCGCAACTGCCAGATTGGAGGAGACCGTCGATTTTCCCACGCCGCCTTTGCCGGAGCCAATGGCCAGAATGCGCTTGACGCCGGCCGGGCGGGTCGGACCCTCCTGCGGTTTCGGGTGACCACCGATCTTCAGGCTCGGGGGCGCCGGTTTTTTCTCAGCCGGTCCGTGTGCGGTCAGCGCAACGCTGGCGCGGGACACGCCCGGCAGCTCCGAGACGAGCTTTTCAGCGGCATCTCTCAGCGGGCCCATCTGGCGGGCAACTTCGGGTGTTGGCGCCTCGATCACAAAACGTACTTCGCCGCCTTCAATGCTCAGCGCACGAATCAAATCATGCTCAATCAGGCTCCTGCCGTCCGGCAGCGCCACGCGGCCGAGTGCGGCCTCAATTTCGGCCTTCGTTACAGACATGCTTAGTTTCTCCCCAGATGCGCCTGTTCACATAGCACATGTTTGCGCGAACACCAGATGACGTTCAGAAATGCCTAAGTTCATAGCCACAAGCATAAAATTACCCTAGGTCTCCTATGCAGATGCTGCATGGCAGCATTGAACATGTAACCATTGTGCAGTCGCAGCATAACCTTAAGTATGGGTCACAAGAACAGCGATGCGCCCGACCGGGCAAATCAAACAAACCGAAACTGAAAGGTAAGAACCATGGCATTCATGGATCATACACAGACACATACCGACAGCGTTCTCGAGCGCGTGCTTGCAGGCTCTGCATCCTATTTTGCGGGCGCAGCGCAGCGACATGCCCGGAACAGAATTTACCGCACAACTCTGGCTGAACTCTCGGCCCTGAGCGACCGCGAGATTGCAGACCTTGGTCTGTCCCGCCCGGATTTCCGCAACATTGCATGGGAAGCCGCGGTAGCACGCACAATGCGCTGAGGCGCACAGGAACAGGCGACCCACCTCCTCCCGGGTCGTTTGTAGAAGGCGGCGGCATCCATCCTCCTCCCGGATGTCGCCGCATCAATTCAGCCCCGCAGATAATCGCGGGCGTCCCCGGCCTCTGACTGGCCCCGGACAACGGCATTCAGGTTCGCTCATCCTCCTCCCGGGCGGATCTGATGGAAGGCAGTGGCATCTATCCTCCTCCCGGATGTCATTGTCGTGAACGAAGGAGCCTTTTCAGGGCTCTGCGATGCTTGCACCGGTCTCTCCTCCCTTCGACCGGGGCACACACAAGAGAAAGCGGTCCCACCTCCTCCCGGGACCGCTTTTTTTGTGCCTGAACTCTGTTGCTGCCGGCGCGTGCAAAGAGACGTCAGTTCTGCTCCCGCAGTCCGCCCGGCCCGTGTTCAGCGGCCTCAGGCAAAAGAGAGCCGCGTCCGAGCACGCGCATGAGCCTGACCGCCTGGTGTACCGGGATGTTGAGGTCGCGGACCCGGTCGGCAGCCACGATCACCGAAGAGCCGGCCCAGGCCGAAGGTGCGCCGGGCAGAAACACAACGCATGTGTCACCAGCGCTCTCGATCCGAAAAGCGATCTGGTCATAGTCATCAAAGCTCACCATGACTGGCGTCATCAGCGACCCGGCGCCCTCGTGCCCCGTAACGCCGCTGATGGTGCCTTTGAACACAGCATATCCGGGCACAGCATCAATGAGAAACCCGTCAATCCTTTCCATCCGCCCGGCAAGTGCACTCCGCGTGGCAAGAAGCCCGGCGACGTAGCAGAAAGCAATGATCAGGGCGAGGGCAATGATATCAACAAGGGCGAGGCCGACAAACCTGTCCACAGGTATCAACCTGTTCAAAGGCTCAGCGACCAGTTTGCTTATCTCGAACACTTTCGCCGCGAGTATTGCCAGCACGGCCAGAGGTGCCAGAAACAGCACTCCTCCGATAAGAGTTAGTTTCATGACATCCCTTCCCCTGTGGTCCCGCCGTCAAACGGCTGCCGGGTCAGTCTATCAAAGGCTGCGCAGCGGGAAAGAGATGATACGGCAGGAAAAGGAGGCTCCCCCCGGGCTGGAAATCTCAGAACGGCACGTCATTTTCCGGGCTCACAAAGCGCGCGACCACTTTTTTGGTCCCCGCTTTTTCAAAGGCGATCTCAAGCTTATCCCCTTCGATCCCTTCGATGCGTCCGTAGCCGAATTTCTGGTGAAACACGCGCTCGCCCATGGAAAAGCTGGACACAGCGCTCATATCGATCACGGTGTTGCGGCTTTCGCGGGGCTGGCTTACCGGGCGTTGCTGGCTGCGTTCCTGCAGGCGGCGCCAGCCCGGTGAGTTGTAGACATTGGCAGAGGCCGCTGCGTCGTGCAGCGTCGATGAGGGCGCCGCCGCCCCATACCCGCCGCCATAAAGGCCGGGTGGCGTCAGCACATCCACATGATCATCCGGCAATTCGTCAATGAACCGTGAGGGCATTGAATTCTGCCACTGGCCAAAGACACGCCGGTTCGCCGCAAAGGATATCGTACAGACCTCTTCGGCCCGCGTGATGCCCACATAGGCCAGTCGCCGTTCTTCTTCGAGCCCCTTGATCCCGCTCTCGTCCATCGAGCGTTGCGACGGAAAAAGCCCGTCTTCCCAGCCCGGCAGGAACACCATGGGAAATTCCAGCCCCTTGGCCGCGTGCAGCGTCATGATCGAGACCTTTTCACCGGCCTCTTCGCTTTCGTTGTCCATAATCAGACTGACGTGCTCCAGAAAGCCCTGAAGATTTTCAAAGCTTTCCAGTGCTTTGATCAGCTCTTTGAGGTTTTCCAGCCTGCCCGGCGCTTCGGGCGTTTTGTCGTTCTGCCAGTGCGCGGTATAGCCGCTCTCATCGAGAATGATCTCTGCCAGCTCAATATGACTGATGTCCGGGCGCCCGTGGCCGCCCTCGTCCAGAACCGCATCGTCATCCAGAGGTACGCGCGCGCGCATCTGTTCGCGCCAACGGTCAATACAAGCGATCAGCCGGCCAAGTTCCGCCCCGCCCTTGCCGCCAACGGCCTTGGTTTCAACTACGATCCGCGCGCCCTCAAAGAGGCTCACCCCGTTATCGCGGGCCGTCCGCTGGATCGTCTGTTGCGCTTTGTCACCGAGGCCCCGTTTGGGCGTATTCACGATCCGCTCAAAGGCCAGATCATCGTCCGGGCTGACCACCACACGGAAATACGCCATGGCGTCGCGGATCTCCATGCGCTCGTAAAACCGCGGCCCGCCTATGACGCGGTAGGGCAGTCCGATGGTCAGGAACCGGTCTTCGAAGGCACGCATCTGGTGGCTGGCGCGCACGAGAATGGCCATGCTGTCGAGGCCCACGGGTGCCTGACCACGCGTGCCGCGTTGTGCAGCTTCGATCTCATCCCCGATCCAGCGCGCTTCCTCCTCGCCGTCCCAGTGGCCGATCAGCCGCAGCTTTTCGCCGTCGGTCGCTTCGGTCCAGAGCGTCTTACCCAGGCGTCCCTCGTTACCGGCAATCACCGCTGAGGCAGCTGCGAGGATATGTGGGGTAGAACGGTAATTCTGTTCCAAACGCACCACGTGCGCGCCCGGAAAATCCTTTTCAAACCGCAGGATATTACCCACCTCAGCACCGCGCCAGCCATAGATTGACTGATCATCGTCGCCAACACAGCATATGTTTTTGTGCCCGCCCGCCAGCAAACGCAGCCACAGATACTGCGCCACGTTGGTATCCTGATATTCGTCCACCAGAATATACGCAAACCAGCGCTGGTACTGCGCCAGCACATCGGGATGCTTCTGGAAGATCGTCACCATATGCAGCAGCAGATCGCCGAAGTCGGTGGCATTCAGCTCCTGCAGGCGCTGCTGATACTGCCGGTAAATGCTGACGCCCTTGTGGTTGTAGGCGCCTGCGTCCGACGCCGGCACCTTATCCGGGGTCAGCGCGCGGTTTTTCCATCCGTCGATGATGTTAAGCAGCATGCGCGCAGGCCAGCGTTTGTCGTCAATGCCTTCTGCGGACACAAGCTGTTTGAGCAGTCGCAGCTGATCGTCGGTATCCAGAATGGTGAAGTTCGGTTTCAACCCCGCCAGCTCCGCATGGCGGCGCAGCAGTTTCACGCAGATTGCGTGGAAAGTCCCGAGCCAGGGAATGCCTTCCACAGGTTGCCCGAGCATCTGGCCCACGCGGTTTCTCATCTCGCGCGCGGCCTTATTCGTAAAGGTGACGGCCAGTATCTCATTGGGGCGCGCGCGGCCGGTGTTCAGCAAATGCACAATCCGCGCCGTGAGCGCCCGCGTCTTCCCCGTGCCGGCTCCGGCGAGCATAAGCACCGGGCCATCGAGCTGTTCCACCGCAGCCCGCTGCGCCGGGTTCAGCCCGTCGAGATAGGGTTGCGGCCGCGCTGCCATCGCGCGCGCGCTCAGAGAGGCACCTTCGAAGGCATCTGTTTCGTCAAAACTGCTCATGCACGTGAATGTACCCGCAGACCGCCCGGAGTTAAAGAGACGTTCACACTCTGTTCCGCGCGAATTCCGCACTGGACAATCCCCTGATTGCCCGGACAAATGTTCCGATGACCCTGCACAGCCAA
>NZ_JAHEHZ010000197.1 GCF_024639605.1 Roseobacter sp. | reverse complement strand
GGGTATACTTTCCGGATGCGGAGAACGGGGACGACCCGGTATTCCTGCTTGCCGGCGAAAGATCATCCACCCTGGTTGCAGAAAAAACCGATGACGGCTACCAGCATGTGATCCGCCTGCAGGGCGATGCGGAAACCGTTTTCTTCGATGCTTAGAGCACCCCGGCGAACCGCGTGAAACGGTTTCTGCGACAAGGGGTGTTCCTGGTCTGTGGCCGACCGGGCAGTGATCTGACGTATAGGGACGGGCCGGAGCATAATCCGCGTGCCAACCGCAGGTCACCGGTGTTTCCGCCGCAGACACATCACAGCGCTCAGGCATCCGGCAGGGCGCCAGGAGACTGCAGTCGCGATGTTCCGGGCTGCGGATATTCCGGGCCCTTCGCGATGCGCGGCGGGGGATGAAACGCCGGAAACAGGTGCCGACTGCGCGCCACTGTCTGTCTCTGATCCGGTGGTGTCCATCCGGACAGGCGCTCGCCGTCGCGGTTTCGCCGTTGTTGCTGACAGAACCATCGCCAGGCTCATGCAATGTGCTTTCAAATGCCGGAACAATGCCGCGCCGGGCCTTCGTAAGCGCAGCAGGGGTCATCGTCACCGGCGAACCGCCCCGGAGTGAGGCGCAGTCAATTACGACATACCGTGCAAAGGCGGCCTCCGCCGGATCACAGGCCGCGCGGCGCACAGCGATCAGGATTGTCGCAGAAGTCGAACTGCGTGTCATTCTCTGGCATCTGCAGGGTGGCCTCTATGGTGAAGTCCCTGAGGAAGCTGCGCACCACTTGCGAAATGGCGACGGCCTGCGAATGCAGGACGGCCAGCGGCACCGTCAGACATCGCGACGGACCTTTGATGGACTGCTGTTTTGTCTTTGCATGCTGATTGGTATGGCGGTCGGGTCGGACCTGCCGGTCATGGCGATTCAGCTGACCATCGTGGCCTGGACCCTGATCTGGTTCGGCGCGTGCACGAACGGTGTCGAGGTGTCACCTAAGGCGGGCAGCGACCCGGATGCGCTGGAGGTACTCCGGCTGTTCAAAGAGGCCATGCCGGGGCCGGGCCGGAAGGTTGCTCACCAAATACAAGTTGCCGGTGAAGCAGGAACAGCCATGGTTCAGCAGGTCTCTGGCGGCCTGGCTGAGCCGGGAACTGAGACTCTGCTCACAGGCGCTGTCCCTGCGGGGACAGAATGTAAGATCAGGCTCTGAGCGGCTGCGGGCGGGCTGTCTTCACGCAGGCGTAAAGCTCACCTTCGAGGGGCAGGTGTGCAAAAAAACAAGTCTTCGATCCGCTGCATAAAAGACGCGGCAGGTTCAGCGTTGAGCACCACATCATCGCTGACCCATATCAGAGTGTTGTCCGCTGTCAGTTCAAGCCGCCAGGCGTTCGTTGCGCCAAGATCCGGCGAAGTAAAAAATTTCGGATCGCTTTGTTCAGACGGCGATCGCGCATAATCAGCCCCACTTCGGTGTTGAGCCGCAACGACCGGGGGTCAATGTTGGCGCTCCCGATCATAACCGTATCGTCATCGGTGATCAGATATTTCGCGTGCAGCGCCAGTCGTTTGTCTTCCACCGTCGCGGTGATATAGCGTTTGCGGCCGCGGCGTCGGCGCGCAGTTCATGCAGACTGACACCTGACGACATCAGGGTCCGGATGTGATTGCGATACGCACTGTGAGCCGCAGGGTGATTGTTGGAACTCACAGAGTTTGTCAGGATTGTCACCGTCACGCCACGCTCAACCGCAGCTTTCAGCGCATTCGTTACCGTCGGTGAGGGGACCAGGCAGGCCGTTACAATTGTGATGTTGCGCCGGGCGCCTGAGATAAGCTGCAGAATGCGGTTTGCCACCTGCACGGGCCGGTCCGCCGGTGCCGCCGGGCTCTCAGCGGGCGGTTTATCCGCGAAAAGCTCTGCCCGCCCGGTAAAGGAGCCACGCAGGGAGCGCCGCCATGCGGAGGCTCGCTCCTGCTCTGTCTCGGCAGGAAAAAGGGACCGCGAAACCTGCCACGGAGCATCGCTTTCATGCGCTGCGGGGATGACCCGGGCGTGCGCGATCCTGTCTACATGGAACGACCAGTTATCGTTCCGGTAGGCGTCGAATACCCCGGAGGATTTCTGCACGACCGGCCCGCCTGCAAGTAATTTCATATCCCGGAAATTGCCGCCGCTGCTGAGGTCGAAATATTCGTCGGCGATGTTACGTCCGCCGATAATGGCCACCTGATTGTCGACCATCATAGTCTGTTGTGCATGCGGTGATCAACACGACTGAATTCACCCAGGTTCAGGATCTGCCTGCTGACGAGCCCGCTGGTGCGACGCTGATACGGGTTATAAATGCGATACTCGATACCGGGGTGCGCCTGGAGGCTCAGAAGCGCCTGATCCTGGCCCGCAAGAAAGGTGTCATCGATCAGAAGTCTGACAGCAACGCCGCGATCTGCGGCGCTGACAATGCGCGACATGACTTTCGTTCCCACAGTGTCGAAGGTCCGCAAAAATGTCTGCATATCAATGGATGCAGCTGCACTGTCGATGGCGCGCAGGCGCCAGGCCAGCGCTGTCGGGCAATCGTTCAGCGGGATCTGCCAGTCGCCTGTCCGGATCTCTTAAATCTCAGCCCAGACACCGGTCTGCCCAGGTGCGCGGCTTGTTTCATCGGCAATCTCTGCCGGTTGCAGAGCCGAGCAGCCAAAGAGCAATATCAGCGACAGAACCGCTGCGAGAGCCCGGCATACTTTGCCCCCGGCGAGGGCCGGTGCGACCCGACCGCCGGTCGCGGGCGGGGTCGGCGTTCGGATCACTCGATGCCGAAGATGACGTTGTAGTCCACCATTGCATCGCTGCGGTTGATGACCTCAACAACGTGATCGCCGCTCTGCCAGAGCTGACCGCGATACTCCTGGCCGGCGTTCATAAGGCCGAGCAGTTCGGAGCCGTCCGGGTTGCGGATGACATAGTCAAGCGTGCCGTTCCGGGGGGCCACACGAACATAAAGATACTGCTCGTTTGCGGCGCCGAGAACATATTGCTGCGAGGCACCGGGAGCGAGTGTCCCGGTCAGTTCCGCGCCGGTTGTGCCGGCGTCAAATGCAACCCGCTGTGTCTGTGTAGTGCCGCCGGCACCGGCCATTGCGCCGCCGCCGTCATCCATCGCTTCCACGGCCGCAAAATCACCGATTGCGCCATCGCTGTAAGCAATGCAGCGCCAGAGCGTTCCGCCCGCATCGCGAAGCATAACGAGCGTGCCGGCCTGGGAAAAATCCGAACTCTCAATTGTGCCGGATTGCCCGTCAGGCCCTCCGACGCTGCGCAAGTGATCAATACAAGCGTCGTCCGCACCGGTCATAGCGATAGCGGATGTGCTGAACAGAACTGCGGACATTGAAATGATACTGACGCGTGGTCTCATATGATTTTTCCTCTGCTTTTTACCTGAAAACTACCACATTGAGGCCGTGCCTTCAATTTCCGGCAACAGCTTCCTGACCAGCCGGTTTTAATTGACAACATGATTTTCTGCAAAACGTGCCAGTCCCGGAACAACCTGATTTTATCACGGCGGCAGTCTTCAGGAGAACGAAAAATACATCTCGATATCGCCCACGCCCCTATCTCCGCGATCGTTATTCCCGGGGCTATTTTTGCACTGCGCAATTTCGGATACGAGCATGAAAAAGGCAGATAGAGCGGGCCGGTATTTTTCAGGAGTGTTCATTGCCATGGCGATCCTGAAGCTGATCTGGGCATACGGCAGCTGACGGGCTGAAAACGGCGCCGCTTTCATGCCGAAGCCGCGCCGCCGGATTTACGTTTCAGCAGTCTCCTGCGGGCAGCATATTGGTCGACGAATAGCGTCCCTCCGACGTGGTGATCCCGGCGCAGGCGCCGGTGCTGCGGTTGAACCAGCAGGAGGTCAGTCCTTCGGAGCGGATAAGCTCATACCCGAGGTTCTGAATACCCGTTTCGGCCTGGCCTGCCCGGGCACCCTGGAAGGCTGACAGATCGGAGCTGCTGCCCACTGCGGGTGCGCCTGCTGATCCTGTATCCTCGACGCATCCGGCAGGCGGCACGGCAATTACGGTCGCAGCAAAAATAATTTTTTCATGAGAGTCCCTTTTGGTTCTATCTTTCACGGGCCGCGCGCCTGATGATGAAACCGTTTACAGAACAAGGGCCCGCCCCAATAAAGAATATCGAGCGCCGTTGAGTAAAGTATTTTCAGAAAAAATGAGGCGCTCCCGGGTCGCATCTGAGAGGTACCGGAGCCTTGTCTGACGCATTGCAAAAAGACTGCGGCAGCACCGGCGGCAGGCTGCTATGGCTTGATATCGCGCGGACGGCAGCGCTGGTCGGGATGGTGGTTTTCCATTTTTTCCACGATCTGGAAATTTTCGGGATCCTGCCGCGTGGCACCACTGTCACCGGGGGGTGGGACGTGTTTTCCAGCCTGGTGGCCGGATCATTTCTGTTTATCGCCGGGATCAGCTTCTGGCTTGCACATGGCGACGGTGTAAGATGGCGCAGCTTTGTGCGACGGTTGATTGTCCTGTGCCTTGCAGCAGCGCTGGTGTCACTTGCAACCTGGGTCGTGTTTCCTGATAACTTCATCAGGTTCGGGATTTTGCACTGTATTGCTTTGTCGGGCGTGCTGGGACTTATTTGTCTTCGGCTGCCGGGTGTGGTCAACGCCGGTCTTGCCATCGTCTTTGTGATGGCACCGGACCATCTGCGCTCCGATCTTTTCAATGCGGATCTGCTGCTCTGGACTGGCCTTGCGACGGTAACTCCACCGGCGCTTGATTATATTCCGGTAATGCCGTGGTCGGGCTGGTTTCTGGCAGGGCTGGCAGCAGCACAGATGCTGCGACCGGGCAGGCTCCGGCCAGCTATCGCGTTGTCCCGGCGATATCCGAAAGGGGCGGCTTTTCTTGCCTGGCCCGGCCGGCACAGCCTGACCATTTACCTGTTGCATCAACCGGTCCTGCTGGGGCTGATCTGGACAGGGGTGAAGTTCGCGTCCTGAGCCTGTTGCTGTCGCCAGATGTCGTCACCTGAACGTGAAAGTGAGGACTACACGAGGCTTCTGACCGCAATTCTGGTCATGGTGATGAACGCCGCACCGGCCGCTGCGCAGGGTTTTACCCACCCGTCCGGAGGGCCGTCTGAGAGTGAGAGATGGAACGCGGTACCGGTGATGCGTCTCGTGACAA
>NZ_JAHEHZ010000006.1 GCF_024639605.1 Roseobacter sp. | reverse complement strand
GATTTCCGGATATCTGTAATTCTGACGTCTGACATGAGCCCCCCGCTCCCGATCTCATCGCGATGCTAGAGAAGGGAAATCTGGCTGTCCACGGCTCATGCGGCTTTTGTTGACACAATTCGAATCTCGACCATACTCGGGGCTCTGCGGGAGGAATAACCGGCTCTGGCTGTCGCCAAAGATAACAATCTGCGATGTCTGCTGTCCGCCTGCTTTTTAAAGATCTGATTTTTCCCGGGAGGACACACATGAAGGTCGAACTCTACAACTACATTCGTGCCGCGCAGAAAATGAACCGCCGCCAGATGCTCAAAGGATCTGCTGCAGTGGGCGCCATGGCGATGATGCCAAAAGGCGCGGCGATGGCCGATGCGCATGGCAATGTCCGTGCCGAGATTCTGAAGATCCCCGGCGTGGGTGCAGGGTCTCCGACCGACAGCGACTGGCAGAAGGTCGGTGAGCTGTGCCTCGGAGCGACCAAAGAGAACGTGGCCGAAGGCGAGTTTGAAGGGGTCGAGCTGACCTTCATGGGTCTGAACAACCAGAACCTGCATAACTTTCTCTTCCGCGGGTTCCTGAAGCCCTGGGAGGCCTATACCGGTGCCACGATCAACTGGATCGATCTGGCGCAGGCCGATTACAACGCGCGTTTGCAGCAGTCTATCGCGACAGGCACGGTTGATTTCGACATCGTCGAGATGGGTGCACCCTTTGAAGGCGACGTGCTGGGCAAGGGTCTGGCCTCAGAGATGCCCGACTGGGTAAAAGAGCAGATCGACATGGACGACTATGTCGATTACCTCAAAGAGCCGGTTGGTACATGGGACGGAAAAACCTACCGTGTCTCCATCGACGGCGACTGCCATTCGTTTGCTTATCGTACCGATTATTTCGGCGAGGGTTCTCTGACCGGCCGCGAGGTGCCCACTACCTGGCAGGAGATTAACGAGGTCTCCAAAGAGCTGATCGGCAAGGAAGATCCGCTGACCGGTCTGCCGGCGCATGGCTATCTTGATCCGCTCAAGGGCTGGGGCGGTTTCGGGTTTTATTTCCTTGAAAACCGCGCATCGGCCTATGCAAAGCACCCCAACAGCCCGGCCTGGCTCTTTGAGCCTGACACGATGAAGCCAATGGTGAATAACCCCGCCTGGGTTCAGGCTATTCAGGATGTGATGGACCTCATTGAGGCCGGCGCTTATCCGGCAGACCAGATCAACGCCGATCCGGGCACGACCGCGTTCCAGCAGTTCCTTGCGGGCACAGGCTCGATGCTGATGTGGTGGGGCGATGTCGGCTCATCCGCGCGCACGTCCGACACCTCTGTCGTTGGCGATGTCGTGGGATTTGGCATCAACCCGGCATCTGATCGCGTTTACAACGCGCAGGCCGGCGAATGGGAGGAGACCCGCAACGAAGCGCCCAATATGGCCTATATCGGCTGGGGCGTTTACGTGATGGCCACGGTTGAGGGCGACGAAAAGAAGAAGAAAGCTGCGTGGTCAGCCGCGGCGCATCTGGGCGGCAAAGATCTGTCGCTCTGGGCTTCGGCCTATCCGTCGGGTTTCCAGCCTTACCGCCAGTCGCACTTTCAGTATGAGGAGTGGGAAGAAGCCGGCTACGACCGCGCATTTGTAGAGGATTATCTCGGCTCGAACGCGGACAGCTACAACCACCCGAATGCCGCGATCGAACCGCGTATTCCGGGCATCTTCCAGTATTATTCCGTAGCTGAGGATGAACTGGCCAAGGGCTATGCCGGCCAGTACGGATCGGCGCAGGAAACTGCGGATGCCATCGCGGCGGCCTGGGAAAAGATCACCGACCAGATCGGACGCGAGAGCCAGATCGCACTTTATAAGGCGTCGCTCGGTCTCTGAGACTGCGGCACAGCTGGCTTAATCAGGATAAATGGCGCACGGGGTTTCGTGCGCCATTTTTCATCGTCCGGCCTTTGCCTTCGGATACATGCCGGGTCCCGGCTCCGGGCAGTGGAGCCACGATGTGTGGGTTGCGCAGGGATTATGCCATTGTTTTTTCACATCAATATGCACGCGTCCGGGTCCTGGTCTGCAGGCGCGGAATCCGTATCTGCGCCACATTCGCGCCACTTTACGATGTTAGCGCTGTGCCGCACTGACTGAAACAAACAAACCTCGGAGTACTCTGATGCCTGACGCCAGCATTTTTCTTATCATCGGGATGGTCCTTATCCTCGCCCTCGTCGTTCGTATGGCCCGCCGCAACCGTGAAGGTAGTGCAGGCCAGGACGTAAACGACTGACGCGATTGACATGCAGACCGACGCTATGAACGAAGGTCTTTTCAGCCCCGGTTTGCGTGCCTTTCCGGACAACCCGATGAACGGCGTTTTTATTGCGCTGTTCATCCTCGCTGTTGTCTGGCTCATCCGTCAGCTTACCGATCATCCGCGACGCAACGAGGATGATGGCAGCGGATCGATTGCCGGCGGCTGCAGTAGTTTCAGCGATGGCTGCAGCGGCGGTGACGGTGATTAACGCACTGTTTCATTTACAGGGTTAACAGTCGCCAAAGACGCGGCTAACCTCGGGACATGAGTACCGAGGGCGACCTGCTGCATACCGTCACGGCGGACAATATTTCTGAAGCGCGGCAGCGGACAGGGCGCTGGATGGTGCGTGCCTCGGCGGCGCTTGTCGTTCTTCTGGCGGTGTTTCAGTTCGCCCATGAAACCGGTCGTACCGACATCGGTTTCGCAACCTGGCGACCGGTGCTTTATGCCTATATGCTCTGGGCCACGGCGCTTTGTGCCGCTCAGGTGATCATCAACGGCGAAAAGGGCAAGCGTACGCTCTTTGTCCTGCCGGCTGCACTCTTTGTGATCAGCCTCGTTATCTTCCCGCTGCTCTTTGCCGGCTATATATCCTTTACCGACTGGAACCTTGCCTCACCTGATGGCCCGCAGCCCAATGGCTGGGACAATATGCGTGAGATGTGGAACGACGGGTTTTACTGGAACGCGCTGAAAAATATGGTGTATTATGTGCTGGCTGTCAGCGTGGAATATGTCATCGCGTTCGGTCTGGCGCTTTTGCTCAACGCGCAGATCAGGGCGCGGAAGTTCTTTCGCGTGGTGTTTCTGCTGCCGCTGATGCTCAGCCCGGTAGCCGTTTCATGGATGATCGGCAAATCGATGATGGAGATCCGCTTCGGGCCGATCTCGAGGCTTGCACGCGAGCTTGGCTGGGACAATCCGAGCTTTTTCGGCTCTCCCGAGATCGCGCGCTTCATGATCATGGCGATGGATGCCTGGACGTTTATCCCCTTCATGATGATCATGTTGCTGGCTGGTTTGCAGGCGCTGCCGCGCGAAGTCATCGAAGCCTCAAAAGTCGATGGCGCAAGCGGATGGCAAAGCTTCAAAGAGGTGATTTTCCCGCTGATGCTGCCGGTTTCCGTGACCGCCGTGGTGATCCGGATTATTTTCAAACTCAAGCTGGCGGATGTGATCATCAACGTCACATCCGGCGGGCCGGGCGGGGCCACTGACAGCGTCACAAGTTTCATTTTCCGCGAATACCGCGACCGGTCCAACGTCGGCTACGGGACGCTGCTGGCGATGGTATATCTGGTGCTGATCATCATATTCGTGACCCTGCTCCTGAAGCTGGTCAGCCGCTGGATGGAGCGACCTGCATGAGCGCTGTTTTTAAAAATCACCCGTCCGACCGGCGCATGAAAACCCGCTGGTGGGCCAGCCGCGTGGCGATCTATGCCGCGCTGATGACCTGGGCCGTAATTTGTCTGTTCCCGATCTTCTGGACGATCACCACCTCCTTCAAGCTTGCGCCTGACGTGATGAAGGGCAACCTCATTCCCTGGTGGGATTTCACGCCGCGCTGGAAAGGGTGGGAATCCTTAGGTCTCTCGCCGCGCCTTATCGGTGAGGTGTCCACCGTGCGCGAAGAATTCCTGAAGCGTTTCTGGAACAGCACAGTGGTCGCACTTTCGGCCTCGGCCCTTGCGGTCGTGCTGGGTTCGCTGGCGGCCTACGGTTTGTCGCGGTTCAGCTTTAAGTTCGGCTTCATGCGCAATTCCGATATCTCGTTTTTCTTCCTCAGCCAGATGATCCTGCCACCGGTGGTCCTGGCACTGCCATTCCTCGTGCTTTACCGTTCGCTTGATTTGCTCGACAGCCGCGTGGGGCTCATCCTGCTCTACACGCTGATGGTGCTGCCCATCGTCATCTGGATCATGCGCGATCAGTTTGAGGGCATCCCTGTTGAGCTTGAAGAAGCGGCCCTTGTCGATGGTCTCGGCATCTGGGGCGCATTTATCCAGATCGTTCTGCCCATCGCGCTGCCTGGCATGGTCGCGGCCTTCATCCTGAGCCTTGTTCTTTGCTGGAACGAGTATTTCTTCGCCGCACTGCTCACCTCGACGGATGCCAAAACCCTGCCTGTAATGGTGGCGTCCCAGACGGGGTCTCAGGGGATCAACTGGTGGTCGATGGCGGCGCTTTCTTCAGCCGCGATCCTGCCGCTGGTGGTGGTCGCTATCTTTCTGGAAAAATATATCATCAAGGGCATGGCCGCGGGGGCCGTGAAGTAGGCCACAGGCCCGTTTGCACCAGGCGATGGCCCGTTCGGAACCTTTTGACACTGTCGCGTGTTCGCTCAGAGTGCAACGACAGGAGCCGGTATGACGCTTGCCATTCTCTACATCGTGACCTTCGCGGTGTTTCTGGGCCTGGATTTTATGGGCCTTCGCTACATCGTGAAACCTGTGTTTGAGCGCGATATTGCCTCTCTTCTGCTCGACAGTCCGCGCCTGGGCCCGGCTGTGATCTTCTATGCCTTTTATATCGGAGTTCTGCTCTGGTTTGTCAGCTGGCCTGCGATGCAGGACGGGCGCGCGCTGCTTGCGGTGTTTGGTTCCGCGGCACTGATCGGTGCGATGGGTTACGGAACATACGAGTTCACCAATCTCGCCACGCTGAAGGACTGGACATGGCGCATGGTGGCCACTGATCTGATCTGGGGCACGTTGTTGACGGGGGTCTCGGCCACCGTGGGTGTGGCCGTTGCGCGCTGGTCCAGCGCCGTCTGAAGCTGGCTATGCCTGGGGCTGTCCAAGCGCCTCTGCGATGTCCTTTGTCTGCGAATAGAGCCGGCGAAAAAGCCCGTGCGCTTTTTCGTAAACCGGGTCGTGGCGGGCTGTGACTGTCCGGGAAACCGGGTTCCATTTCGTGATGTCACTGCGGTCGACCAAACCCACGGCGAGAGCCGCCATGAAAGCATCGCCAAAGCTCGCGCCGATGGTTTTTTCACAGACGATCTGGTCGATGCCGGTGATATCGGAGGTGGCCTGCAGCCAGAGTGCGTTCTGCGTGCCGCCCCCTACGGCGAGCAGTCTGGCAGGGGACTGGCCGAGGTCTGCGAAGGTGTCGGTAACGTGGCGGGTACCATGTGCGATCCCCTCAATCAGCGCGCGGTACATATCGCCGCGCGTGTGGGTAAGGTTGAGACCAAAGAGCACCCCTTTTGCGTTTGTATCGTGGACCGGTGTCCGCTCACCGGAGAAATAGGGCAGCATTAACAGCCCGTTTGCACCGGGCGGGCTTGCGGCAGCCTCGGCCGCCAGTGCGGGAAAGGCATCGTCCGCGTCGAGATCGCGCGCAACCTGATCCCGGAACCAGTGGGTCAGTGTGCCGGAGGTCGCCAGCCCCGCCATCGAGGCGTGTTCGCCCCTGAACAGCCAGGGCGCGTACCAGATGCGTGGATCGGCCGTGAGAGACCGGGTTCGCAGGATGATAAAGATCGTGGACCCGTACATCATCATCATGTCGCCGGGCCGGTCGACACCCACCGAGAGCGCCTCGGCGGCGGCATCAATGGTGCCTGCGGTCACGGGCGTTCCCTGCGCAAGCCCTGTTGCCCCGGCCGCAGCTGCTGTAATCTCCCCGGCGATCTCGTCCGACCACAACAGGCGGGGAAGTTTTTCCAACGGGATGATGTCATCGGCCAGGTCATCGACCCAGTCCTGCCTTTGGACATCATAGAGTGGCGAGAAATTCGCCGCGGTATAGTGGTCGATCACGACCTCACCGGTCAGACGCTGCACCAGAAAGCTGGTCGAGGTCAGGATATGCGCCGTCTTTTTGTACAGATCCGGATGGTTGCGTTTCAGCCAGAGGATTTTTGGCCCGACGGATTGTGATGTCAGCGCGTTGCCGCACCGTGCGATGGTCTGCTCTTCGCCGATGCGGTCCGTGAGCTCCTGCACTTCGGCAGCAGCACGGCCATCGACACCATAGAGCACGCCATTCATGAGCGGATCTCCCGCTGCATTCACCGGCAACATGCAGGGGCCGATGGCGCTGCAGGAAACGGCGCGGATGGCACCGGGGGCAATACCGCTTTCTTTCAGCAGCTTTCGGCAGACAAAAACGAAATCGCCCCACCAGTCTTCTTCCGGGCGGTGCTCTGCCCAGCCCGGACGCGGCACAAGCATTTTGTGGCCACGGGCCGCTTGTGCGACCACTGATCCGGTCATATCGACCAGAACGCCCTTGGTCTCATAGGTGCCGATGTCGATGCCGAGCGTATAATCCATCAGGTGTAGTCATCCCTGTCGAGCGAGAAGTCCGGGCCGATCCGGGCGAGCGCGGCCGCGAGCAGTCGCGTCAGCGCGCAGAGGTCTTCCAGATCGCAGACCTCACGGGCGGAATGTGAATAGCGCATCGGAAAGCCCAGATCGACGGATGCCACGCCTTCGCCGACCAGCTGAACATAGGACAGATCGGTCAGCACCCCGGTCTGCGCACTGCGCTGCAGCGGGATGTTCTGCGCCTGCGCCGTTGTCTCAAAAAGCTGCACCATGGCGGGGTGCGGGATCACACCATTGAGCGTGCCGCGTCCGTGAAATGAATAAAGGCTCATACCCGGCCCGCCGCCCAGCACCATATCGCCCCTGTCCGCCATATCGGGCGTATCCGTGGCCAGCATCAGATCAATCTGGATGGCGATGTCGGGTTGCAGTTTCTGCGCCAGGGGCAGG
This sequence comes from Roseobacter sp., assembly GCF_024639605.1. Classification (GTDB taxonomy): domain Bacteria; phylum Pseudomonadota; class Alphaproteobacteria; order Rhodobacterales; family Rhodobacteraceae; genus Roseobacter. The sequence continues at coordinate 41,169 of NZ_JAHEHZ010000006.1, read as the reverse complement.
GCGCCGCGCAGGTTGAATTCCTCCAGCACGGTAAATGCGAGGTGCACCGGGGGGCCGCCCTCGCGGTCCTTCAGCAGCCGCGCGACTTCCAGCAACACGGCACATCCGGCGCGGTCATCCACGCTTGTCCCCGTGATCCGGTCACCGGCCAGATCGGTGGCCTGCGGCGCATAAACAACCGGCGCACCGATGCGGATGCCCGCTTCTTCAACGGCTTTTGCCGAGCCGAACCCGGTATCCACATAAAGTCCGGCGCAGGGCGTCACCGTATATTTTTCATCCGGCCGGGTCGCATGGTGGCTTTTGTTTGTGATAACGCCTGGCACATCGCGGCCTTCGCCGACACAGACCAGTACCTCCTGAGCAGCCAGCGCGCGCTCAGGCACGCCGCCAAGCCGTTCAAGACGCAACAGACCGTTTGTCTCAACCCGGCGCACGATAAAGCCGAGCTGATCCATATGGGTAAAAAGCATCACCGCCGGTCCTTCGCCGGGGAAATGCGCCACGAGATTGCCCAGCCTGTCGGAGCGGCTTTCCACGCCTGTTGCACTCAGCCGCTCACGCAGGGCCCGGCGCACACGGTCCTCATGGCCCGACAGGCCGGGGATGCGCATCAGGTCTTTCAGGTCGCGGCCTATGCGGTCTTTCATGCGCGGGCCTTCCGGACACGGTCCATGAAATCCTGCGCGCGGTCGGGATCGACGGCTTTCCAGGTATCACCGTCGGTTTTCAGAGAGGAGCCGACGATGCAGCCGTCGGCGATGGCCAGCACGTCGGCCACGGTGTCGTGTTTCACGCCGGTATTGGCCATCACGGGCGTGTCGGGCAAAACGGCCTTTACCGCTTCGAGATCAGACAGGGCAGCCGCCTCGCCGGTGATCTGACCAGAAACCAGCACGGCGTCGGGGATCGATGAAAAGACGGCACTGCGCGCCCGGTCGGGCAGCGGGCGCTGATCCAGCGAATGGGCAAATTCAGCCGAGACATTATAGAGCATCGCCATATCCGACCGCCCAAGCCGGTCGCGATACCGCATGGCGCGTCCCGCATCCGGGGTCCAGGGGCCCATGTCGGAGGCATAGCTGCCGGTGAATATCTCGCGCACAAACCCCGCGCCGGTGGCAGCCCCCAGCGCAATCGTGGACATCGGATCCCAGAGCACGTTCACGCCGAAAGGCACGGTAATCTCGGACCGCAACTGTCCGATCAGCATCGCCATCGCAGCAGTCGATGCCCGGTCCACCTCGAACTCATAGGGGCGGTCATTTTCATTGCCGAACATCACCGCGTCAAAGCCAGCGGCCTGCAGGGCCAGAAGATCGGCGCGGGCGGCAGCCAGCAGATCAGCCTCCGGATCATAGAGCGGGCTGCCAGGCAGCGCACCGATATGCACCATGCCTATGACGGGCTTTGGCTCGCCGAAAACCGCTTTGAACCTTGATGTCATTTCTGGCCCTCCCCAGGGCCTCAGCTTACTGCTCTGATCTGGCCTTGCAACGGTATTCCGGTGTAAGCTCGCAGGAGCAAAAATGGAGAGCAGTATGGTTTTGAAAACGCGGCACCTGGACCGCCTCGGCAACGGCGGTGTCACCTTCACGGAGCTTGGTTTCGGGGGGGCACCGATTGCCAATCTTTACAGCGCGATCAGCGACGAAGACGCGCGGGCGACGCTGGATGCCGGCTGGGAAGGCGGTGTGCGCTATTTCGATACGGCGCCGCTTTACGGGATGGGCCTGTCCGAGACCCGGCTCAATGCGTTTCTGCGTGACAAACCGCGCGATGACTACGTGCTTTCAACGAAAGTGGGCCGGCTCATTCAGGCCTGCGCGCCAGAGCACCGGTCAGGGGTGGGCAAATGGTTCGACGTACCGGTGCGCCGCGAGCATTTCGATTACACCTATGACGGCGTGATGCGATCGTTTGAGCATTCGTTCTCGCGGCTCGGTGTGGAGCGTATCGATATCCTTTACGTGCATGATCTGTGCATTTTCACGCATGGCTCCAAAGAAGTCTCAGATATGCGGATCGAGGAATTCTTTGCCGGACGGGGCTATGACGCGATGGTATCTCTGCGGGATCAGGGGCTGATCCGGGCCATCGGTGGCGGCGTAAATGAGTGGGAGGTTTGCCAGACCCTTGCCGAACGGGGCGATTTCGATCTTTTCCTTCTGGCCGGGCGCTACACGCTGCTCGAACAGAAGGCGCTCGACAGCTTCCTGCCGCTTTGTGAAAGCCGCGGTATCGGGATCGTCACAGGCGGGCCCTATAACTCAGGAATTCTCGCCACAGGCGCGCGGCAGGGTGCTATGTATAATTATGACCCCGCGCCACAGGATGTGATGGACCGGGTGAGTGCCATCGAAGCGGTCTGCAAAGAACATAACGTGCGTCTCGTCGATGCTGCCTTCCGGTTCCCGCTGCTGCATCCGGCGCATGTGTCGGTCATTCCGGGTGGCAAGAGTGTTGCTGAAATGCAGGGCAATCTGAAGGCGGCACAGGCCGACATCCCGGACGCTCTCTGGACGGAGCTCAAATCAAGGGGTCTGCTGCGCGAGGACGCGCCCACGTGACGCTGCCCCGGATCGACGCGCACCAGCACTTCTGGCAGCCGGCGCGCGGCGATTACGACTGGATGCCCCGGGACGTGCCGGAGCTGAACCGTGCTTATGCGCCGGATGATCTCGCGCCGGCGCTTGCCGCGCACCAGATCGGCGGGACGGTTCTGGTTCAGGCGGCGGCAACAGTGCATGAAACTGAATATATGCTGGGTCTTGCCGATGCCTCACCGATGATCCGCGGCGTGGTAGGGTGGATCGATTTTGAGGATCCCGCGCACCTCAGCCATCTTGAGCGTTTCGCGAGGCACCCGAAATTTCTTGGCGTGCGCCCGATGATCCAGGATATTTCCGATGACAACTGGATGCTGCGCGAGGATGTTCAATGGGCCTATGGCGCATTAACTGATCTGGATCTGACTTTTGATGCGCTCGGATTTCCGCAACATATCCCGAATTTTCGCCGCCTGATAAGCAAGTGGCCGGACCTGCGGGTGGTTTTTGATCACTGCCTCAAGCCACAGATTTCGGAGGCGCAACAGGGTCGGAACAGCTTTTCTGACTGGGCTGAGGGTATCACGGCGCTGGCTCAGGAGACCGGTGGGTACTGCAAACTTTCCGGGCTGGTGACTGAGGCCTCAGAAGACGTCAGCATCGAAGATCTGCGTCCATTTGCCCGCCATGTCCTCGACAGTTTCGGACCAGGGCGTGTGATGTGGGGGTCTGACTGGCCGGTGTGCCGGTTGCGCTGCGAATACGGTGACTGGTTAGATATGGCGCGGGAGCTGACTGCGCATCTCCCGGCGGGCGAGCAGGCGCAGATATTCGGCGGAACAGCGGCGCGGTTTTACCGGCTCGGCTGAGCATTGAGAAATGCCGTGACCTGATCGCGGGTCATTGCGGCGCGGGCTGCGAGGTCCGAGGCCACATGCAGTGCTGCGGCGGCCTGGGCGAATCCGATGGCCTCTTGCGGTGTCTGGCCGCTGGCAACGCTCGCGGCCAGCGCACCGGCAAACATATCTCCCGCGCCGTGGCTGGAAACGGGGCGGACCTCAGGTGCGGGATATGTGCGCCCCCTGAAGCGCACCCCGCCAGCGCCAAGTGTTTTCAGCACCTCCGGTCCACCACTCAAATCTTTGTAGAAGGCAGCCTCCACACGGTTGACGAGCAGAAGGTCGCAACTCGCCACAAGCGATGACGACAGCGTCCGCGCCGGAGCGGCGTTGAGCCAGACGGGAACGCCCGAAGCGCGGGCCTTGCGGGCCACCGCGGCATTTACCGCATCCGGTATTTCGTTCTGCAGCAGAACCAGCTTTGTGCCATTCGGAATTCGGATTGCGTCAGCATCGATGTTCAGGTTGGCAGCCGATACGATCACTGCACCATAATCACCATCAGCGTTCACGATCGCCACGCTCATGCCGCTGGGTCCCGGATCCGGTTGCAGCTGTTGCGTGTTTACGCCCGCGGCCGCCAGTGTGTGCCGCAACGAGTGACCGAATGTGTCGCTGCCGGCGCGGCCTGCGAAATGTACCTGCCCGCCCATGCGCGCGGCGGCGATGGCCTGGTTGCCGCCCTTGCCGCCAAAGACATAATCGACGCCGCTCCCGGTAACAGTTTCATCGATGCCGGGAAGATGCGGCGCCCGGGTCACCACGTCCAGATGAAGCGATCCGACAACCAGCAGCGTCACTTTAACATCGCCGCCTGAACCAGCCGCATCGCCAGAGGCGCGTCCTGGGCCGCAATGGCAGCACGCAGATCAGCATCGCCGACAAGCCCTGATGCAATTGCGCGCAGTCGGTTAACGACCTCAATATTGGTGCGTGCCTCCTCGACCGGATCGAGGCCCGAGTGATCGGGAAACGTGTCAAAATAGATCGCGCCGTCATAGCCCGCGCGTTCCAGTTCGACCAGCAGTTCAACCGTCTGCACAGGATGCACCGCCCCGACCATCAACCCGTTGTCCCACTTGCCGTAGCCGTCGTTCAGATGCACCCCGAGAATTTTGGAGTGACGTGCGACGAGGGCTGCGGCAAAGGCCGGCATTTCATCTGCATAAAGCACATGGGCAAAATCGAGCGTCACGCCGGTGTTCGCTCGTCCGATGTCGCGCAGGGCCAGCAAGGTTGTCGCCGCATCCGGCATCAGCGCAAAGGCGCGGGGCTCGTTGGGTTTGTACTCCAGCGCGATATCGATCTGCGGGTTGTGATCGGCCACTTCGGCCATCGCCGCGATCGTGTCGTCCCAGGCGCGGGCATAGTCCATCTGAAACGAATAATCGAACCCGTCCTGACCCATCCAGAGCGTCATCAGCCGCCCCCCCATCTCCGCCAGAGCATCCAGCCCGCGTTTTGTTTCGTCGATGGCTGCGCGGCGCACTGTGGCATCGGGATGCGTGAATGCGCCCAGTTTATAGCCGGGATCGGTGTAGTACCGCATGGCGAGACCGTTGAGCACCATGCCGTTGTCGTTCAGCGTACGGGTCAGATCCGCCGGGGTGTCAGAGACAAAATGATCCGGATAATTCAGATCCGCCGCCGTCAGACCGGCCGTGGCTGCCCGCGCGAGCAGATCACTGGTGGTCACGATATTCCTGCCCGGCCAGTAGTCGGCAGCACCGATTTTAAAGGCGTTGAGACGGGCAGCGAAACGGGGGGTGGCATTGTCCTGCATGTCGCGACCTTATCCGGGCCCGCCAGTGGTGGCAATTTGCATATCCGGCTGGTCATGAATGCGGGTCTGAATCTCCGCGCGGTTCGCACTGGCCTTTCGTTCCGACGGTATGCAGGCGGTTATTTCAGGAAAGCTCAGAACTCACATGGCGTCGGACAATCGTTCGCCGGCGGGCTTCAGGCTCTCACCGGGTCGCTGCTCAGATAACAGTTTCGCCCAGCAGAGCAGCCCAGGAGGCACCGTGCATGTCCCGGTCGTGCAGCGATCCCTGCACTGCAGGCCGGGGCAGGCTGAACTTCACGACCTGCAGATCCGGTATATCGAACCTTTTTATTGTCTGGCGCCGGGTGCCGAACACCTCCGCTACCCGGGATGTAGCCAGACCGTCCCGCACACGCTCATAGGCCGCCTGCGATCCACAGAAGATATCGATGGTCAGCCAGAAGGGCCCGGCGTTTTTGCTGCGGACCTTGGTCACGAGAGAGCGAAGTTCAGGCAAGATCGATTACCTCCAGGCGAAAGGCGTCCATCGGGTTCTTCAGGTGCAGAACGTGGTTGAGCACAAACTCGAACACCTCACCGTGATGCATCTCGGGCGGGGAGAACATAAAGGCAAATGTCGGCTGTTCCTCTTCCCGGGTCAGCGGGTGGTGCAGCAGATAGGGGTTCAGCATTTTGCCGATCTCCGAGGCTCGGGCGGCATCGGGGGCGGTAATGATCGCAATGACACCGATCTCAAATGGATCGCCGGTGCGGGTCTCGAGCGTGCCGAAGCTGGCGGAATGCCCCACAAGGCGCAGATCGAGCGTATAATCTTCCGCTGCGAGACCCATGCGCGCTTCGATCTTTGCGCTGCACTTTGCGATAATGTCATCAGCCCAGGCAGCGGCATTGGCGACGTAAAGCGGATCGCGCAGCAGCGCGATGGTCACGGTCCGGAAACCCACGGCACGCGTGCCTTCGAGTTTCACGGTATAGTCATCTGCCGGCACCCATTCGGAGCCTTCGACCCTCACCGAAGTGTCATCTGCTGCTTTATAAACGGCGCCGGTCACATCAAGGTGTCCGCCGGGTTCAAACAGGATGAAGGGGTCCGCATTCTCATAGAGCATATGAGCGGACACAGTGTGCGGGCTGGCATGCGCGCCATCTGCCAGCGGTGTCACAGTAAAGCCCGTGGCGTCGAAATCGATCATGATGACACCCGATTGCGGATTGGTGGCACAGAGCGCGCCGCATTCGCCGATCTTGGCTCCGTGCCAGGCGCCGCCGGCGTGGCAGTCGCGCATCAGCGGCAGTGCTGCGATTATCGCGGTGTCGGTTGTGCGCCCGGCGATGATGATGTCCGCACCGGTTTCCAGTGCCGCGGTGATCTGCTCTGCCCCGGCAAGGGCTACGATGTTTGTACAGTCCGCGATGGCATCCGCGTCGATATCCGGGGCATTGCCCAGGGGGGTGATGCGCCCGTCCTTCCATGCCTGTGCGGTCGCGGCGGGATCCTGACCGCTGCGCAGTACGGCGATTTTCAGCGGGGTGCCCTGTTCTGCGGCGATCTCGCGCGTGATATCGAGCATCCAGTCAACCGCGCTGTCCGCGCCGCAGGTGCCGGCGGTGCCGATCACCAGCGGCACACCGGCCTGTGCCCGGGCCGCCATCAGCCCGGCCCATTCCGATTTCACCGACGCGCGCGCGTATTTCGACACACCCCGCCCGAGATAAGCCGGGCCGCTGTCGGTTGAGCCGCCGTCAATGGCGATGATATCCGGCCCTGCCGCGATGCCGCGCTGCAGGGCCGTTTCGTCATAGTTCAGCCCGAGCGCGCCGGAGGGAACCAGCACACGGACCATCAGTCTGTGATCGCCGGCGGCTTTTTCAGGACACCGCGCAGGAACATTGGTGCCACGAAGCCCGCGATGGCAGCGATCCAGAGCCCGACGGCGATGGGTGTCGAGAAGAGGAACATGGCGTCTCCGTCTGAGAGCACCATGGCGCGGCGCAGCGCGTCTTCCATATTGCCGCCGAGCAGGATGCCGAGGATGACCGGCACCGTCGGGATATCGAGCTTGCGCAGGATGTATCCCAGAACACCAAATCCGACCATCAGCAGCAGGTCAAAGTAGCTGCCCGAGAGCGAGTAGATGCCCACAAATGAGATCATCGTGACCCCGGGCAGCAGCACCCACGCCGGCACCATCAGAACCTTCACAAAGATTTTGACCATCGGCACGTTCATCAGAAGCAGCACTACATTCGCGATCAGCAGCGAGGCAATGAGGCCCCAGACCACTTCGGGCCGCTCGGTAAAGAGCGTGGGCCCGGGTGTGATGTTGAGCGTCATCAGCAGGGCGAGCAGCACCGCGGTGGTGCCGGAGCCCGGCACCCCGAGCGTCAGCATCGGCACCAGGGCGCCGCCGGCTGCTGAGTTGTTTCCGGCTTCAGGCGCGGCGACCCCTTTGGCCACACCTGTGCCAAAGCCACCCTTTTCCCCGGCGATGGATTTTTCCGACATATAAGCCAGAAAAGAGCCCAGCGACGCCCCCGCGCCAGGCAGGATGCCGGCAATAAAGCCCACACCGGAAGCGCGCAGCATGGTCCATTTGGTGTCCATGATGTCTTTCCAGGGAATGCGGACCTTGTCGAGTTTGACGCCGATGGAGGAGCCTTTTCCGTGGCTTTCGATGAAGAAGAAGACTTCGGCAATGGCAAACAGGCCAACGATAGCCACAAGAAAATCGATGCCGTCATAGAGGTGCAGGTTGCCCCCCGTGAGGCGGGGCAGGCCGGAGGAGCTGTCCACGCCGATCATGGCAATGCCCAGACCGATACAGGAGGCAAGCGCTGCCTTGGCCTGGTTGTTGGAGGCCATGCCGCCAAGCGTGCAGAAGGCCAGCAGGTAGAGCGCGAAATACTCAGCAGGACCAAAGAGGTAGGCCACGCGCGCCAGCATCGGCGCCAGCAGCATCAGACCGACCGTTGCAAGGAACGCCCCGACAAAGGACGCCACACCGGAGAGCACCAGCGCATCACCCGCGCGGCCCTGTCTGGCCATCGGATAACCGTCGAGCGTTGTCATCAGGGCAGGCTCATCGCCGGGGATGTTAAGCAGGATCGAGGAGATCCGCCCGCCATACATCGCGCCGTAGTAGACCGATGTCATCAGCACCAGCGCGGAGGTGGCATCAAGCCCCATGGTAAAGGTAAGTGGGATCAGAATGGCGACCCCGTTGGAAGGCCCGAGCCCCGGCAATGCGCCGATGATTGTGCCCAGAAAACAGCCCGCAACAGCCAGGGCCAGCGTGAAAGGGGAGAGCGCGATGCCAAATCCCAGAGCGAGGTTTGCAAAGATTTCCATCTCAGAACCAGCCTTTCGGGAACCCTGCAAGGCTCAGCCCCAGCGCATATTTAAAGAGAACATAGAGGCCGATCGAGAGCCCGAGACCCGAGAGAGCGGCAGCCACAGGGCGGGGCGAGATCTGGTAGCTCAGAATGCCAGCAGCGGCGATTGTCGGGATCACGAAACCGAATGGTTTCAGCGTAAAAGCATAGATGATCAGAACCACGACCGCGACAGCAAGCGCACCCCAGGTGCGCGCGGCCGGCCAGTCGGGATCAGGATCAGGTTTTATGATCATGACCAGCGAGCACAGAGCCGCCACAGCACCGATCAGCATCGGAAAGGCTTTGGGGCCAACGGGGTCGGTGAGAAAGCTGGTCTGGATCTGCGTGGCGCTCGCGATGTATGCGAGCGCCACAAAGAGCGTGACCAGACCGAAAATCCGGTCACTTGCCATTACTGGATAACTCCCAGCTCTTTGGACATGGCGTTGATCTCAAGCACCAGATTGTCCACGTAGGACTGGAAATCGCCACCGACTTTGGTGAAGGGCGCCAGACCGTTCGCTTCCATCGCCGCTGCCCACTCATCGCTGTCGGCGACCTGCTGCAGTTTGCCGGCCCACTCTTCGAACTTCTCGTCAGAGATGCCTTTGGGCACGTAGAGGCCGCGCCAGTTTACCGCGACCACGTCATAGCCCTGTTCTTTGGCTGTAGGGATATCCTCAAATCCCGGTACCCGCTCGTCGGTCAGAACCGCAATGACACGAACCTCACCGGCTTTCAGAAAGCCCACGATCTCGGACATATCGCCGGTCATCGCCTGGGTGAAACCTCCGACCGTCTGGGTGATCGCATCCGCGCCACCGTCAACACCGATGTATTTTACCTTTTTGATGTCGTCAAAACCTGCGCGCTGCAGGATCATCAGCGGTTTGATGTGGTCAAAGCCACCCACTGCGGAGCCACCGGCGAAGGCCACGGAACCGGGATCGGCTTTGATCGCTTCAACCAGATCATTCAGCGACTGATAGGGGCTGTCGGCTGCAACAACGATCACACCCGGGTCGGCGCCGATAGCACCGACAAAACGTACCTGATCCGCGGTCATTCCGGCATAGGCGTTCTGTGCCAGACGCGTGGAGGTGGCGGTAGAGGCCGCGATGATCAGATCCTCGTCGGTGTTGCGTTCTGCAACAACGTGGTTATAGGCAAGGCCGCCACCGGCACCGGCCATGTTGGTGACCTGCACGGGCTGGTCGACAGCGCCGATGTCATACATGATTTTGCCGATCTGGCGGCAGGTGAAATCCCAGCCACCGCCGGGGTTCGCAGGGGCGATGCACTCTGCGGCTGTCGCAGCCGTGCCGGCACCCAAAGTAAGTACGGCACTCGCTACGAGCGCCTTGAAAAGACGTTTTGTCATTGGTTCCTCCCATTTGACACGCGGGTCTCCACCCGCTTGTGTGGTCATCAGACTGTAAGAACCTGACACCAACCTGTCACGTCGGAAGAACATCGCGCCAATGAGATACCTGCTGGTAGAAGACAACGCCGATCTGGCCGCAGCGCTTACGGGCCGGTTTGCGCTGGCCGGTCATGTGGTTGATCACGCGGATTGTCTGAATGACGCGGAGCTGGCCACCAGAACTACAGATTACGATCTGATTTTGCTTGATATTATGCTGCCTGACGGTGACGGACGCAGCTTTCTTAAACGTCACCGGGCGGCTGATAACCCCACGCCTGTCATCGTGCTCACGGCGCGGTCCGAGGTGTCGGACAGGGTGGGGCTGCTGGATCTGGGCGCGGATGACTACATCACCAAACCCTTTGATTACACCGAACTTGAGGCCCGCGTGAGGGCTGTTTTGCGCCGTCTGGGCGGGGCTGCGGCCAATACACGTGAGTTCGCCGGGTTGTCATTTGATTCGACGACCGGGATGATTTCTGCCGCCGGAAGCTCGGAACAGCTGCGCAACCGCGAAACCCGTTTGCTGGAGGTGTTCTTTGCAGCCCCGGGCCAGGTCTTTTCAAAATCGCATCTGATGGACAGGTTGTTTTCTTTCTCTGACGAGGTCTCGGAAAATGCTATTGAGGTCTATGTCGGCAGGCTGCGCCGCAAGCTTGCGTCCTCAGAGGCGACCATCGAGACCGTGCGGGGGCTGGGGTACCGGATGGTGCGCCGCGAATGAACGCACAGCTTCCGTCGATCCGGCGGCGCCTTGTGGTGCAGCTGGCGCTGGTTGCGGCTCTGCTGTCGGTCGCGTTCTTTTTGACCGTGCGGGGGGTAGCCGGCAATGCAACCGAACAGACCCAGGACAGTATCCTTGCGGCATCGGCGGCATCGATCGCCGATGCGGTCTATTCCGATGACGGGGCGGTGCGGGTTGAGTTACCCTATTCCGCTCTGTCGATGCTGGGCACGGTTTCAGAGGACCGGGTGTTTTACCGGGTCATTGTCGATGGCGAAACGCTCACCGGATATGATGATCTGCCGGTACCTTCCGGGCGTGCCGGCCCGCGTGCACCGCTCTTTGATACCTATACCTATCGGGGTGACAGCCTGCGTTCGGTGGTGATCAGCCGGGCATTGTCGGGCGCGAGCCGGCCGCGCCGGGTCGAGGTTGTCGTGGCGCAGACCCGGCTTGGACTGGAAGTGATCTCAGCGCGGATTACCGGCACGGCCACCGCCATCGCCGTGGCGTTTTTCCTCGTGGCGACAGCCCTCAGTGCCCTTGCCGCGCGGAACGCTTTGCAACCGCTTAACCGGCTGGCGGAAACGATGGCGCGGCGCGGCCCGAAAGACCTGCGCCCGGTGACCGACGAGACTCCCGAAGAACTGGCGCCTCTGGTCGCCGGGCTGAACAGTTTCATGCAGCGGCTCGGAGCCGCCCTGACCCGGTCAGAGGATCTGATCGTTGAGGCCGCGCACCGGGTGCGCACGCCGCTGGCCACTGTGCGCACGCAGGCAGAGGTCATGCACCTGCAGGTGGAGAAGCCTGCAAACCGTTCCGCACTGCGCCAGATGATCCGGGCGGTGGATGAAAGTTCGCGCTCGGCCGGGCAGCTTCTGGATCATGCAATGGTGACGCTGCGATCTGATCAGCTGGAGACAGAAGAGACCGATCCCGGCGAGCTTTTGCACGACGTCGTCGGGCGGCTGGGTCCGACCGCGGAGCTGAAAGACATCACCATCCGTCTGGAACTGCCACCGGAGCAGACCCGGGTCATGGGCGATCCGATCCTGTTGCAGAATGCGGTTCGCAATATCCTCGACAATGCGATCAAGTACTCTGCGGCAGAAACTGATATCACCGTTCGGCTGGAACCCGGAAACCCCTGTCGTCTGGTCTTTTGCGATCAGGGTCGCGGGTTTGCTGCTGCAGACATCACACGGCTGCCGGACCGTTTTTCACGCGGATCCAACGTGAGTGATGTGGTCGGCTCCGGCCTGGGACTGACCATTGTGGCCGATGTGGCGCGCGCCCACGGCGGCTCACTTGAGATTGCTGATAACCCGGAAGGAGCCGGCGCATGCGTCACGCTTGTCTTGCCTTCCTGCTGATTGTCCGGATAACGGCTGCCGGCGCTTTTGAGATTGAGGAGAGCCACCTTTATCCCGGTGGCGACACTGAGCTGCGCATTCTCTCGACAGCCGACAGCGAGGTGTTTGACCCGATCATCCGCGCCTTTCAGAGCGAAAATCCGGGTCTCAGCATCACGTATGATGTGGCTTCTTCGGCCCAGGTGATGACCGCGCTTTACCGCGAGGGCGCCGCCTATGATCTGGCGATCTCCTCGGCAATGGATCTGCAGACCAAACTGGCGAATGACGGGCTGGCGCTCGCGTACCGGTCCGAGGCCACCGCGCGGCTGCCGGGGTGGGCGCGCTGGCGTGACCGCGTATTTGCATTCACCCAGGAGCCGGCAGTGCTGGTGATCAACGAAGCCGCTCTCGCCGGGCTGGAACTGCCGCATAACCGCGAGGGTCTGATTGCCCTGCTGCGCGGTAATCCCGGTATCTTTGACGGGCGCATCGGCACCTATGACGTGCGCATCTCCGGACTGGGCTATCTTTTTGCCACGCAGGACTCGCGCAATACCGAAAGTTACTGGCAGCTCACCGAGATTATGGGGCGCCTGAACACGCGGCTTTATTGCTGTTCGGGCGATATGATTGCCGCTGTCGCGCGGGGTGAGCTTGCGCTGGCCTATAACGTTCTGGGCTCTTATGCGCGTGCGCGCCTTGCTGAGACACCGGGTATCCGGATCATCGAAATGGAGGATTTTGTTTCCGTGATGCTGCGCACCGCACTGATCCCGCAAACCGCAGTCGCCACTGAAGAGGCCGGCCGCATGATTGATTTCCTCGCGGGGATGCGGTCCCGGCCTGAGCTCGCAGCACAGTCCGGCCTGCCGCCTGTCGATCTTGACGAAAGCGATGCGAATGCAGCGGTTGTGCGACCGATCCGGCTCGGTCCGGGACTGCTTGTGTTTCTGGACCGGATGCGGCGCGATACGTTCCTGCGCAGCTGGGTCAGCTCTGTCGAACAGGACTGACCCGCGTTCCCGGCGTATCCACGGCCCATTGTCCTACGGGTCAACTGCCATGCTGCCCGGAGACGCGATGTCACGCCAAAGCGCGAACGTCACTTTTTGAACGGTGCCATCCCGGCACGAGCCAGTTCGTCGGCGCGTTCGTTTTCAGGGTGGCCAGCATGCCCCTTTACCCATTCCCAGGTCACGCGGTGCCGGCTGTTGGCTTCATCGAGCCGCTGCCAGAGCTCAGCATTTGCGACCGGCTTTTTCGCCGCATTTTTCCAGCCGTTCTTTTTCCAGCCGTGGATCCAGGACGTGATGCCGTTTTTCACGTAATTGCTGTCCGTGATGATAGTGATCTCGCTGTCGCGGCTGAGCGATTCAAGTGCGTTAATGGCCGCGAGCAATTCCATACGGTTATTGGTGGTCTGCGCTTCGCCCCCCTTAAGCTCGCGTTCTTTGACAACCGTGTCACCCTCCATCGCGCGCAGCAGCGCACCCCAGCCGCCCGGTCCCGGATTACCTGAACAGGCACCGTCAGTATAAGCGTAAAGCTCAGGCACGGGCGATGATCCTGACCCAGGGCGCGATCACACCATCAAGGCCGGCATCTTCTCCGGTCGTGACCTCTGAAACAGTGAAGCCCGCCGTTTCAAGAAGCCCGCTCAGCTCGTTCGTGGTGTAATAGGTGTAGAGCCTTCCGATTTTGTCGCGTTTGCTGCCGGTGCCGGTTTTCATGCCGATGTGAAACACCCCGCCCGGTCTGAGCGCGCGGGCGATAGCAGCCAGATACCGCGGAAAATCCTCGCGCGGGGCGTGCAACAACGAGAAACTTGCCCAGATGCCGTCATAGCAGGCGGTGCATGTCAGATCGTCAAAGCTTTTCTGCTCAGCATTAACGCCCTCGTTGCGGGCGGCGAGCGTGACCATTTCGGGTACCGGATCCCAGGCCGTCGCCCGCAGACCCGCGCGCGCCATGGCCGCCGCGGCGGCCCCGGGGCCGCTGCCCAGGTCGAGCACCTCTGCCTCTTCTGGCAGGGCGCGGGTAAATGCGGCAAGTGCCGGATTGCTTTGCCTATCGGCAGCTGCAAGTGCTGCATACTCATCAGCCCGGGCCGCATAGACCGACAGTGTTTCTTTGTCGCTCACAGGAAGACCCCCGTGCAGAGCGACGCCACGACAACCACTGTCAGAAGAACCCGCAGCGACATCCACCAGGGCGGCGTCAGACCCCACCTCCAGAAGGCGAAATCAAGGATGAGCAGCCCGGTAAATCCGAAAATCAGGTTCGTGCCCGCGGCGACAGGCCCGCCACCGGTCATGAAAAAAGCCCAGAGCGCCGGGATGACAGAGAGCGTGTATCCGGTCGCGGCCTGCGCACCTTCGGCGCGGGTCGCAAAACCCCAGAGCACGCCGGACATGAAAGAGAGTATCACCGAGCCGTAAAAGAGCTGCACGTAAGGCCCGATAAAGCGCGGGCCGAGATAGGTGGCACCCCATTGCGCCAGCGGGTCATTCAGATAAGTGGCAGCCCCCCAGACAAAGGGAATAAGCCCCGCAAGGCCCAGGATCAGCGGTGCCGGTGGAATACGGCTCACAGGGCGGCCGCCAGGTTTCTGGCGCGGATCCGGCAGATTTCAGGGCGTCCGGCTCTGTGCGCGCAGTCGGGCGATGTGTGCCCGCGCTCCGGTGCCATGGCGTCGACGCGCGACGTGCGGCCCGCTGTTCGTAGTGCCAGGGCCACATCGGCGGGTAGTCCTGACCTGATCTGCGCTGCATGATGTCGCTGCATCGCTTTGACAGTGCCGGTTATGTCGCCGGCCCGGGCAATTACCTTGTCGCTCATGCCGGCTCCCGCAGCACGCGGGGGACTTTGAACTCGACGTTTTCCACGGCCGTTTCGACCAGTTCGCGCGTGACGTCATAGCGGTTCTCAAACGCTGCAATGACCTCGTTGATCAGCACTTCGGGGGCAGAGGCCCCGGCAGTGATGCCGATACTTCTGATCCCGTCCAGAGCGCGCCAGTCGATATCATCCGCGCGCTGTACGAGTTGCGCATAGCCGCAGCCTGCGCGCGCGCCGACCTCGACGAGGCGTTTCGAGTTGGAAGAATTCGGGGCACCGACCACAAGCATGGCATCGCATTTGGGTGCCATCGCCTTCACCGCTTCCTGGCGGTTGGTCGTGGCATAGCAGATGTCTTCTTTATGCGGACCGACGATTGCCGGGAACCGCGCCTGCAGCGCCGCGACCACATCGGCCGTGTCATCCACACTCAGCGTCGTTTGTGTGACATAAGCCAGGCGGTCAGGATCGCGCACATTGACCGTTGCAACATCCGCCGGGGTTTCGACAAGCAGCACATCGCCCTCGGGCAGCTGGCCCATGGTCCCGACGGTTTCGGGGTGGCCCGCATGGCCGATCATGATCATCTGCAAACCGTTATCGGCATGACGCTGTGCTTCGATATGCACCTTGCTGACCAGAGGACAGGTGGCATCGACATAGACCATCTCGCGCTTCTCAGCGGCCTGCGGCACAGATTTCGGCACCCCGTGGGCGGAAAAGATCACCGGCCGGTCGTCGGGACAGTCGGCAAGCTCTTCGACGAAAACGGCGCCTTTGTCCCGCAGCCCGTCCACCACGTATTTGTTGTGCACGATTTCATGGCGCACAAAGACCGGTGCGCCCCATTTCTCCAGCGCCATCTCAACAATACGGATTGCACGATCCACGCCCGCGCAAAATCCGCGGGGCGCTGCCAGATAAAGGGTGAGGGGCGGTCTGATCATAGCGTTCTCCGGTTCGTTGAGCCAGAGGTAAGGCTTTGACCGCTCAGCGTCCAGTCATCAGCGCCCGGTCAGGCGCCTCAGGCCTCGTTTGCGTCGGCAAATTCGCGTGGCGGGCGGCCGATTACGTCTTTGAGCTCATCGAGCTCAATGAAGTTGTCGGCCTGGCGGCGCAGATCGTCCGAAATCATCGGCGGCTGGCTGCGGATGGTGGAGACCACCGAAACCCGGACACCCGAGCGTTGCAGGCTTTCCACAAGGGGGCGGAAATCGCCGTCGCCGGAGAACAGAACGATGTGATCGACGCGCGGGGCAAGTTCCATGGCATCGACGGTGAGTTCGATGTCCATGTTTCCCTTCACTTTGCGGCGGCCCATGCTGTCGGTGTATTCTTTGGCCGGTTTGGTGACCATCGAAAAGCCGTTATAGTTGAGCCAGTCCACCAGCGGGCGGATCGGAGAATATTCGTCATTCTCAAGCAGAGCGGTGTAATAAAAAGCCCGGAGAAGTTTGCCGCGGCGCATAAATTCCTGCCGCAGAAGCTTGTAATCGATGTCAAAGCCAAGCGCTTTTGCGGCCGCGTAGAGATTCGAGCCGTCTATGAACAGAGCGAGCCGCTCGTCCTTATAAAACATTGTCAGTCCTTCCGTGGGGAGGATGCTGGTACTTTGATTTTCGTTATGCGTAATAGTTGAGCATCCGTCGGACGCGCAAAATAAGGTTTTTTCCAGGTGTCGCAAGAGAGCAAGCCCTCAAACATAAGCGAAAACCTGCCTCAAATCCGGTCAGTTGTCCTGATTGCCCTTGGGGCGAACCTGCCCTCGGCCTGGGGTGACCCTACGGAAACGTTACAAAAGGCCGTGTCGCGGGTCAACAACCGGATCGGAGTGATTCGCGCGCTGAGCGGTCTTTACCGCACTCCGGCCTTTCCGTCGGGCAGTGGTCCCGATTTTGTGAATGCGGCACTTGCGGCTGAAACGTCTCTCAGCCCGGTAGAGGTTCTTTCCGCGTTGCATACGATTGAGGCCGGTGCCGGACGCGAGCGCACTGTAAGGTGGAGTGCGCGCGGACTTGATCTTGATCTGATCGCGGCCGGCGATCTGGTACACCCGGACAGCTCGACCCACAAAGAATGGTATAACCTGACGCTCGACGACCAGATGAAACGGGCGCCTGAGACGCTGATCCTGCCGCACCCGAGGATGCAGGAGCGTGCCTTTGTGCTGGTCCCGCTTTGCGATGTGGCGCCGGACTGGGTGCATCCGGTCTGCGGCCGCAGCATATCTGAGATGTGCGCGGCCCTGCCGCAAGGCGCTGTTGACCAGGTTCAAAAGCTGCATTCTGCGCTTGTAAAACCGCATAAAGGCGCCTAGATAACGCACTTCTGATACACCTTACATCCGCTGGAGAGCTCCATGGCCCGCGTCACCGTTGAAGATTGCGTCGATAAAGTCCCGAACCGTTTCGAACTGGTTATGCTGGCTGCGCATCGTGCACGTGAGATTTCCTCCGGCGCTGCGATCACCGTGAACCGTGACAACGACAAGAACCCTGTCGTGTCCCTGCGTGAAATCGCCGATGAGACGCAGAGCGCCGAAGAGCTGCGCGAGCGCCTGATCGAGAGCAATCAGAACCAGATCGAGGTTGATGAGCCGGAAGAAGACGCAATGGCGCTTCTGATGGGGGCCGAACAGGACAAGCCGGAAGAAGACAGCATGTCCGAAGAGATGCTGCTGCGCCAGCTTATGGCCGCACAGGGGCAGGGCTGATATCAGCTCCTCCCCGGCCTGAAGGGCGGACGGGATGACGATCACAGCAGATGAAGATCTCGGCATTTCAGCGGATGGTCTCATCGCTCTGGTCAGAAACTACAACCCGAAGACAAATGCAAAGCAGATCCGTGCCGCCTATGACTACGGGCGCGATATGCATGAAGGGCAGCTGCGGCATTCGGGCGAGCCTTATTTCAGTCATCCCGTCGCGGTTGCTGCGATTCTGACAGAACAGCAGCTGGATGATGCGACAATCATTACTGCCCTGCTGCATGACACGATCGAGGACACCAAAGCCTCTTATTCCGAGGTCGAAAAGCTCTTCGGCCCGGAAGTGGCAGGGCTCGTGGACGGTGTCACCAAGCTGACGAACCTGCAGCTCAATTCCACCGAGACAAAACAGGCCGAAAATTTCCGCAAACTCTTCATGGCGATGTCCAAGGATCTGCGGGTCATTCTGGTCAAGCTCGCCGACCGTCTGCACAATATGCGCACCATCAAGGCCATGCGTCAGGACAAACAGGCGCAAAAAGCACGGGAGACCATGGATATTTTTGCCCCGCTCGCCGGGCGCATGGGTATGCAATGGATGCGCGAAGAACTCGAGGATCTTGCGTTTCGTGTGCTCAACCCGGACGGACGTGCCTCGATTATCCGGCGATTTATCAACCTGCAGCGTGAATCGGGCGATGTGATCCAGCGGATCACCGGCGATATGCGGCTGGAACTGGACAAGGCGGGCGTGGAAGCAGAAGTTCTGGGCCGTGCGAAAAAACCCTATTCGATCTGGCGCAAAATGCAGGAGAAAGACCAGAGCTTCAGCCGCCTGTCGGATATTTACGGCTTCCGGATCATAACGAGCAGCGAGGAAGACTGCTACCGCGCCCTCGGGGCCATTCACCAGCGCTGGCGCGCGGTGCCGGGCCGCTTCAAGGATTACATCAGCCAGCCAAAAACAAACGGATACCGGTCGATCCATACCACCGTTTCCGGACGGGACGGCAAACGCGTTGAAGTCCAGATCCGCACCATCCAGATGCACGACGTGGCCGAAACCGGTGTGGCCGCCCACTGGTCTTATCGCGACGGTGTGCGCTCACAGAACCCCTTTGCGGTGGATCCGGCGCGCTGGATTACCACGCTGACCGAACAGTTTGACGCCGAAGAGGATCACGAAGACTTTCTCGAAGCGGTCAAGCTTGAGATGTATTCCGATCAGGTCTTTTGCTTCACACCAAAGGGCGAGGTGGTGAAACTGCCGCGCGGGGCAACGCCGATCGATTTTGCTTTTGCCATTCACACCCGGATCGGCATGGCCTGTGTCGGGGCCAAGGTCGACCACATGCGCGTGCCGCTCTGGACGCGGCTGAAAAACGGACAGTCTGTTGAGATCATCACCGCCGAGGGGCAGAGCCCGCAGGCCACGTGGCTCGACATTGCAACGACCGGCAAAGCGCGTTCAGCCATCCGTAAATCGCTGCGTGAAGAAGACCGTGCGCGGTTTGTGAAACTCGGGCGCGAACTGGCTCGTTCGGCGTTTGAGCATGTGGGCCGCAAAGCCACCGACAAGGCGCTGTCGACGGCGGCGCGCAATATGCGCCTGAAAGACCGCGATGATCTGATGGCGCGTCTCGGCAGTGCCGAGATCACCGGGCGTGAAGTGGTGCAGTCGGTCTACCCGGATCTTGTCCCGAAACCGGGAGAGAAGGTCGACGTGCGCCGCGCGGTGATCGGCCTGTCGCCGGGGCAGTCGTTTGAGCGCGCATTCTGTTGCCAGCCGCTGCCCGGAGAGCGGATCGTGGGTATTACTTTCCGCGGGCGCGGTGTGGTTGTTCATGCCATCGATTGTGACCGTCTCGGCGCTTACGAAGATCAGCCAGAGCGCTGGCTCGATCTGCACTGGCACGACGGCAGCCACCCGGCGGTTTATGGTGCGACGCTTGAGGTCACGCTGAATAATGACGCAGGCACCCTGGGGCGCATCTGTACGCTGATCGGCGAAACCCGTGCAAATATTTCTGACCTGCAATTTATCGACAGGAAACCTGACTTTTACCGTCTTCTGATCTATGTGGAACTCAGGGATGTCGCGCATCTGCACTCTTTGATGCTGACGCTTGAGGCTGAGAGCGATGTTGCGGCGGTGTCCCGCGCGCGCAACATGTCGCGGCCTTCAGTCGAATCTCCTGCCTGATGTCCCATCCGGGCCATCGGGTTGTCATAATCTAACGGTGAAATGATCCGGACCCCGGACCGCTCAAACAAGGACAACTTCTTGGTCTTCAAACGCAGAGTTCCCAAAAGCTGGCCCCGTGCTGTGCTTGAATTTCTGTGGCCGCGCGGCGGTTGGGCACGGGCCTTTCACTATGTCAAACACCGTATGCGGCGTCTGCCGGACAGCCCGGAGCGGATCGCCCGGGGCATCTGGGCGGGGGTATTTGCGTCTTTCACGCCTTTTTACGGATTTCACTTCTTTATCGCGGCCGGACTGGCGACCGTTATGCGCGGCAATGTGATCGCCTCTCTGATGGCCACGTTTTTTGGTAATCCGCTGACCTATGTGCCAATCGGTGTCGCAGCCCTCTCCACCGGGCACTGGCTTCTCGGCGGCAAGATGGACGAAAGCGTTCAGCGGTCTTTTGGCGGGAAGTTCGTGGATGCCGGCGCGGATCTGAAAGACAACTTTATGGCGATTTTCACCGATGCCACCGCTGACTGGTCGCGGCTCGGTGTTTTTTACGACGAGATCTTTTTTCCATATATGGTGGGCGGTGTTCTGCCGGGTATTTTCTTTGCGACGCTTTGTTACTATCTCTCGGTGCCTGTCATCCGCGTGTATCAGAAACGCCGCAAAGGGATGATCAAACAAAAGCTGATCGAGATAAAGGCAAAAGCCGCAGCTAAAGCGGAAGCCAAACGCAAGGCCGAACAACATTCTGCCGGGGAATAGACGGAGGACACCATGTCTGACACGAAAAAACTGCGCCTTGGCGTAAACATAGATCATGTGGCCACAGTGCGGAATGCGCGTGGCGGTGATTATCCCGACCCTCTGCGTGCCGCGCGGATTGCACAGGAGGCCGGTGCGGACGGCATTACCGCGCACCTGCGCGAAGACCGGCGGCATATATCTGACGCCGACATCGAGGGGCTTATGGACGTTCTGACGGTTCCGCTGAATTTTGAGATGGCCGCAACCTCCGAGATGCAGCAGATTGCCCTGCGGCACCAGCCTCATGCGGTCTGTATTGTGCCGGAGAAACGTGAGGAGCGTACAACCGAGGGTGGTCTTGAAGTGGCCCGTGAGGAGAACCGTCTGGCGCATTTCATCGCGCCGTTGCGCGATGCCGGATGCCGCGTTTCCATTTTTATCGCAGCCGATAAACGACAGATCGAAGCCGCGCACCGGATCGGCGCGCAGGTCATAGAACTGCACACCGGTGCCTATTGCGACGCCCATGCAGAGGGTGATGCTGAGACCGTGAAAAAGGAACTCGCCGATCTTGGCGAAATGGCGAAATTTGCATACGGGCTTGGGCTCGAAGTACATGCAGGACACGGTCTGAACTATGAAACCGTGTCGCCTGTGGCGGCTTTTCCGGAGGTGATGGAGCTCAATATCGGGCACTTTCTGATCGGGGAATCTATCTTTCGCGGGCTGCAACCTGCCATCGCGGAAATGCGACGCCTGATGGATGAAGCACGGGCCTGAAGGGTGCCTGCTCCTTCCAAAATATCAAGGCAGGGCAACCGGATCTGACTCAAACTGTGTCAGGACACAGTGTTGCCACATTTCAGCTTTAAGTTGCGTTTATTATGTTTCTCCAGGGTATTGGTTTTATGTTCCGACCATTTTGGTTCATCAGCACAGCCATGGCGATGCTTCTCTCGGCATCCGTCGTGGTTCAGGGCATTGCAAGCCTGACGGGCAGCCACATCAGTATGCTGCCGGTCGCGGGTGCTGCTGTTGTTATGGCCGCTTTGCTGGAGGGACAGAATTATGCCCGCACCAGAAAGGCCTGGCCGGAACGCCAGCTGATCTGGCTTGCAGCACTCAGCATGACGGCGATCACGGCGCTGGTTGTTGACGCGTTTTACGCGATTTCACTTCTGCTGGACACCGGGCATGCCGATGGCCTGCGCGAGATTGAACCGCTGACGTTCGGCCTTTCGATTGTTATTCTTGCCGGGGCGAGTTGTATTGTGGTGAGGTTCAGCTACGAGGCCGGGTTAAAACTGGTGCTTGACCGGCCCGCCGGCTGATTGAGAATCCCGCGCCGCCTGTATCAGCGTGGCAGACACGACGCCGCGAGGGCCGGATCAACCCGCCGCGCGCCGATTGTCGCCGCGCTTTCAATAGGCTACCACAGTCGCAGCCAGGGCAGATGTCGCATAAACGCGGAACCCGGCAGCGGCAGAGGAGCGGCGCAATGATCCTCGGGATCGGTACAGACCTTGCAAATATCGACCGGATTCAGGGCACGCTGGACCGGTTCGGAGACCGGTTCCGCAACCGGGTGTTCACAGAAACGGAGCAGCGCAAAGCTGAACGGCGCAAAGACGTGGCAGGCACTTATGCCAAGCGGTGGGCCGCGAAAGAGGCATGTTCCAAGGCGCTGGGGACCGGCCTTGCGATGGGCATTTCCTGGAAAGACATGGCGGTTACCAATCTGCGCACGGGCCAGCCTGTGATGCACGTGACCGGCTGGGCGCGTGACCGGCTCGACGCAATGACACCGCCGGGATTTGAGGCCGTGATCCACGTAACACTCACCGATGATCACCCCTGGGCGCAGGCCTTTGTCGTTATCGAAGCGCTGCCCGCCAAAGAGTGACGCGCAGTTTACGGGTGCTGAAAATCCCTGTGGGCAATGCCTGCAGTGCCTGACAGCAAAGGCAATTGTCCCCGCAGGGACACCCCGCGCACGCAAGCTTGCGCCGGCGCACCTTGACTTCCCCTCCGCGCCTTCGCATTACCGCCCAAACCAAACGGGATATCCGCCACATGGCCGAAAAAGACGCAAAATCGCCGAATGCTTTCGTCGAGACGGTGAAGACAGTAGTTTATGCGCTGCTGATCGCAGGTGTCTTCCGGACGCTGTTCTTTCAGCCGTTCTGGATTCCGTCAGGCTCGATGAAAGAGACGCTGCTGGTCGGTGATTTCCTTTTTGTAAACAAGATGGCCTATGGCTACTCATATGCGTCCTGTCCCAGCCTTTATATGCCGCGCTTTGGTATCGACGTGGATGCCCAGGATATCTGCGGCTTTCTCGATGGTGAAAACACCCGCATCTGGGGGGGCGAGCCGGAACGCGGAGACGTCGTGGTATTTCGCCATCCGGTTTCGGGCAGGGATTATATTAAACGCCTGATTGGTAAGCCCGGCGACACGATTCAGATGCGTGCCGGGGTTCTGTGGCTGAACGGTGCAGAGGTGCCGCAGGAGCCCGATGGCACTTTTGTCGAAGAAATGGCGCCTCAGGGGCCCGAGGGCCGGCGCCCGCGCTGCATGAACGGGCCGGTGGGTGATGGCGGAGAATGCCGCAAAGCGCGTGCGATCGAGACGCTGCCCGGCGGCAGGCAATATGCAGTGCTTGATATCGCCTCGCAGGGGTCTGACCGCACCAGCATTTATACGGTGCCTGAAGGGCATTATTTCTTTATCGGTGACAACCGCGATAACTCCGCAGACAGCCGTTTGTCACAGCGCGTACAGGGGGTCGGTTTCGTGCCCTATGAAAACCTGATCGGGCGGGCGGATCGTATCATGTTCTCCTCGGCAGGGCGGTCGATGCTTTTTATCTGGACCTGGCGTGGCGACCGGTTCTTTAAGGCTGTTGAGTGAAACTCGCGGGCGAGCTGAAGTCCTTTCAGGACCGGCTGGGTTATGAGTTCGTGCGCCCGGAACTGCTTGTTGAAGCGGTTACCCATTCGTCTGTTTCAACGGCAAACCGGGACGATAACCAGCGGCTGGAATTTCTGGGTGACCGGGTGCTGGGTCTGGTGATGGCCGAGGCGCTGCTTGTATCCGACGACAAGGCCAGCGAAGGACAGCTTGCGCCCCGGTTCAACGCGCTGGTGCGCAAGGAGACCTGTGCGGATGTTGCGCGCGAGATCAATCTGGGGGCTGTGCTGCGGCTGGGACGGTCGGAAATGCTCTCCGGCGGGCGGCGCAAGCAGGCGCTTCTGGGGGATGCGATTGAGGCCGTGATAGCGGCCGTGTACCTTGATGCGGGGTTTGAACCGGCCCGGGAGATGATCCTGCGGCTCTGGGGCAAACGGGTGCATGAGGTTGAAGAGGACGCCCGCGATGCAAAGACCGCTTTGCAGGAATGGGCGCAGGCGCGTAAACAACAACCACCCGAATACGTTGAGACCGCCCGGAGCGGACCGGATCATGCGCCTGTCTTCACGATTACCGTCCGGCTCGACACCGGAGAGAGCGAAGCGGCGAGCGCCGGATCAAAACGGCAGGCTGAACAGGCTGCTGCGGCTGCATTACTGGCAAAACTGGAGAGCAGATCATGACGACGCGCGCGGGATTTGTTGCCCTGATCGGGGAGCCCAATGCAGGTAAATCAACGCTGCTGAACCGGATGGTCGGCGCCAAGGTGTCGATCGTCACCCATAAGGTACAGACAACACGGGCGCGGATCCGTGGAGTTGCGATGGAAGGCGACGCCCAGATCGTGTTCGTTGATACGCCGGGTCTTTTTCAGCCGCGGCGCCGGCTGGACCGGGCGATGGTGGCCGCGGCCTGGAGCGGTGCCGCGGATGCAGACGTCGTGGTGCTCATGGTGGAGGCGCACCGCGGGCTGACCGAGGGTGTGGGCCGCATTCTGGAACGTCTGTCAGAGATCGGAGAGGGGCGCTCCGTGGCGCTTGCCATCAACAAGATCGACCGGGTTCAGGCGGAAGTTCTGCTGGGGCTCTCAAAGGAACTCAACGCGCGGTATGAATTTGCACAGACATTCATGATCTCGGCGGAGCGCGGTCATGGTGTGGAGGCTTTGCGCCAGTGGCTTGCAGAGCAGGTGCCGGAAGGGCCGTGGCTTTACCCCGAAGACCAGATTGCCGACCTGCCGATGCGTATGATCGCGGCTGAAATGACGCGTGAGAAGCTGACGCTGCGCCTGCATCAGGAGCTGCCCTATCAGCTCACCGTGGAGACCGAGAACTGGGAAGAGCGCAAGGACGGCTCCGCAAAGATCGACCAGCTGATCTATGTGGTGCGCGATGGTCATAAGGGGATCGTGCTTGGCCATAAGGGCGAAACGATCAAAGCGGTGTCAAAAGCCTCCCGCGAGGAACTAGAAGCGTTTCTGGGCCGCCGCGTGCATCTCTTTCTTCAGGTTAAAGTGCGGCCGGACTGGCTTGATGAGGCGGAACGCTATTCCGAAATGGGGCTGGATTTCCGGGATGGCAACACCTGAACAGCCTGCAGCCGCCGGATGGGCAGGACAGGTGCCTTTTGTTTCGCGCCGGAGCGGGGTGCTGAGATGGCCCGGCTGACCGCGCGTTTCTGGGTGGATGCCTATCTGATGCGCCTGCGCGGTGCCGATGTGCCGGCCTTTGTGGTTGCTCACGGTGATGACACAGGCGGTGCTGTGCTGGTGAAGCTGAATACGCTCGACGGGCAGGCGCGGCTCTTCCAGCGGAGTTTCGATCTGATGAGCGGTGACCGGGTCTGGGCGGTTCTGTCCGAGGGACCTGAGGCAGATGTCGATGAGGCGGTCACGCGGCAGCGCGGCTTTGATCCTGATCTGTGGGTGATCGAAGTTGAGGACCGTCAGGGGCGGCATATGCTGGATGAGCCTGGACTGGCATGATTGAATGGCGCGATCAGGGTATTCTTCTGAGCGTCCGCCGGCATGGTGAAACCTCTGCGATTATCGAAGTCTTTACACCCGCGCATGGCCGGCATGCCGGGGTCGTGCGAGGCGGCGCCAGCCGCAAGGTGGCGCCGGTGCTGCAACCCGGTGCGCAGCTTGATCTGACATGGCAGGCGCGTCTGGAAGACCACATCGGCAGTTTCCACGCAGAGCCTGTGCGCAGCCGGGCGGCTGCGGCGATGGGAGACCGGATGGCGCTGGCCGGTCTGAATGCAGTGACGTCTCTGTTGTCTTTCAGCCTGCCGGAGCGTGAACCGCACCCCGCACTTTATCAGCAGACTGAACAATTGCTGGACCTGCTGGGGCAGGGAGATATCTGGCCGCTTGCCTATCTGCGCTGGGAGGTCCGGTTGCTGCTTGAAACCGGCTATGCGCTGCAGCTTGATCGTTGTGCGGTCACCGGCCAGCAAGAAGATCTGTGCTATGTGTCTCCGAAATCCGGGCGGGCTGTGTCGCGCGAGGCCGCCGGAGAGTGGGCGGACCGGATGCTGCCCCTGCCGGATGTGCTGAGGGGCGAAGGTGACGCGCCGGACGCGGAGATCGCCGAAGCATTCCGGACTACGGGGTATTTTCTTGAGCAGCATCTGGCACGGGATCTGGGGGGCAAACCGCTGCCCGAGGCACGTGCGCGTTTCGTCGAGGCGTTCAGTCGCCGGCTTTGAAAATCATCGCCGCGTCGTCATCGTTAGTCAGGATCAGAGTGTCGCCCAGGACCTCAATCAGACTCATGGTCTGCAGGGTTGCCAGATAAGCGCGTTCTGATGCCGTGGCATCCTCTGGACATGCCTTGCGGGTCGTGGCAACCGGGCCTGCTTCGAACCACGGATAGGGCACGGTCATCGACGCGCTGTACCTGTTGCAGGCAGTTTCGCCTGCAATTGTGCCTGGCTCGGGAAAAAGCAGTGTCGTGCGGCCGGTTGCGGCTGTGCCGCCGATCTCCTCAAGAACCCAGGTTTTGTCCGCAGCACCGTAAGCTGTGGCCGTTTCATCGCCATAACAGCCTGCAAGAAGCAGCACAGCCGTCACGAAGCCTGTTGTCCGCCCGCGTATCATTGCAGCGCGATCACGAGGTCAACCAGCGTATCAAACGCCGCGGCGGGTTTGGACTTGCCGACGAGTTGCGGCAGGCCAATCATTGCGGAAAGGGTACTTTGCGCAAACTCCGGGTTTTTGATCCCCAGTTGTTTCAGCAGGTTAGCAAGATATGTCAGTCGCTCCGCGTCAACCTGGGCCAGTGCTCTGGCGACTGATTTATCCGTTCTGGCCCAGGCCCGGAGTGCGGGATCCTGCTTGTCGGCCAGCATCAGCCGGCCAAAGCGGCGCAGGCGCATCTCGGTGCTGCCGTCTTCTGCCAGCGCCGTTACCACGGTTGCAAAGGCGCGCGTCTGCCAGTCTTTTACAACCGCCGCCTGGAAATCAGGTACGTCGCGGAAATGCCAGTAAAACGATCCCTTAGTGGTATTCAGCCTGCGTGCCAGCGGTTCTGCTGCCAGAGCTGTCGGGCCATCGGCCACCAGCGCTTTGAGGCCGGCTTCTATCCATGCGTTTCGGTTTAATCGCGTGCGTTTCATGCCATTTCCATACGCAGAGGTATGTGATGCATCAAGCTGTGTTTTGCGTCAGGTGCCCGACAGGGGGGTAACTGGCATCCCGAAGAGGCAATTCTTTGCTCAATTGCCCTGGAAACGGGCAGCGGTCGTCTCGTAACGCCGGGGTTTATGCGCGCCTCTCAGGCTTCAGCCGAGCAGGCGTCGCGCGATAACCTGTGCCTGTATTTCTGCCGCCCCCTCAAAGATATTCAGGATCCGGGCGTCGCAGAGCACACGGCTGATCTTGTATTCCAGCGCAAAACCGTTGCCGCCGTGGATCTGCAACCCGTTGTCGGCTGCCGCCCAAGCCACACGTGCGCCCAGAAGCTTCGCCATACCAGCTTCGACATCACAGCGGCGCCCGTCGTCCTTTTCAAATGCGGAGAAATAGGTCAGCTGGCGCGCGATCATGGTCTCAACGGCCATCATGGCAAGCTTGCCGGACACGCGCGGAAATTCGATCAGCGATTTGCCGAACTGTTTGCGGTCCTGCGCATACTGCATCGCGATATCCAGCGCTGACTGGGCCACGCCGACGGCGCGGGCAGCTGTCTGGATCCGCGCGGATTCGAAGGTTTCCATAAGTTGCTTGAACCCTTTGCCTTCCTCACCTCCGAGCAGGTTCTCACCTTTGACATGGAAATCATCGAAGGCGAGCTCGTATTCTTTCATGCCGCGATAGCCAAGCACCTCGATCTCACCGCCTGTCATCCCGTCCGTGGGGAAGGGATCAGCCTCGTCACCCGGTGTTTTCTCAGCAAGGAACATGGACAGGCCACGGTAATCCGTGGTGTCAGGGTCGGTCCGTGCCAGCAGTGTCATCATCTGGGTCCGGGTGGCATGAGTGATCCACGTTTTATTGCCGGTGATGCGGTAATCCTCACCGTCCTTAACTGCTCTCGTGCGCAGGCTGCCAAGGTCGGAGCCGGTGTTTGGCTCGGTAAATACGGCAGTGGGCAGCGTTTCTGCCGAGGCCAGTCTGGGCAGCCATTTCGCCTTTTGTTCGTCGGTGCCGCCCGCAAGAATAAGCTCTGCTGCGATCTCGGAGCGTGTGCCCAGCGAGCCCACACCGATGTAGCCGCGCGAGAGCTCTTCGGATACGACGCACATGGAAGCCTTTGACAGGCCAAAGCCGCCGTACTGTTCCGGGATTGTCAGGCCGAACACGCCCATTTCGGCGAGCTCATTGATGACTTCGACGGGGATTAGTTCGTCTTTGAGATGCCAGTCATGGGCAAATGGTTCTACTTTCTCCACCGCATACCGGCGGAACTGGTCGCGGATCATTTCAAGCTCTTCATCCAGCCCTGATGCGCCGACAGTTACATCGGCGGAATGTTCCTGCATGAGCTCAACAAGCCGGGTGCGGGCGGCCTGGCTGTTACCGCTTTGCATCAGCGTGGTAATGGCCGGGGCGCGAAGCGCGTGGCTGTCCTCATCGCTGAGGCCCAGGTCGCGCAGACGGAGGATTTCGCCCTGGTTCATCTGAATGCCGCCGGTGATCTGCGACAGATACTCTCCGAAGGCGATGGAAAGAATAAGTTGTTCGGTTTCCCGGAAACGGCCGGACGACTGCAAACCCAGCGCCCAGGCGTGCATCTGCTGCAGCGCGCGGGCGTATGTGGCAAGCCAGGCAAGACCATGCGCCGCTGTCTGATGCTTCTCGACAAGCCCGCCCGATACGCGCCCGTCTTCGGTCACCAGATCGCGCACCCGCGACACAGCTGCATCAAGAAGAGACTGGACGGGACCGAGAGCCGCCCCGGTCTGTGTCAGCAGGTTTTCAGGTAAAACGGCGGCGTGCAGCGTCGGGTCCTGTCCGTCATGGGGCATCAATGTCATCCTTTTCGCGTCAGCCCGGTATCTAATCCTTTCGCAGGTGCAGCGCAACAAAAATACAAGGCGGTTCAAAATTTTGCATGAAAATTACGCAGTGTTCCGGGCGGACTTTCGGCAAGACGCCGAATCCTTTGCCGGGGGACCATGATGGCGCGCATAAAAAAAGCCGACATGCCGGCCGTTCTGGCCTGACATACCGGTTTATCACAACGGTACTGGTTGAAAGACCGCGACCTTTCAGGTCAGCGGTTGGGTCCGCGTCAGTTCTGGCGCGCGACCGTGACGCCGGAGACGTCTTCGATAAAGGTAACGATCCGTGATTTGATCGTGTCGTCGCGGATCGATGCGAGTGCGCTGACGATTTCAAGGCTGGGATCGCGTGTTTTTACTGCATCCGCAGATGCTTCGATGCCTTCAAAGAAATACGAGGTCGGGACGTCGAGGATGCGCGACAATTCGTAAAGACGGCTTGCAGCGATCCGGTTGGACCCGATTTCATACTTCTGGATCTGCTGGAAAGACAGATTAAGCTCTCGCGCAACATCTGTCTGAGACAGGCGGCGGATGGTCCGGATTTGTTTAAGCTTGCGACCTACGTGAACGTCTACTGGATGGCTCATACTATTTAACACCTCTGGTTGTGATCCTCTTAGTTGTCCTCAGAACCGCCCTTCCGTTCAACTGGATACCTATTTCATTTTTCGGTTGAAATTTATACGGGTAATGGGTGATAAATGTTGCATTACTGAGTGATTTATTTACCATCAGGTGCGATGAACAAAGTTATTCCCACGGATCCTCCCGGTAAAACGCCGGTGAAAGGTACCGAATCACATGCGCTTCTGCATGAGATGATCCGGTCGTTTACCACGCTTGCAAGAACCCTGAATCTGAGCCACGCGGTCCGCGAACTGGGCAGCACACGGCAGACATTGCGCCGGCACATTTCTTTGCTGGAGGAGCTGAAGGGCGTTGAGCTCTTTGTCGTGAAGGACCGCCAGTATCACCTGACCGAAGAGGGAAGCCGGGCGTTGCCCGAGGCGCTTGAAATCCTCGCCCGCGGCAGTTCCTGGCTGATGGGGCACATCAGTCATTATAACGGCATGCAACGTGTGCACGCAGTGCTGCCGGGTGATGTGCATTTCTGGCTGCAGCAGCAACCTATGGGGGAACTGTGGGGGAGCAAACGCTCCCTGTTGCGGGAATGCTTCCGTGCATGGGCGCTGGCCGGGGGTGACCTGGAAAGCGAAAAAATGAAGCACGTCCGGCCATATTTCATGGTGTACCGGAACTCACCAAATGGTTGGATTTGCGTGGAAATCGGAGATCTTGCCTCCTATGTTTCATGGTACGGATGGGCAACAGCCAGATCCAGTATCGGACGGGCGCTTTACGGGATGCCGGGTGGCGACGAGTTTGCACACCTTATGGTTGAGCCATTTGAAGACGCCGCGAACCATCATAATGCGCGTCTCGACCACATCCACACCCAGCTGCAGCGCGAACAGGACGGGCCGAAAGTTCCGTTGAATTACAGGCGTCTTCTGCTGGCGGGCCGGTTTCCCGACGGTAGTTTTGCGCTCATTTCAGTGCTCGACCGGTGTTATGACATCAACATAGACGGTCTCGGGCCCGATGAAATTCACGCCATGCCAGAAGATCTGGCGATGCCTGCGCATCCGGTAGAAGCATTATTCGAGCAACCAACGCGGGAATAGACTAGTATAGGCGTTATCCTGAACTGTGGAGACGCACTATGACTATTCAATTTAAATCGCGGGACGACTACCTGTTTGCGACCAGTCTTGATCAGATTCGCAGCAATGGCGTCACGATTGTGACCGGTTCCGACTTTGAGGAATACCGCGAACTTCTTTCTGCAGCCCGGCCGGACCACAAACTGGGCGTTCCATTTGACCCGAAACGACAGCCACTCAATTCCGGGAATTCTTACTGGATGGCAGGGTACGATGCCTCGGGCAACGTGGTGCACACGCAGGCTCTGAAGCGGCTCAACCTGTCAAAATCCAGCCTTGGCGACTATATGCGCGACAACCTGTGCGAGTTCGAGCCGCCCATGGGGGGCATTGATTACGAGAGATCGGTTTACCGGCCAGGTCCGGGCGCGAAACGCATGCAGGGTGTCGTCACGTACCACGGAGAATTCTGGCTTGGCGGAGAGCCGGGACAGTTCCGGGGTACAGGCATGTCTTCACTGCTTGCGCGCCATGCCTTTCTGACTGCTATGTTGCGTTGGGATCCGGATTATTTCTTTGGACTGATGTCAAAGCCTCTCGTTTTCAAAGGCTTCTCCGCGCGGTTCGGATACATGCACACGGATCCGGATGCGATCCGCTTTGCGCTCAGGGATGAGGAGGATCTGTTCGAGGTTGTGATGGGCTACAACTCCAACGAAGATCTTCGGTTTTTGCTCGATATGCAGCGTCCGGAAGCGATTGAAAAAGCGGCGTAAAAGCACAAACGCCACGGGCTGATTACCCGTGGCGTGGCTCTTACGGGTACCCGGCGATCAGCTGATCGCGGCAGCGCGTACGTCGTCGTCGATGAACGGGAGATACTGTTCAAAGTTATCCGAGAACATTTTTACCAGCTTTGCCGCCTGCCGGTCGTAGGCTTCAGGATTGTCCCACGTACGGCGCGGATCGAGCAGAATGTTCGGCACGCCTTTCACGTCAACCGGCACGGAAAATCCGAAGTTCGGATCCTTGCGGAATTCCGCATCCGCAAGCGAGCCGTCGAGGGCCGCTGCCAGCAGCCCGCGCGTCGCCTTGATCGGCATCCGGCTGCCGGTGCCATAGGCGCCGCCGGTCCAGCCAGTGTTCACCAGCCAGCAGGTCGCACCATGGGTGGCGATCTTCTCACGCAGCAGGTTGCCATATACTTCCGGGCGGCGCGGCATGAAGGGCGCGCCAAAGCAGGTAGAAAACGTCGGTTCCGGCTCGGTCACGCCGCGTTCGGTGCCGGCAACTTTGGAGGTGAAGCCGGACAGAAAGTGGTACATTGCCTGTGCCGGTGACAGCTTCGAGATCGGCGGCAGCACCCCGAAGGCATCGCAGGTCAGCATGATGATATTTTTCGGGTGCCCGCCGCGCGCCGCCTCGGAGGCGTTCGAGATGTAATGCAAAGGGTAGGCGCAGCGCATATTGGCGGTCAGGCTGTCGTCGTCAAAATCCAGCTCTTTGGTCAGCGGATCGTAAATCATGTTTTCGATTACCGTGCCGAACTTTTCGGTCGTGGCATAAATTTCCGGCTCGGCATCAGGGTTCAGATTAATGGTCTTTGCATAGCAGCCACCTTCGAAGTTGAAGGTGCCGGTGTCGGACCAGCCGTGCTCGTCGTCACCGATCAGTGTGCGGCTCGGATCAGCCGAGAGTGTGGTTTTTCCGGTGCCGGAAAGACCAAAAAACACGGCCGCGTCAACAGGATTCCCATTGGCGTGGTTGGCCGAGCAGTGCATCGGCATGACGCCTTTTTCGGGCAGCAGATAGTTCAGCAGCGTAAAGACAGATTTTTTGTTTTCGCCAGCGTACTCGGTCCCGCCGATCAGGATCAGCTTTTTGTCAAAGTTCATCGCGATCACCGTCTCAGAGCGGCAGTTGTGCCGCTTCGGGTCGGCTTTGAAGCTCGGGCAGTTAATCACCGTGAAATCTGCTGTGAAATCGTTGATGTCTTCTGCGTCCGGCCTGCGCAGCATGTGACGGATAAACAGACCGTGCCAGGCGAGTTCTGTCACCATCCGCACATTGATGGCGTGTTTGGGATCGGCGCCGCCCACAAGGTCCTGCACGAAGTAATCGCCGCCTTGCATGTGGGTGAGCATGTCTTCGTAGAGGGCATCAAAGCCCTCGGGGGACATGGCCGCGTTGTTTTCCCACCAGATCGTGTCTGCGACACTGTCGGTTTTGACCACATGTTTGTCGTTGGGCGAGCGTCCGGTGAACTTACCGGTGGTCACCAGAAAGGTGCCGCCCTTACCAAGTTCGCCTTCGCCGCGCGACAGGGCAGCACTGATCAGGTCCGGTTCGATCAGGTTATACCAGACAGTGCCAAGGCCTTTGATCCCCTGATCTTCCAGTGTGAAGTCGGGGTTTACGCGCCCATGTGTCATCTTGTTGATCTCCTGATTGACCGCACCTGCGGTTAAACACACACCATACCACCGGCCGTGACAGCCGGGTCTCAGTCCTAACATGATGATTTAGCACGTGAACAGATTGCTTCGACACAGTTAGCGCCACCATCAGGATGTTTATGCACATGGCCCGCCCGCGCCGGCGGATGCTGGCGCTATCACTGCCGGGCCGGGTCAACAATGTGCGGCAATTTAGCCATTCGTAATCAAATTATGGCCCAAATGGGCGGAAGTGCTGTGCTGATTCGCACTTAAAGATTGATTCGCGGGGGTAAACAGTGGTCAATACCCCAAAAAATCAAAGAAACGAGCAGTACAAGGATACAGGTAATGTCTAAAATCGCACTGGTGGACGACGACAGGAATATCCTGACGTCCGTTTCCATGACTCTCGAAGCTGAAGGGTTCGAAGTGGAAACGTATAATGACGGGCAGGCTGCCCTCGACGCATTCAATAAGAAGCTGCCTGATATGGCGGTCCTGGATATTAAGATGCCCCGGATGGATGGCATGGATCTGCTGCAGCGTCTGCGGCAGAAAACGGCTATGCCGGTGATCTTTCTGACTTCGAAGGATGATGAGATCGACGAGGTGCTGGGGCTGCGCATGGGCGCTGACGATTACGTTAAAAAACCCTTCTCCCAGAGGCTGTTGGTCGAGCGGATCCGCGCGCTGTTGCGCCGTCAGGATGCGGTCGCGGGTGATGTTGTTGCTGACAGCGAAGAGACCAAAGTGATGGAGCGCGGCGATCTGCGCATGGATCCCCTGCGGCATGCCGTGGCGTGGAAGGGCCGTGATGTGTCGCTGACCGTGACAGAATTTCTGCTTCTGCAGGCGCTGGCGCAGCGTCCTGGTTTCGTAAAGTCGCGTGACCAGCTGATGGATGTCGCCTATGACGATCAGGTTTACGTGGATGACCGGACAATCGACAGCCACATTAAACGCCTGCGGAAAAAGATGCGGACGGCGGACGATGAGTTCTCGGCGATTGAGACGCTCTACGGTATCGGATACAGATACAACGAAGAATAACGATCACCGATGGCGCTGGCCGAGAGGAATTTTGTGCGGGACTTGACCCCACCCCAGCCCCGGGACGGCGATCTCGTCCTGGGTGATGACTGGGTTGCACCCGACAGTGCGGCCGGCAATGAGATGCGTGCGAGCCGTGAAGGCCGCGGGCTCATGTCGCTGCGCAGTTCCCACATCGCGCGCAAGATCATCATCTTCAATCTCATTGCGATGTGCATTCTGGTAGCCGGCATTCTGCTGCTGAATTCTTCGCGTGACAGTCTTGCCGTGCAGCGGGCAGCGTCTCTCGTCTCCGAAGCTGAGCTGATCGCCGATGTTATCGAAGCGCAGGTTCCGCGCGATGCGCCGGTGAACCTTGCGACCCGGGACGGTATCGACATCGAGGCCACGCTGGGCGGTCTTGATCTGCGCAGCGGGATTGAGGTTTTCGTCTATGATCCGTCTGAGACGCTGGTGGCTAACACCGAAGGACGGCTTGCGGCGGGCGAGATCGCCGGCGCGCTCGGGGGTAAGACGCCTCTGATCGACGGGCTGAGCTGGGTCTGGTCCGCGACATCCGGCGCATTCAGTGAGCCGGAGGACGCCGATCAGACGCCGCTGCGCGATAAAATCCGCCCGCTGATCAGCAGTACACTGACTGACGGCACACAGATCCGCCGCGAGCTCGACACCGCGGGCGGTGCACTTTTCACGGTGGTGACGCCGATCACACAGAACGAGACGCCGATCGGTGTGGTCGCGGTGGCCACGGCCGCCGGTGAGATTGATAACTTCGTGCGCAGCGAGCGTGAGCGCGTGCTGCAGATGTTTGTCATCGGTATTCTGGTCTCCATTGGCCTGAGCCTGGTTCTCGCCTCGACAATAGCAAATCCGCTGGCAGATCTTGCGGCGGCGGCCGAGCTTGGGCGCGTTAAAAATGCCCGCAAAATGAACCCGGGGCGCATTCGTATCCCGGATCTGACGGCACGGCCTGATGAGATCGGACGGCTGAGTGGCGCTCTGCGCGGTATGATTTCGGCCCTTTATAACCGCATTGACGGCAACGAGCAGTTTGCAGCGGATGTTGCGCATGAGATCAAAAATCCGCTTGCATCACTGCGGTCTGCCGTTGGCACATTGCGGATGGTGAAAAGGGAGGATCAGCGCGAGAAACTGCTGGATGTAATTGATCACGATGTCCGCCGGCTCGACCGGCTTGTCAGTGATATATCCAACGCGTCGCGTCTGGACAGCGAACTGGTGAAAGAAGAGGAAGAGCCCTTCGACGTTCTGACCACCCTGTCAAACCTTGGCCAGTATCTCGGAGAAGACGCGCGCGCAAAGGGCATCGATTTCATCACCGATCTGCCGGATAATCCGATTATCGTCTATGGGCTTGAAGCCCGCCTTGCACAGGTCTTCGTGAATCTTATCACAAACGCTATATCGTTTTGCGAAGACGGTGATGCAATCCGGATCTGGGCGCGCAAAAAAGAAAACCGCGTGCTGATCGTGGTCGAAGACACAGGTCCCGGCATCCCGGACCAGGCGCTGTCGAAAATTTTCAAACGGTTCTACTCACAGCGCCCTGATGAGCATTTCGGAAACAACTCCGGTCTCGGCCTTGCGATTTCCAAACAGATCATCGAAGCGCATGGTGGTGTCATCTGGGCCGAAAACATCCGCCCCACTGAAGCAGATATCACCTCCGATCCGCTCGGCGCGCGCTTTGTCGTCGGCCTTCCGACCTGAGCGATGACGCCGGCGGGCCCTCTGCCTGAGGCACCCGATACTCTTATTCTGCATGCCAGCGCGGTGGCGGTTGACGGCGCGGGTATTCTGATCACCGGGGTGTCGGGGGCGGGCAAATCTGAGCTGGCGCTGCAGCTTTTGTCGCTGGGCGCGCGTCTGATCGCCGATGACCGGACTGTCGTGCACGTCAGGGCGTCTGGCCTGCGCGCCGCTTGCCCTGAGGCAATCAGAGGTATGATCGAAGCCCGCGGGGTCGGTATTCTGAACGCAGAACCGGCAGGCGAGGTGCCGGTCCGGCTTGTGGTGGATCTCGATCAGACGGAAACGCGGCGCCTGCCGGAGCGTCACGACGCAGAAATCGCCGGTCATAAAGTGCGGTGTTTTCACAAATCTGCCAGCCGGGCTTTTCCAGCGGCGATTATGCAATATCTCAGATCAGGACTGAGAGAGCCGGAATGACGCAGACATTATCTTCAGACGCGCGGCGGATCATTTTCGTCACCGGACCTTCGGGCGCCGGTCGCTCCAGTGCGCTCAATGTGTTGGAAGACGCGGGCTATGAGACCATAGATAACCTGCCGTTGCGGCTGCTGAACGATCTTCTGGATGGGCCGGGGCAAGACAGACCACTTGCGCTCGGGATCGACCCGCGCAACCGTGATTTTTCCACCAACGCAATCATCGATACGCTCGGTGGTCTGACGGCGGTGCCGGGACTTGCACCGGAGCTTTTGTTTCTGGACTGCCAGTCAGAGGTGCTGTTGCGCCGGTTTTCCGAAACACGCCGCAGGCATCCGCTTGCGCCCGACGACCGACCGTCCGATGGCATCATGCGTGAACTTGAAATGCTTCAGCCGCTGCGCGCGAGGGCTGACGTACTGATCGACACCAGCGAACTGAACGTACATCAGCTGCGCGAAGAGGTTGAGCACTGGTTTGCGCCCGGTGGCCAGCGTCATCTCAGTGTTTCCGTGCAGTCATTCTCCTATAAACGCGGGCTGCCGCGCAGTGTGGATATGGTTTTCGACTGCCGTTTTCTGCGTAACCCCTACTGGGATCCGGCGCTGCGCGGATCGGACGGCCGCGACGCCGCCGTTGCCGAATACATCAGAAGCGACCCGCGTTCGGGGCCCTTTGCTGAAAAGGTCACGGACCTGTGCCTGTGGCTGTTGCCGGCAAATCGCGATGAGGGAAAATCTTATCTGTCGATCGCCTTTGGGTGCACCGGAGGACAGCACCGTTCGGTGGCCATGGCCGAAAGCCTCGCTTTGCGGCTTGCGGAGGAGGGCTGGC
The DNA here is from genome assembly GCF_024639605.1 of Roseobacter sp. GTDB lineage: Bacteria > Pseudomonadota > Alphaproteobacteria > Rhodobacterales > Rhodobacteraceae > Roseobacter. The sequence continues at coordinate 3,972 of NZ_JAHEHZ010000006.1, read as the reverse complement.
AGGTGTCAATTAGACACCGCGAACTCGACCTGCGTAAGAAAGAAGAGGCCTGATCCCTTGATCGGTATTGTGATTGTCGCGCACGGCGGACTGGCACAGGAGTATCTGGCGGCAATCGAGCACGTTGTGGGCCGGCAGAGCGGAATGCGGGCCATCGGTATTCTGGCAGATCACGACCGCGCCCTGAAAGAACGTGAAATCTGTGTCGCAGCGGATGAGGTGGATCAGGGGGACGGTGTCGTTGTCGTCACGGATCTTTACGGTGGATCACCGTCAAATCTCAGTCTTCTGGCCTGCAAGCCCGGCAACCGTCGCATTCTTTACGGCGCCAACCTGCCGATGCTGATCAAGCTTGCCAAGAGCCGCCGTAAATCTGTGCCGGATGCTGTGCGCGCCGCACTCGAAGCCGGCAAAAAATACATCGACAGCCAGAACATAAGCCCCGAATAATAAGGCAGCCGATCCATGACCGCAAAGACACTGGAAATCGTAAACGAGAAGGGCCTTCACGCCCGGGCATCAGCCAAACTGGTGGAACTGGTGGAAGGGTTCGACGCATCGGCCGAAATCTCCAGGGACGGTATATCGGCCTCCGGAGACAGCATCATGGGGCTTTTAATGTTGGCAGCCTCACTTGGAACCTTTATTGAGGTTGAAACATCCGGGCCGGATGCTGAGGCTCTCGCTGACGCGCTGACAGCGCTTGTGGCGGATAAATTTGGCGAAGGGGCCTGACCAGGGAACCATGTCAACGCACGGGGGGAGCGCTGAATTGACTGACAGTTCGCAGGATATCAGCGAAAGCAAGCCGGGCGACAAGGTGGACTTTTCCAAATACGACCGCCGCAGCCTGTCCTATGCCTCGACCTTTGACGACCCGTGGAAATCTTCGATGATCCGGGTAATGGAAGCGCTGACCGGCAAGCTGACCATTCTGCGCCGCGTAAAAGAGTTCGAACGTCGCGGCGCACCGCAGGGCCAGGCATTCTGGCGCGCGGCACTCGATGTCATGGGGATTGAGCTTCAGACGCCGCAGCACCAGCTTGACCGGATCCCGCGCGAAGGTCCGGTGATTGTCGTGTCCAATCATCCGCACGGATTGATTGACGGGATGATGTTTGCGGATCTGATCGGGCGGGTTCGGCCCGATTACCGCATTCTGACGCGGTCTCTTCTGACGATTATCGACGAGGCCGCGAGCTCTTTTATGATCCCGGTGCCGTTCCCCCATGAAGAAGGGGCGCAGCGCAAAGGCGTCGAGATGCGCACACGCGCGATGGAGCACCTGCAGGGCGGCGGGGTCGTGGCGCTTTTCCCGTCAGGTGGCGTGGCTGCGTCAAAGACGTTTTTCGGTCCGGCTGTCGAGGGTGAGTGGAATGTCTTTACGGCAAAGATGATCCGCCGCTCAGGTGCCACAGTTCTGCCGATCAAATTTCCGGGCCAGAACTCGCGCGCTTATCAGATTGCCAACAAATTGTCTCCGATGCTGCGTCAGGGTCTGTTGCTGCACGAGGTGGTGCACGCCTTTGACAAGCCCCAGGCGCCGATCGTGGGGGAGCCGCTTGCGCCAGAGACAATTGAGAAATGGGCGGATGATCCGCGCGGGTTCATGGCCTGGTTGCGCGACCACACACTGGCGCTGAAAGACTGACGCGCTCAGCGGGTCGGCACCGGCGTTTCGCCGCGATAATCGTAAAATCCGCGATCGGTTTTCCGGCCCAGCCAGCCGGCTTCAACGTATTTGGTCAGAAGCGGGCAGGGGCGGTATTTGGTATCAGCCAGCCCGTCGTGCAGGACGTTCATGATCGCAAGACAGGTATCGAGACCGATGAAATCGGCGAGTTCAAGCGGCCCCATCGGGTGGTTCGCGCCGAGCTTCAGGGAACTGTCGATCGATTGCACGCTGCCGACGCCTTCATAGAGTGTGTAGACCGCCTCATTGATCATCGGCATCAGGATGCGGTTCACGATAAAGGCAGGGAAATCTTCGGCTGAAGCTGCTGTTTTATCGAGCTTTTCGACGACCTCTTTGCAGGCGCTGAACGTCGGTTCATCTGTTGCAATCCCGCGGATCAGCTCAACCAGCTGCATCACCGGCACCGGATTCATGAAGTGAAATCCCATGAATTTTTCCGGACGGTCTGTCCTGCTGGCCAGCCGGGTGATGGAGATAGAGGAGGTATTGGAGGTCAGGATCGTGTGCGGCTGCAGATGCGGCACGAGGTCCTCAAAAATTGCCTGTTTAACGGTTTCCCGCTCGGTGGCGGCTTCGATGATCAGATCGGTCTGGCCGAGTTCGCTGAGTGTGGTGGTGCAGGTTATCCGCGAGAGCGCGTCCGAGAGCTGATCTGCGGTGATCTTACCGCGGCTGACCTGGCGCTCCATGTTGTTTTTCATCAGTTCCATTGCGTTGCTCAGGGCGTCATCGCTGATATCGTTGAGCATCACGTCATAGCCTGCCAGCGACATCACATGGGCGATGCCGTTGCCCATCTGTCCGGCGCCTACAATGCCGATTTTCCTGATTTCCATGCCGCTGATCCCTTATCGTGTAACGCCAGTTTACGGTGCCACGCCACGGGGCCGCAAGTACGCGCAGGCGCAATAATCTGCCTGATGACCGGAGTTTAAGGGAATCTAAGGATTGCCAGGCGATAAAGGATCCGGGTGAACGAAAAAGGTGGGCTTATGACCTATGATGCTATGAGCGCGGGTGCGCTCGATTATGCGCCGTGCCGGTACGGAAATTCCCGGCTTCTGTTTCGCGGACCGCGACGGCGTCTTGACGCGCCCTATGTGGCGTTCCTTGGTGGCACTGAGACCTATGGCAAGTTTATCAAGGCACCGTTTCCGGCGCTGGTGGAGAGCGACCTGGGTCTGAACTGCGTCAACTTCGGTATTCCGAACGCTGGTATTGACGTGTTCGTCAATGACCCGACAGTCATGGAGGCAGCACAGCGCGCGCGCGTCGCGGTGCTGCAGGTGGTTGGTGCACAGAACCTGTCGAACCGGTTTTATACGGTGCATCCGAGGCGCAACGACCGGTTTCTCACCGCGTCTCCGCTGTTACGGGTGATTTATCCGGAAGTCGATTTTGCGGAGTTTCACTTCAACCGCCATATGCTCAGCCATCTGCATAAGGTTTCATCAGAGCGGTTTTCCATTGTTCGTGCCGAGCTTCAGAAAGCGTGGTCGGCCCGGATGGATCTGCTGACGCGTCAGATCGGGAGCCGGGTTCTGCTTGTCTGGTTTGCCGATCACGCGCCATTGCGGGATGAACCGGTCGGTCCCGATCCGGCGCGGTCGGGTGATCCGCTTTTTGTCACACGCGAAATGCTCGACAGTCTCGCGGGCGATCAGGTTACTCTGGCGCAGGTCGTGGCGACGCCTGAGGCGATCAATGCCGGCACTTCAGGCATGGTTTTCAGTGAAATGGAGGCAATGGCCGCAAAGAAAATGCTCGGTCCCAGAGCCCATGGAGAACTCGCCCGCCACATCGGGCCGCTGCTGCACGACATGGTCCGCCCGCAATGAAAAGGCCGCCCCTTTATATGGGGCGACCTTTGGTCTTGCATGACGTTGTTCGGGATCAGATTTTTTCGATCAGCTCGGGAACGGCTGTGAAGAGGTCGGCAACAAGGCCATAATCGGCAACCTGAAAAATCGGCGCTTCCTCGTCTTTGTTGATTGCGACGATGATTTTACTGTCCTTCATGCCGGCCAGGTGCTGAATTGCACCCGAAATGCCCACTGCGACGTAGAGGTCGGGGGCTACGACCTTACCGGTCTGCCCCACCTGCCAGTCGTTGGGGGCGTAGCCGGAATCGACCGCGGCGCGCGAGGCGCCGACTGCGGCCCCCAGTTTGTCCGCCAGTTTTTCGATCAGCGCAAAGTCTTCTTCAGAGCCGACGCCGCGTCCACCGGAGACCACCACACCGGCTGATGTGAGCTCGGGACGGTCGGATTCCGCGA
>NZ_JAHEHZ010000196.1 GCF_024639605.1 Roseobacter sp. | reverse complement strand
GGGCAGCAGACCAGTCATCATTTTCATCGTTGTCGACTTGCCGCAGCCGTTTGATCCCAGAAAACCGAAAATCTCGCCGCGGTTGATTGAAAAACTGACCGCGTCGACGGCTGTAAAATCGCCGAACCTGCGCGTGAGACTGTGGGCGGTGATCACAGGATCAGGACCAGTCACGCGGGGGCGGGGTCTGACCGGCATAGCCGCGTCGCCCGAGCCTGAACGCTGCAGGCGGTAAGCTGTCTCAAGAGTATCGGAACTGCCCCTGAGCGCATCGGGGCTGCCCTGAAAAAGCACCCGACCGGCGTCCATTGCGACTATGCGCTCAAAGCGCTCCGCCTCGTCCATATAGGCCGTCGATACCAGAACCGAAAGGGACGGGTTTTCCTTGCGGATTGCCGCGATCAGGGCCCAGAACTGTCGGCGCGACAGCGGATCTACGCCGGTCGTTGGTTCGTCCAGCACCAGCAGCTGCGGGTCGTGGATCAGCGCGCAGCACAGGCCCAGTTTCTGTTTCATGCCGCCTGAAAGCCGGCCCGTCAGGCGGTCGGCAAAGGGCGCAAGCCCCGTGGCAGACAAGAGCGCGCCGATCCGCAAGTCGCGTTCCCGTTCACCCTGACCAAAGAGGCGTGAAAAGAACTCCAGGTTTTCACGCACGGACAGCTCCGCATAAAGATTGCGTCCCAGACCCTGAGGCATGAAAGCGATCGCAGGACAGATACGCTTGCGGTGCGCATGATCGTTGATTGCGCCGCCAAGTACCGTGATCGTTCCGCGCTGAAGCTTTTTAGCGCCTGTAACCAGGCCCAGAAGCGTTGATTTGCCGACACCGTCAGGGCCGATCAGCCCGATCAGGCGACCCGCAGGCAGATCAAGCGACAGATCATCAAGCGCGATGTGTCTGCGGTACCGGTGCGTGACACCAAGGATGCGGATACCATCGTCGCCGGCCCCGGAAGTCATTCGAACAGCTCAGGCGGAATGCGTCGTTCCAGCGCGTCGGGCCAGGCGCTGTCAGAGCTGAGCCGGATCACGGCGATACCGCGCAGTCCGGTCTTTACATGTCTGATGCGTTCGCGGACCAGATCCTCGGGGATGCGCACGCGTACGCGGAAGACAAGCTGTTCACGCTCGCTCAGGGTTTCGACCTGTTTCGGAGTGAACTGAGCTTCGGGCGAGACAAATGTGACCTGTGCCGGAATTGCATAGTCAGGCAGCGCGTCCAGCACGATGCGCGCCTCGGCGCCGACAGGCAGCAGACCGGCCTCCCGGGCGGGAAGAAAGACTTCCATATAGATGTTCTGCAGGCTCAGGAGCGTCATAATCGGTCCGCCGGCGGGCACAACCTCGCCCGGTTCGGCAAGACGGTAGAGCACGCGGCCTGCCACCGGCGCTGTGAGAGAGCTGTCGTCAATCTGCGTCTGGATCCGGCGCATCTCTGCCTGCGCTGCAAGGATCCGGCTCTCCTCAGTCGCTACCCGTGCCTTTGCCGCGCCCAGCACTGCGTCAGCGACCTGAAATTCAGTATCACGGTCCTCAAAGAGAGTTTCGGGGATGTTATTGTTTTTCAGCAGGGCGGTTGCGCGCTCGAGTTCATGCGCTGCGCGGCGCTGTTCACTCTCGCGCTGCACCACGACTGCTTCCGCTTCGGCCTTCGTCTGGCGCGCCAGGGCAACTTCGGCAGCAGCCCGGTCAAGCGCTGCGGAAAGCTCGTCGGTATCCATCAGGACAAGCACATCTCCCGGGGATATCAAGCTGCCTTCCGCGGCGAGAACCTTTGCGACGCGGCCGGCCACCGTCGGCGCGATGTCAACCTGCTCTGCCTCGATCCGGCCATTCCCCTGAACAAAACCAGATGGCAGTGCGTTATTATCTTTCTGCGAGACCATGACTGCCGCTGCACCTGCAAGAAGAAGCGCTGTGGCAATCAGAAGGATGTTTTTCCACTGTTTCATGCGTTTCCATCCGCTGTCAGGGATCGTGCGCACTCTACTTCCCGGGCGTCCGCGATGCCTTGCGCTGTATCAATCCGGCGTGGTCAGGACGCGCGAAAAACGCGCTGGTGCAGGTCACTGCGTCGCGGATTTTCAGGGTGCCGCCTGCGGGCCATGCGCCCCGGACGAACGGCCAGTAATGCGATCACTCCTGAATGCTCTCCATGTAGACCAGCAAGCCGGCCAGTTCGCGCGGCGTCGGTGTGAGGACACCATCGATTTCGACCGGGACGAGATCTTCGGCCATGTCCGGGCCGAACTCCGGCATCACGCGGGAAAGGTGGCTGTTGCGGGTATCGCCATAGATATAACTCAGCGTCCGCGCGGCCGGGAATGCGCCATCGTTCTGTGCGCTCAGTGTCGTCAGATCAACAGGTTTCGAGGAAAGCTTGCGGCTGTCAATACCCGCGCCGCGCCCGTCCTCACCATGGCAGGACACGCAGTTCTGCGCAAAAAATGCGGCCCCGTCAGCTCTGGTTGGCATGACCTGCATCTCTCCTGCCGGGTCGGTGCAGGCGATCAGGGCGGGCAGGACGGGCAAAGCAAGCAACGCTGTGAAAATGATCGGTCGCATGTCTATTTCCTCCGGCGAAACCAGCTGAACACACAGTTACGACATGCGCGGCAGCGACACCTTGATGTTGATCAATCGCACGCCGGATACGGGCCATAAACTAACGGGGTCTTATCGGGTGGAGGACTGATTGAATGATAAGTCTGGAAGATATCGAAGACATGTCGGCGCTGACCCGCGCGGAAATTGACGCACTGGCAGAGCATGAACACCTCACGGTCTATGACGCGACACTGATGGGCGATTATATGATGAAGGTCCATCATGGCCCGCAGCGGGTGAATGAAATGATCTGTGAAGATATCCGCGCGGCTCTGCACGACGGCAACGCAGCCCATGCCCATGAACTCTTTGCCGTTTTACGCGGATTTATCGCCAAGCATCCTGAAGCGGCGCGTGGTGTGGACTGATCCTGCGGGCAAGGTCTGTGGATGTTGCGCTTTCCTGCGGTCGCGACAGGCGGCTGCGCTATCGTGCATATTATGCGGACGTCTCCGTACCCATCGCGGGCCGGGTTCCTCTGTGTTCTGACCTATACCCGGAGGGCGGTCATACGGGGAAGTTTTCAGCCTCTTCTGCGTCATCTTCATCCGAACCGGCACCGGTGCCTGCAAGCCATGCCTCTGCCGCTTCTTCAGCAGAAAGAGGAAAAGCTTTAATCTCGAGCGACGGAAAAATCGCGCCTTCGATTTCAGCGGCGGTCCGGATCCACGCCTCATCTGACAGCACAGCGCATTTTTCAAACCTGCCGGCAAGGCTGAGCAGTTCCGGCAGGTGACGGAACTCCACCGCCAGCGCGCCGAGTGTCGGCAGCTGAAAATCGGAAATTCTGTAAAGCATCGTCCCGCCGGAAATCCCGTCTGAATGTTCAATCAGCTTGTCCAGTGCAATGCGCATCTGGTCTGCATCAAGCGTTCCTGAAAAACTCAGGTTCAGGCGGTTCGCGGACGGTTTCGATACGCTGAGCATAGTGAGGTTCTCCCTGTGACGATGCTGCAACCCTGAATGATCCCGATCCGGTTTTCTTTGACGTAAATCAACCGGCACGGAATCAATGTGCTGCAGGATCGCCGCGTGCCTGAGCAGTCAGGTGCCCCAGATATAAACCACGGCCGGGCTGTCAGCGATGACGCGGCCCGGCGCCGCGGTCGGGTCGTGGCAATACACCAGCCGGATGTGACCAGGCAGCCTGAAAACGAAAGCACATCCGCGACGATGAACCATTCTTCCACCTTTATCATCCTGGGGCTGCTTTTTCTGGTCGGGCTTGCCGCGGATCAGCTGGGCGGAATGACCCGGTTGCCCCGTGTCACGATGCTTTTGCTGCTCGGGCTGCTGATGGGCAATGCAGGATCGGGACTGATACCCGGAGAGGTGGTTTTATGGTTTGACGCGATCTCCATTATCGCATTGTCGATGGTCGCTTTCCTGCTGGGCGGTGCTCTGACGAAAAAGAACCTCCAGCAACACGGGCGGGCGATACTGACGATCTCCCTGGTGACAGTCGCTTTCACCCTCGTCATCATATCTGTCGGGCTGGTGCTGACAGGCGTTCCTGCAGGGCTAGCACTGATCCTCGGTGCCATCGCGACGGCCACCGCTCCGGCGGCGATGACTGACGTAATCCGCCAGTCCGGAGTGGTCAGCGGGTTTACCGACACGCTCAAGGGCATTGTGGCCATAGATGATGCATGGGGGCTGGTTGTTTTCAGCCTGGTTCTTATTCTGGCCGGACAGGCTGAAGGCTGGCGCCCGGTGCTCTCCGGCGTGCTTTATGACCTTGGCGGTGCTGTGGCGCTGGGCCTTGCAATTGGCGGCCTCGCTGCCGCTCTCACCGGGCGCCTGTCACCGGGTGAGCCGTTGCAGGCCGAGGCCATCGGGATCGTGTTTCTTACGGCAGGTCTCGCGCTCTGGCTTGACGTCTCCTTTCTGATTACCGGCATGACAGCGGGCGCCATCGTCACCAATTTTGCGCGTCACCACGAACGGGCGTTTCATGAGATCGAGAACATTCAGTGGCCGTTCATGCTGCTCTTTTTCATTCTCGCCGGGGCGTCTCTGGATCTTCAGGTGCTGGGAACGCTGGGGCTTACCGGCGGGATATTCATCGCGCTCAGGGTTGCGGCACGTCTTATCGGTGGCTACGTCGGGGCCCGTATCGCAGGCGTGCCGACTTCGGAGGCGGCGTGGTACGGCCCTGCGTTGCTGCCGCAGGCAGGTGTCGCTGTGGGAATGGCGCTGGTTGCGGGCGAGCAGTTTCCGCACTGGGCCGCCCGGATCATGGCCATCACCATTGCCGCAACCGTTGTCTTTGAAATTCTCGGGCCGCCTGTCGCGCTTCTGGCCATCCGTCGGGTGACGACGGGGACGGTGCCTGAAGGGCGGAGATGATACGGCGGCGCCCGGACTGAGAACCGGAATGACGGGTCCGGCGGTTTCTCTGTGCAGGGTCGTGGCTGATTGATTCCGATCAATCGATTTTCTCTTCCGTGCGGTATGGATGGCCCTGCTTTCGACTGGTGTAAAAGGGATCCGCTATGCAATTGACCGGCATAATTCCGACTGTTCTGGCGTTGATTGTATTCGCCCTCTCCGCACCGGTGGCGGCTGAAACGGTGAAAAACGGCGGTGATACGTTCTTTGCAGGTAAGGTGCTGAGCGAAACGATTTCCACAGGCGGTGATGC
>NZ_JAHEHZ010000195.1 GCF_024639605.1 Roseobacter sp. | reverse complement strand
CGTTTTGCGTTTTCAGACGGCATATTCTTCGGCGCCTGACCGAATTCGCCCTGCTGAGCGTAGCAATACGTACAGCCGAGATTGCACTTCTGCGCGATTGCCAGCGAGATTGCCTGCAGCGGCGGATCCTGCACCGGCGTATCATCCACAAAGGGCGCACCGTCGAGACCCAGCCGCTGCATCAGCGCATCAACTGCTGCGCGGTCCTGCGACAGACGCGCTGTCTCAAGCTCTGCAAACAGCGGCGCTTCCACTTCGAATAGCCGGCTGCCGTCGGCCAGAAAGACATGCCCGCCTGTTGCTGATGGCAGAAGGTGCAGTGCCGGAAGCGCGGGCGAGGCGGCCTGCATTATGTCGCGGGCGTTGTCGGGGGTCATTTGCCGTCCTGGCTTTCGCCGGGAGCATCGCAGCCACTGATCTGAAACCGCAGCAAAACCTCCCAGTGGCGGAAGAGATCATCGTAATTGATGAGACGCGAATCCACGTAATCGTCCGGCACGTAGTCCCCGGTGCGGCGCCTCTGCAACCAGTTGTCCCCGCTGCTCAGCCCGTCAGGGCCCATTTCGGCATTCACAAAGTCAGGACGCGCAGAAGCCCAGTAATAACAGGAACATTCGCGATAGTCATTCTGCCATGGAGAGCACAGGCCCTGGGTCAGTTCCCCCGCATCGGCAAGCGCCCGGGAGATCAGCACGCTCTCATCCACCCCGATGTCACTCTGATCGCCGTCATCAAAAAAGTGCCGTACTTCCAGTTCCATGACGATCTGATTGCTCCGGTCGCCCGGCGTGAAAACCTGGTATTCTTTTGCGCGCTCCCGGGTGAAAATGCATCTGACCGTCTTACCCTGATAACCGGCGATCACCGGGGCCAGCGCATTCGACCATTCAAGCGGCGCGCGCCCGGCGGGGTTCATGTCTGTCGTCTGCAGGATCATGTTTTTGGGGTCGGATGGTGCCGGTCCTACAATGGGTGCGGTGAACTGGATGTATTCCTTGCCCAGCCGGACAGCCATCAGACGATGGCCTGTCAGATCGAAATCCAGTGACGCATCGCAGGTCACCACCAGGTTGTCGTATTCGCGCAGTGTGACGCCTTTGAACAACCGCCGCCAGACCGCGCGGAAATCCATTTCGAGCCCCGGACAGCAATTGGCGACAGAGCTTGACGGGGTGGAACTGATCGGGTTGCCCTGCGGTTTATAGCTGATCATGGCCGTGCGGTTTTTTGGCTGCAGCAGTGGTTTATCGTCAGAGGCGGGCAGGGGCTCGGGCTGCGCGTTGCTGTACCCCAGCAGTGAGGCGGCCCGTTCGATGGTTGCGATCTGGCGATGTGTCAGCGCGAGGTATCCGTTGTCGGCACCGCACATCATCGCAGGCATTTTGCGGCGTCCGTGGTCGGTGAAGTCGGACACCTCATCGGGGCGTCTGATCACATTGGCAAACCAGGCCTCAGAGCCGCCCTTCAGCGCGGCATAGACCTGAGCGTGAAGTTGTGAAATGGCGAGCGTGTCCACGGTCTGCGGGGGCATGACCGGGCGCAGGGCTCTTTCGGTGTCAGCTGATTCCTCCTGCGGCATCGAATCGAGTGTAAGCGCGGAACGCCCTTTGAAATCATTGCCATTCATCACCGTCAGGTTCATGAAACGCACGGTCTCAAAGGCCCGGCGCACAATGTCTATGGCACGGGCGCGGGTCATTTCGGGCGCTTCATCCCCGGCAAGGCCGGGCCCCTCGAGAACCTGTTCGAGATCATCCGTAAGAGTGCGCAGGAACATCGCATCAGGTGCGATATCGGGCGGGCCGGCACAGATCCGTGCGGTGGATTCCGCCAGTCTGCTGCCGTCGGCGGCGCTGATCTTTACCGTGATAAAACCGTCGCAGGAATCGTCGAAATACCCGCGGCTCACTGCGATATTGTTATTCAGCCAGGACGGTGCGGGCGATGAAATCGCGTACAGTGAAGGCGGCAGCGTCTCGTTGTAATACCCGAGATCTTTAAACGCGTTGTCGTCGGCATCAAACCCGACCCAGTTGCCTTTTGCATAGATGCGCTGATCCGCGGAGACCACATCACCGTCTGTGATGTCTTTGCCCTCCTCTGCCACCGGCCCGTAGATCAGACCGGCACCGGGGGTGAAGCGGGCGCGGATCTGCGGGAACTCTTTGGTGGGCCTGATATAACGCACGCGCCCGAAATCAATGGACCCGTCCGGTGTGAAATTCGGCGCTTTGCCTCGCAGAATCAGCGGGTCATGGCCTTTGCAGGTGCCCTTGAATGTCACCTTGTCCCTGGGGTCATTTGTGCGGCGAAACACCTTGTGATTGGCAACCTCGACAGTCCAGGACACCTCTGCGCCATCTGGAAGATCATCGATGCACAGCGGGCGCAGTGTGTCGCCGTCGTGAGTGAACACTTCCAGAAAGGGTGCCACCGGCCGGATGTGTTCACCGTCGCGGAAAGTGATCTTTTCCGGAGTGCTCTGGCTGAGGCTGCCGTCTGCGGCCACCTCAAAGGTCGGCTCAGGCAGGATTTTCCGGTAGCCCAGCGGATCGTGAGGATCATCACCCAGTGTGAAATTCTCAACCGGTTTCTCCGACGAGCCAAAGCGACCAATTGCGACGGGCGGCAGCAGCCGGATTTTCAGGTCACTCATGTCAGCTGTCCTTTGGTGACGCCGAGACCTGACAGGATAGCTTCGGTCCAGGCGAGTGTCTGTCTGTCGATCGGCAGTTGCGTGCGCAGATAGGCTGCTGCTGTGTCGTCATCATCGGACGCGTCAAGCAGTTCTGTGGCCTGCCTGATTGCCGCCTTCACAAGTTCGCGGTGCAGCATCCAGGTCTCAACCTCTGAATATGGCATGCGCAGGTCAAAAGGGGTCTCAAAAGGCGGACCCGCGAAACGCGCAGCATCTTCGCCGGACGCTCCGAGGGGCATCTGCATCAGAAGGTTGGACACGGTTTTGATATTGTACATTTCCGCAAAGGTCCGGTGGATGAGCATGGTCTCGCGGTCCTGTACGGGGACCTTGTGCTTTGCGCCTGATTTCAGCCGGTGCCCGAGAAAAGCAAGCAGCATCCTGTACCGGATGTTTGCAAACTTCGCCCAGCTGCGCGTGCGGGGATGGGTTATCTGAGTGCTGCCGTCGACATCTTTGCGGACCGAGGGGTTAGAGGCGACATCGCGCGCGGGGCGGAAATCATCGCCCATCTCTTTGAGGTCCTGAAAGATCACCAGAAACCTGTCGAAGTGCGAGATTTCTTCCAGTTCGGCCGTGCCCATATGAGGGGCTTCACCCTGTTCGCTGACCAGCTGCAGTGCTTTGATCGCTTCCGTGCGGGTGCCCACGGGCATGACCAGCATGTTGGTTTCATTCACTGTCTGTATATCGTCTTTCGCCTGTTTTTCAGCAGGGCTGCCATCCGCCGTCAGCATCTTTGGCGCCGGCCGGTAGCGGCGGCCCCAGTCATCCCAGTTGGCCTGTGCGGAATAGGTATCCTCCTGAAAGACGCTGTCGGGGATGCGGTCCTCGTCTTTGAGCAGGTCTATAATCTCGGAATAAATGACATCTACCGAATGAGCTTCGACATTGCGCGGCATGCGTACATCGACCCGGCGTCTGATCTCGTCATAGTCAAAGCGTTTGTAGTGGATATACCGATTGGCCATCGCAGGATGGATGCGCTTACCACCCGATGTCTGACGGGCGGCATCGGTTTCCAGCGTTTCCAGAGGCGGCGCTTCGGTAAAGGCATAGGCCGCTACGGAGGACAGCGAGAACGGCTCGAGACGAAACGGGAAAGGATAGTAGTCAACGTCCCAGGGGAAATTCTGGCGGGCGAGGTTCATCGGCGCTCCGAGCAACCGCAGAAGGTTCTGCACGGTAATGAAATGGCCCATTTCCTCGCGTGCGATTGTCAGAATATGGTCCCGCCAGCTTTCCAGCTTCTGAACCACTTCAGGGGGGTGGCCGCGTGTGTCGATGGAATAGGCGGAATAGAGATATTGCACCATCAGGCCGTGCTCAATCTCTGCCCCGACATTCAGGAGCATCACAAGATGATCGCGCCACGAGACTTCCGGAGCCTTCCGGTCACTGGTTTTTTTGGTTGATGATCTGATGTCGTCGGGAGCCATGATGTTGTCCTGTGATGTTCTCTGCAGCACGGATGCGGATATCCTGAACGCCGGCTGGCGTCAGGCGCGGCCTTTGTCACCTCGTCCGGTATGCGGGCATAACCCGTTGACGGAACAGAAAATTCGGAAATCGTACCCCACCCGTCAATGTTAGGCCTTAATGCTGATTCCAATCAACCTCGGAAGTCAGGCACTGCAGGCGGAAAAAACGCGCAGCCGGAAAATCTGTTGTCCGTGCCGGGAAAAAGTGTCCTCTTGGAACGGCAACATAATTTGGGAGCCAGTCTGATGACAGATAAAGCCACAGCCGACAGCAAACCGGCATATACACGCACGCCCGTGAACCCCGTCAGTTGGGCAACGGAGTACTATAATCAGGGTGAGGTCATTTCCGGAGCCACAAAAACGTTGCGGATTGCCGGTCAGGTTTCTGTGGTGCCTGACCCTGGCAGTGAATGGGGTGTCAAACCGTCCAGGGCCGGAGACATGCGCGATCAGATGGCGGGTGCGCTTGCCGCGCTTGACGAGGTGCTGAAAGCTGCGGGCATGCGCCGGGAAAATCTCGCACATATGCAGTTTTTCGTGACGGACATGCAGGCCGGTCTGGGTGCGGTGGATATTCTGATGGAATGGCTTGGCCCGTGCCGCCCGCCGCAGTCCTTCATCGGGGTGTCGGAGCTTTTTATGGACGGGCTTGTGATCGAGATCGAGGGGTCGGCTGTCGCCTGACGGGCCCTGTTCTGACGCTGTTCAGACAGGTGGTTCGCCATGGGTCCGGAGTTGTCTGACGCTGCCGCCGCCGGCCACGGTTGCGGTTGAAATACGGGGGATTACGTCTCTCGGTACATAGCGTGTGTCGACCTGCCGGACGCCCGGACTGATGCATATCGTGGCCGGGCCCGCCATGCAGTCAGGCGCCACCCGGCGGTCCTGATGCGGGTGGTCTGACAAAGGCGGTTGACGTGGTGGTATGGTAGGCCCGGCAGGACTTGAACCCGCAACCAAAGCGTTATGAGCGCTCTGCTCTAACCAGTTGAGCTACAGGCCCGCCATATGACAGGGGGTAAGGCTGCCGGGCGGCGGCGTCAAGAGCCGCTCTTTACGATGTCGCGCGTTGCAGTCGGACGTTTTATGTT
>NZ_JAHEHZ010000194.1 GCF_024639605.1 Roseobacter sp. | reverse complement strand
CCGAAGATGTTGCACCGCATCTGGGGCCGCATGCCTGGTTTCAGCTCTACCCGCCGCGTGACGAAGAAATCCGCCGCGACATGCTGGCCCGCGCGAAAAAGGCAGGTTTCTCGACGCTGGTGCTCACCGCCGATGTGCCCGTCGCCTCGCGCCGCGAACGCCAGACCCGCTCAGGGCTCACGAGCCCGCCACGCCTGACGCCGCGCCTGATGGCTCAGGTGGCCCTGCGCCCTGCCTGGGCGCTCGGCATGGCACAGCGCGGGATGCCACACATGCGCATGCTCGACGCTTATGCAAATGCCACCACCAAAGGGCTCTCACCCACCGCACATGTCGGATATTTACTGCGCACCTCTCCCGATCACGACTACGTCTGCTGGCTGCGCGATCACTGGGACGGCAATCTGATGGTCAAAGGCGTGCTGCGCGCCGAAGATGCTGAAGCACTGGAGAACGCCGGTGTGGATGCGCTCTGGGTGTCCAATCATGCCGGACGGCAGTTCGACGCAGCCCCCGCAACCATCGATGTCCTGCCGCAGATCCGCGCCGCCACCCGACTGCCACTGATCTTTGATTCCGGTGTTGAGGGCGGTCTCGACATCCTGCGCGCACTGGCGTCAGGCGCAGATTTCATCATGCTGGGCCGGGCCTTTCACTTTGCACTGGCCGCCCTTGGCCCTGACGGGATTGATCATCTGGTCGATATCCTGCGCAAAGATCTTGAAGCTAATATGGGACAGCTCGGGTCGCGGACCCTCTCTGATTTGCCCCGACCCTTTCACAAAGACTGAACCCGCGCCAACTATCCCGGGACAACTCCGCAGATAGCCAGCAACGAGCCGCCCCCTCTGCCCCCTTTACATTCCCGCGCAGAAATGCGGCACTGCAGCATCTGATACACCTGCCTGCTCAACGATGTCGCCCCGCCGGAGCGCGCGCCCCGGGCAGGTCAAAACGACCCGAAATGCGAGACACCCTATGCCCGATTTCAGCAAGATTCTTATCGCCAACCGTGGCGAGATTGCCATCCGCATCATGCGCGCGGCAAACGAGATGGGCAAAAAGACGGTGGCAGTCTATGCCGAAGAGGACAAGCTGGGGCTGCACCGGTTCAAGGCCGATGAAGCATATCGCATCGGCGAGGGTCTCGGGCCGGTCGCGGCCTATCTGAGCATCAACGAAATGATCCGCGTGGCCAAAGCCTCGGGTGCTGACGCGATCCACCCCGGATATGGTCTGCTCTCGGAAAATCCTGATTTCGTGGATGCCTGCGACCAGAACGGGATCGTCTTTATCGGACCGCGTGCCGAAACCATGCGCGCCCTTGGCGACAAGGCCTCCGCGCGTCGCGTCGCGGTAGAAGCCGGCGTCCCGGTGATCCCCGCCACCGACGTTCTGGGCGATGATATGAAGGCCATCAAAGCAGAGGCCAGAGAGGTCGGCTATCCGCTGATGCTCAAAGCCTCCTGGGGCGGCGGCGGGCGCGGGATGCGCCCGATTGAAGCAGAGAAGGAGCTTGAGGAGAAGGTCCGGGAAGGCCGTCGCGAGGCCGAGGCCGCCTTTGGCAACGGCGAGGGTTATCTCGAAAAGATGATCCTCAAAGCCCGCCACGTGGAAGTGCAGATTCTCGGCGACAAGCATGGCGGTATGTACCACCTTTACGAGCGCGACTGCTCAGTCCAGCGCCGCAACCAGAAGGTCGTGGAACGCGCCCCTGCCCCCTATCTGACCGACGAGCAGCGCGCCGAGGTGTGCGAACTTGGCTATAAGATCTGCAAACACGTCGATTATGAATGTGCCGGCACCGTCGAGTTTCTGATGGATATGGACGACGGCAGGTTTTACTTCATCGAAGTAAACCCGCGCGTTCAGGTCGAGCACACCGTTACCGAAGAGGTCACCGGCATCGATATTGTTCAGGCGCAGATCCTGATCGCCGAGGGCAAAACCATAGCCGAAGCCACCGGCAAGCCGACGCAGGAAGATGTACAACTCACCGGTCATGCGCTGCAAACCCGCATCACCACCGAAGACCCTCAGAACAATTTCATTCCCGACTATGGTCGCATCACAGCCTTCCGCGAAGCAACGGGCATGGGCATCCGGCTTGACGGTGGTACCGCTTATTCCGGAGGGGTGATCACACGCTATTATGACAGTTTGCTCGTCAAGGTGACTGCCAAGGCGCAGACCCCTGAGGCTGCGATTGCGAGGATGGATCGCGCGCTTCGCGAATTCCGGATCAGAGGTGTCTCAACCAATATTGCCTTTGTCGAAAACCTGCTGAAGCACCCGACCTTCCTCGACAATACATACCACACCAAGTTCATCGACCAGACGCCTGAGCTCTTCCAGTTCTCGCGTCGCCGCGACCGGGGCACCAAGGTGCTGACCTATATCGCCGACATTACAGTGAACGGGCATCCGGAAACCAAAAGCCACCCGCGCCCGGCAGCCCACGTGAAAGACCCGCGTCCGCCCGCCGCGAAAGCAGAGCCAATGATGGGCACCCGCAACCTGCTGGAGCAAAAGGGCCCGCAGGGGGTCGCCGACTGGATGAAACAACAACGCCAGCTGCTGATCACCGACACCACCATGCGTGACGGGCACCAGTCGCTGCTGGCCACCCGGATGCGCAGCCACGATATGATCAAGGTGGCGCCGGCCTATTCCGCGAACCTGCCACAGCTTTTCTCGGTTGAGTGCTGGGGCGGTGCGACCTTCGATGTGGCCTACCGGTTCCTGCAGGAATGTCCCTGGCAACGGTTGCGCGATCTGCGCGCGCGGATGCCAAATCTGATGACGCAGATGCTGCTGCGCGCCTCAAACGGTGTCGGATATACCAATTACCCCGACAATGTGGTGCAGGAATTCGTGCGGGTCGCCGCCGGCACCGGCGTGGATGTATTCCGCGTATTCGACAGCCTCAACTGGGTTGAGAACATGCGCGTCGCAATGGATGCGGTGATCGAAGCCGGCAAGGTGTGCGAGGGCTCGATTTGCTACACCGGCGACATCAACGATCCCGACCGGGCAAAATATAACCTGAAATACTACGTCGACATGGGCAAAGAGCTGCGCGATGCCGGCGCACATGTGCTGGGCCTCAAAGACATGGCCGGCCTGCTGAAACCCGCTGCTGCCCGTCAGCTCATCCGTGCGCTCAAAACCGAAGTGGGCCTGCCCATCCATTTCCACACGCATGACACAGCCGGCGTGGCCTGTGCCACGATCCTCGCCGCGTCCGAGGCGGGTGTGGACGCAGTGGACTGCGCGATGGACGCGCTCTCTGGCAATACCAGCCAGGCGACGCTGGGCTCGGTCGTCGAAGCGCTGCGCCACACAGACCGCGACACAGGATTGTCAATGCAGGCCGTGCGCGAGATTTCTGACTACTGGGAAGAGGTGCGCGGCCACTATGCGGCCTTTGAAACCGGCATGCAGGCGCCCTCCTCCGAGGTTTATCTTCACGAAATGCCCGGCGGGCAGTTCACCAATCTCAAGGCACAGGCCGCATCGCTCGGGCTTGAAGACCGCTGGCCCGAAGTGGCGCGCACCTATGCCGACGTGAATCAGATGTTTGGCGATATTGTCAAAGTGACCCCCTCCTCAAAGGTTGTCGGGGACATGGCGCTGATGATGGTGGCCCAGGGCCTGACCCGGTCTGACGTTGAAGATCCGGCAACGGATGTCTCTTTCCCGGACAGCGTTATTGATATGATGCGCGGAAATCTCGGCCAGCCTCCGGGCGGCTTTCCGGACGGGATCGTGAAAAAGGTGCTGAAAGACGAGAAACCCAACGTTGAGCGCCCCGGTAAGCACCTCAAGCCCACCGATCTTGAAGCACTTCGCAAAGAAGCCTCCGAGGCGATGGAGGGCAAACCCGTCGATGATGAAGACCTCTCCGGCTATCTGATGTATCCGAAAGTGTTCCTCGACTATATGGGCCGGCACCGCACCTATGGCCCGGTGCGGACACTGCCGACGCGCACCTTCTTTTATGGCATGGAGCCAGGCGAGGAAATCACGGCCGAGATCGACCCGGGCAAAACGCTGGAAATCCGGCTGCAGGCCGTGGGCGAGACCAATGAGGATGGTGAGGTCAAAGTATTCTTTGAGCTCAACGGCCAGCCGCGCGTTATCCGTGTGCCAAACCGGCTGGTCAAAGCGACGACACAGCAGCGCCCCAAAGCCGAAACCGGCAATGCCAACCACATCGGCGCGCCCATGCCCGGGGTTGTGGCCTCTGTCGCGGCAAGAGAAGGAGCAAGGGTCAATGCCGGCGATCTGCTGCTGACCATCGAAGCGATGAAAATGGAAACCGGCATCCACGCCGAACGCGCCGCCGTTGTGAAAGCGGTGCATGTGCAGCCTGGCGGCCAGATCGACGCGAAGGATCTGCTTGTCGAACTGGAGTAGGGCCCGGACCGGACTCCACAGGCACAAACGACAAAGAGGCGCCCCGGAGGCGCCCCTTTTAATTTCGAACCCGAAAAGGGTTTGGATCAGACCAGAGGAATAAGGTCTTCCTCGAACTCGCCGGCCGCAGGGTCGTCACCATATGTCGTGTCATAACCCATGTCTTCCAGAGCCGCGACCGTCAGGCTGGAGATAACATTCTCGGATGCATTGAGCCTCGGGGACAGAATTTCTTCGGGGAACACACCGTGGTCCCAGTGATCGCCGTCTGAATCGAGCGGCACACCCTGCGCTGAAAGATCGTCGGTCTGCGCGATGGAGGCGAATTCGTCGTTGTAGGCCTGGATTGCATTCTCTCCTGTGAAGCGAAGGCTGCCATCAATGTTTTCGACAACGCCGCCGCCACCCCAGGTCGTGCCAAAGCCCATCGCGTGCATGATCTCATGAAACGCGAAATCCCCGACAACACCGTGTGTTTCCATTGTTCCCAGATCGGCTTCGTCCAGGCGGACAACGCCTTCGGTAGTCAGGCCACTTTCCACACGCACGGCGGTTGCGCCGCCACGGGCAAAAACACCACCGGCTCCGCCGAGGTTTTCAATCGTCGCCGTGATGTGCAGATCGTCCACACCGTCCTCATCCGGCACGTCACCAACGACATAATCGCTGACCGTCTCCGCACCGTCGATGAACGCCTGCTTCAGGCTGTCGGTCCAGCCGTCGCCGACAAAGTTGATGGAAATGTTGTATCCGTTCGGGCTGTCGAGGCCGGTGACCCAGTCCGCATTGTCTGTTTTGTAATTATCTGACGCGGGCGCCGGTGCAGGCTCTGGCGCCGGCTCTTCTGCAACGGGCGTCTGTGCTACAGGCTCCTCGGCAGGCTGCT
>NZ_JAHEHZ010000193.1 GCF_024639605.1 Roseobacter sp. | reverse complement strand
GAACCGCATCCTGCTGAAAAACCACTTCCTGCCCGGCGATGTTGAAGCCCGGATCACGGCCTTTGTCGATGACTTCAACTATCAGCGCTATCACGAGAGCATCAACAACGTCACACCCGCTGATGTTTACTTCGGGCGCGACAAAGCCATTTTACAGCAACACATAAGGATCAAACAAAAGACAATCGAAGCCCGCCGCTTGCATCACCGCAAACACGCCGCATAATCAAACCAATAGGATGAGCCAAACTCTCTCTTAGTTCAGGCCGCCATTGGTTCCGAAAAACCTGACGACGGACAATGGTGTCCGCGCCACTGGTGGATTGCAAAATGACGCTGTCACAAAGCGGCTTCAGTCTTCATTTGCCTCGCTCAGAACCTTTTTCGCCACCCGAAAGCATTCAAGAGCCTGCGGGACCCCGCAGTAAATGCCGATGACATGGATGATCGCGCGGATCTCGTCCTGACTGACGCCATTTCGAAGAGCGCCCCGGCAGTGGATTTCCCATTCGGTCATTTTCCCCAGAGCACCGATCATTGCCAGATTCATCATTGAGCGGGTCTTTGCGTCGATCACATCATCCCCCCACCCGAAACCCCAGCACCATGCGGTCATTGCTTCCTGAAAAGGTCGGGTAAAATCATCCGCTGCGGCAAGGTTCCTGTCCACATAATCCGCGCCCAGCGTCGCCTTGCGTTGCTCAAGCCCCTTCAGAAACAGGTCCTCATCAAATTTACTCATCTGCTCTCCTTTCAGCATTGCTCAGCAGCATCCCTTCTGAACGCATTTCACAGGTGTAACACGTCATTTATTTCCCGCGTGTCCGGTAGTCCGGCTACCTTTGCGTCTTTTTTCATCCAAACCAGAAGGCGGCGCTTAGATGCGCCTGCATACGGCGCGGGGGCCTCGTGACGGTGCGAACCACTCCGCCTGGGACTTTTCAGCATCGAACGGCTCTGCGGGGCAAGTCGCTGTATGCAATTCCCGGAACCAGCCGCGCACCAGCAAGCCTCCCTCGTTCCGGGATGACATCATCCGGCGCTCAGGACAGGAGCACACCCGCAAAGAACTCCTCGATTTCCGCACTACCGGTGACCGGCACCACGAGACTGACGTACTGGTCGGGACGCACAACAATCGCCGCGCCTCGTTCGCGATCAATACCGCGCATATCAAAAATATCGCCGCGTTCCGGATCCGGGCAGAATACCTTTTCGTAATCGGTGAGGCCAAATGACCCTTTCCGCGGTACCAGAAGGTCGGGCAGCGTTGAGACGTCTGTGCACAGGTGCGGGCTCTGAAAGACCGCACGTACATCAATTACCGCGTCAGGGTCCGCTCCGGATGGCGAGACACGGTCCGCCAGGTCCCTGAGCTTCAGGCACATGGCACCGACCTCGCCCTCTGCAGTGCCCGTATCGGATTGCGGCGCGAAAATAATAAGCCGCCAGCGCCCGTCGGCCTTCAATGCGTGACCGAGTTGCATTGGTTTTGCATCCGCCAGCCGGATCACGGGGGCGGAGTGAAAACGCATCCCGACCCCGTAACCGGTCGCGAGGCTCTGATGGTGCGTGTCACCGGTAATCAACGAAGGGCCATAGCAGGTTTCGACCCCGGCAGTGTAGCGCCCGTGTTTCCTGAAATAAGCCTGAAAGCGCGCCGGATCCTGCCCGGTTTCCGGTTTTTCGCTGAACAGACGCGCCATATCGCGATCGAAATCAATGAGTTCCTGCGCTTTCGCGCGACGCTCTGCGCAATAGGTGTCGAGCAGTGCAGCAGGCGACTGCCCCCGCAGTACTGCGGCCAGTTTCCAGCCAAGATTGAAAGCGTCGGCCATGGAAACGTTCATGCCCTGCCCCGCCTTGGGGCTGTGCGTGTGGCAGGCGTCGCCGGCGATAAAAATGCGCGGTGTCTGCGCGCCCTGCCCGGTGGTTCCGGCATCATCAAAGCTATCACAGACGCGCTGCCCGATCTCATAGGCGGACCACCATGCCACGGAGGCCACGTCAAATTCAAACGGCGCAAGTATGCGGCGCGCCTTGTCAATCAGCTCGTCCGGGGTGACGCCACGATCAGACGCGCGTTCATCAGGACCCAGAGCATCCAGCTCAATATAGAGGCGGACCATATAGCCGCCTTCACGCGGTATGATCAGGATGCTGCCCTGATCCGCAGACTGGATTGCGCATTTCAGCCGGATATCGGCAAAGTTCGTCCGTACCAGCACATCCATCACGCCCCAGAGTTGCCGTGCGGAACGGCCCCTCAGGGCAAGGCCCAGTTCGGAGCGCACGGTGCTGCGTGCCCCGTCACAGCCAACGACATATCGCGCCCGGATCGTTTCAGTCTCTGCGGGCCGGCCCGTCCGTGCCAGTATCGCCGTGACCGGGAACTGATGTCTGTCATCGCGTTCAAGCGAGAGCAGTTCACGGTCATAATCTGGCACCAGACGGCGCGCCGAATTTGCCATGATCTGCAGATAAAAATCATGGATGCGCGCCTGGCTCAGGATGATATGCGGCATTTCAGACAGGTCATCTTCGACATCTGTGATACGGTCGGCGCGCGTCAGCGTCGTGCCATCGGGACCGGGTCGCCAGAAACTCACCTCATTGACCTGGTAGCCTTCTTTAATCACGCGGTCGGCAAACCCAAAGGCTTCGAACATCTCAACCGAGCGGCAGGCAATACCGTCGGCCTGCCCGACTTCAAGGGGTCCGGGCCGGCGTTCGACGATCCGCACGGAAATATCCCCGAGCAGGCTGAGTTGTGCGGCCAGCGTAAGCCCCGCCGGCCCGCATCCGACAATCAGCACGTCAACAGCGTCGCGCGCGTCTTTGCGAGCGGCCGGCACGCGGGACGGATCACCTGCGCGGAACCCTTCAAGGTGATACTGCATATCCAGGCCTCCTGCGCCGGTCCGCTGCCTTTGAACCGGGCTGCTGAATACAGATACGGCAAAACACAGCCGGCAGGCAATCAGGTGTCATTCTGCGCAACCAGTGGTCCGGCCGCCGAGCGGGCGCGCTGCATCCGGCGGGCGCCTTGTCGCCATTGAAAAGTGGACAGGGGCAAGGCCGCTTCATATTGTCCGGACAGTCAGACAACTGCGGGGACAGCGTGCCGGGATCAAAGGATCACAGAAAGCTTGCTGCAATTCTTGCAGCGGATGTGGTCCGGTACTCGCTCCTGATGGCCGGTGACGAAGCCGGAACCCACGCCCGTCTGAAAGAGGTCCTCGCCTGCGTCTTCAGGCCTGCCGTCAGACGTCACGGCGGCCGGATATTTAAGCTGATGGGTGACGGTGCTCTGGTTGAATTTGCGAGCGTCAACGATGCGGTGAACTGCGCCGTGGAAATACAGTCGCTGATGGCGGAAAGACAGAACGCGGTGACCCCTGAAGAAGCGATCAGAATGCGGATCGGGATCAGCCTAGGCGATGTTATCGTTGATGGCGCGGATCTCTTTGGCAACGGCGTGAACCTCGCAGCCCGCATGGAAAGCCTCGCCGAACCGGATACGATCTGCATTTCCGGTAACGTCCGCGAACACATCAGTGACAGCGCAGAATTCACCATTGCCGGGCTCGGCCCCTGCCACGTTAAAAACATCCCCTCCCCGGTGGATGTGTTTCAGATCGCACTTGCTCAGAGGGGTGAGGTGCAGACCAGCGCACCGGCGGACATCGAGCAGCAGATCCGGTTCTGCACGACGCCGGATGGTGTCCGCATCGCCTTTGCCACAGCCGGGAGCGGCCCGCCCGTCGTTTCGGTTTCAAACTGGCTCACGCACCTTGAACTTGATTTCCACATCCCGATGCGCCGGGCCCTCAATACTCTGCTGACGCCTGACCATCAGGTCGTGCGGTACGATGCGCGCGGAAGCGGTCTGTCTGACCGGGAGATTGCTGATTTCTCCCTGGATGCCTCTGTTCGGGATCTGGCGAGCGTGATTGCTGCGCTCGGGCACGACAGCGTATCGCTGATCGGTCAGTCTCAGGGCGCGGCGATCGCTGCGGCTTTTTCCGCGCGTTATCCCGACAGAGTGAACAAGCTTGTACTCTGCGGCGGATATGCCCGGGGACGCAGGATGCGCGGCTCGGAAGGTCAGATAGCCGAAAGCGACGCCTTTATCACCATGATCAGGGAGGGCTGGGGCAAGGAGCTTGATGCATATGTGCGAATGTTCGGCGCGTTCTTTATGCCCGATGCCAGCGCCGAGCAATTGTCGGGCTTCACCCGGTTGCAAAGAAGCGCCACACCACCTGAAAATGCAGCGAGCATTCAGCTGGCAATCGACAGTATCGATATCTCTGAAGAGTTGCAGAACGTCAAAGCGCCTGCCCTTGTATTTCATGTACGCGACGATGCACGCGCACCCTTTGAGGAAGGCAGGAAAATGGCCGCGAGCATACCGGGTGCCAGGTTCATACCGCTCGAAGGGCGTAACCATGTGATGCTGGACAGTGATCCTTGTCTGAAGCGGTTTCTGCAGGAAGTGTCAGACTTTCTGAAGGACTGAGAGGACCATCCGTCCTGATGCCCGGACGGGCGGCCGGCAGTGCCGGCAATCGGTCCGCGAGCACGGCGATTGTTCCCTGCGGATCGACACCCGCCAGCATCAGGACGCAGGCTTATGCAGCGGTCTCTGCCCTCAGCACACCAAAGAACCACTGCTTCTGCGGCGCGATGATGGCAGCCGTGTCAGGCGTCTTTTGAGATTGGTTGGAACACGCATCATGCAGCCGCCCCGGGCGACGTCCGGGTGAGCGCAGGTGCGATTTTTACCGGCGCCCCGGCAAAAGCCCGCGTCCGGCGCAGGTCAGGCGGAAAGGTGCCGAAAAGCGGTCCCACCATAGAATTCACCGCACCACGACAGTTTCGGCCTGCGCTCTGAAAAATTATGACGACCTGGCTCTCTCCGGCAAATGACTTCAGTCTGGTCGTCCAGAGCGCTACGAGCATCGCAAATCTGCCCGCGCCACTGACTTTGCTATGCGTTGCAGCACCGGGCGGCAGGCACCCCGCGCCAAAATTGCCCCCATTACGGCACCGGCGTTTTCTGCTCCGTCCGGCGGCATCCGCGCCGCATGCGACATCCGGCGCGTGCGGTCTGGGATCCGAAATGGCCGATCGGGGGGACGTTGCCGGCAAAAATAACATGCCTGCCATTATCCGGCAGCGTTTCGACAGCGCATAGCTTCAGCAGTGTCCGGTTGACAAACCCACGCGAAAAACCATCACAAACAGCGTGATGCATGGCGACCGTAAAGCGCGAGCACTCACAGGCATAAGCACGCAAAGACGTGCATT
>NZ_JAHEHZ010000077.1 GCF_024639605.1 Roseobacter sp. | reverse complement strand
CCTGCCTCCGCTGTCACCCGTCGCCTGCCGCGAGAAATTTACGGGCCTCATCCGCGCTTTCAAAGATATGGGGTGCCACGTTCCGCTCGAAAGTGCTGCCCAGCTTCATCCGCATAAAGGCGGAACTCGCATAGCGGGTCACCACGCGGTAAAACCGGTCTTCCAGGTCCTGTACCATCGCCGTGTAGCTTTGTTCAATCTCCGGATCGATGCGGAAATCGTCGTAGTTCACGATCACATCGACCCGGCCGGGCTGCGCGCTGCAGACCTCTTCGATACGGGTGCGGATGTTATCCACGTCGCTCTGACGGCGGACCCTGAGTTTTTCGAAATTATTGTAGAGATACGTGCCGCCGCGATCCATCGCGATACGGTCGTTGATGTCGAGCCAGAGCAGATCCACCTGCAGGTCCATCGGATCATCGCGGAAAATCCGCGCATCCATCAGCGCAGGCTCATCCATCAACGGGCGGAACCCCATATGCGCGAGAATGTCCCTGTCGATATCGATGCCGGGGGCGACCTCGGTGAGTTTCAGACCCTCCGGGGTCAGTTCGAAAACACAGCGCTCGGTCACATAGAGCACCGGGCGTCCCTGCCCCGCTGCGTGCGCGCCGGAGAAGGTGATCTGGCCCACGGCGCTCAGAAATTTCTGTGTACTGCCTTCCGTCAGGATACGGACCTGGCCGTCGCTGACTGCAACATCAAGCCCGCCGGATGTGAAAGTACCTGCAAAAACAAGCGCGCGGGCGTTCTGACTGATGTTAATAAAACCGCCGGAGCCGGCAAGCCGCGGCCCGAAACGCGAGACATTGACTGACCCGCTGCCGTCAGCCTCAGCCATGCCGAGAATGGCCAGATCGAGCCCGCCACCGTCATAAAAATCGAACTGGTTGTTCTGCGGAATGATCGCATCGGTGTTGGTGGCCGCGCCGAAATTCAGCCCCGAGGCCGGTTGCCCTCCGATGCTGCCCGGCTCGGTTGTCAGCGTCAGATGGTCGAGGAGCTTTTCTTCGGCGGCCACTGCAGCGACCCCCTCGGGCATGCCGATGCCAAGGTTGACGATACCGTTCACAGGCAACTCAAAGGCCGCACGGCGCGCGATGACCTTGCGCACCGACAACGCCCCTGCCGCGATGCTGCCGGTATCGACGCGGAAACGTCCTGTGAAAGCATGAGAAAACGGCGTGGAGAAAGTCTGGTCGTGATCACCGGGCTCTGCCACGACAACTGCATCTACCAGCACGCCGGGGATCTGTACATCGCGCGGGCTGAGCGCGCCGCGCGCCACGGTACGCTCGACCTGAACGATGACGGCACCACCGCAATTGCGCACCGCCATCGCCTGGGCGAGGTTGTCGAGGGTCAGCGCTTCTTTCTCAAGGGTCACATTGCCCATCGGATCTGCCGTCGTGCCGCGCAGAAATGCCACGTCAATCGGCATCGCAGGATAAAAGAGGTACTCTTGGCCGGCCACCGTCATGACCTCGACCACATCCCGCAGGGAGCTTGCATTGATCCGCCCGCCCTCCAGCCGCGGATCCACAAAAGTGCGCAGACCCACACGGCTCATCACGCCCGGTCTGCCGCCCGCGATTTCGCGAAACTGCTGGCTGATCACACCCTGCGGCAGGTTCCAGGCCTCGATTTTGCCGTCCACGGCGAGGCGCGCGAGCTTTGGAATCAGACCCCAGTGCCCGCCGATTACTTCTGTAACGAGGCCCTCATGCCCAAGGTGGTTCAGCCCTCGTGTTTTTCCGTCGCCCTGCCCTGCAGCAAAGAAAAGTTTCAATCCGCGCGGGCTGCCGGTCTGCAGAAACTGCCTCTCAAGCGCGCGCAGCAACCCTTCGGGCACTCCCGTACCTACAAAACCTGATGTGGTCAGCCGGTCGCCGTCACGGACCAGCCGGACAGCTTCATCTGCCGAGAGGATTTTATTGCGCATGGCCTCGTGTTCTTTCTGCCTCAGGTGGCGTCCAGCCAGTCGCGGACCGGGCCGCTGACGGACGGGTGGTTGGTGACCGGTGTGTGGCCCACACCGTCCAGTTCGAGCACCTGCGCGCCGGGCTGATGTTCGAGCATCTGCGCGAGCAGCCCGGGTGTCAGAAAATCGGAACCGGTGCCCCGGATGATCATGACCGGACAAGTGATGCGTTTCCAGTAGGACCACAGATTGAAATGATAGAGCAGCCAGTAGCGGCGGAAATTCTCGCCGAGCCCCGGGTCAAAATGCGGCGCATACGCGCCATTCGCGTCCCGGTAAACACTGGTGCGCGCCATCTCTTGCCAGTCTGCGTCGTTCATCGGTCCAAAGCCCTGATAAACCTCGCGGATATGCGGCTCCACGTCTGCGTATCCGGCAAAGCGCAGGGGTTCCGACAGGTAGGCGCTGACCCTGCGCAGGGCCGCCACCGGCACCTCAGGGGCCACGTCGTTCACAATCAGCCGGCGGATCGGGCTGCCGGGCATACCGGCCATCATGATCCCGCAAAGCCCGCCCAGAGAGGTCCCGACCCAGTCGACCCCGTCACATCCCGTTGCCGCCATGACGGCCGTCAGATCGCAGTTGTACTGTGCGATGTGGTAGTCGCTGGCATCGGGGAGCCAGTCGCTGGCGCCGCGTCCCACAAGATCCGGGCAGATGACCCTGCGCCGGTCCGCAAGCATCCTGGCAAGCTGTTCAAAATCTCCGCCGTGCCGGGTGAGACCGTGCACACAGATTACCGGGCTCAGGCCGGTGTCGCGTCCCTGCACCTGGCAGGCGATGGTGTGAAAACCGCGCGGGTTAATCGAGCGGACGCGGATGAGGTTCTGCGCCGACTGGCGGAATTCTTCAAGCGACCAGTCCGGCGCCGCGGGCGCGCGCGGCGTCCTGCCTGCGGTGCCGTCATCAGGGCTCATCTGACAGTGACATAGCGTCCCGGCGCCGCCTCGATCACGGGGAATTTTTTCGATCCGGGCTTGCGGGCGGCGACCATTTTGTCACCGTTGTGCCCGGCCAGCCAGGTGTTCCAGTGCGGCCACCAGGATCCTTCGTGCTGAGTGGACTGCCCGATCCAGCCTGCGGCACCCTGCCCGTCCATTGCGCCGGTACGGTAGCCGTATTTGATTTTCGATGGCGGGTTGACCACGCCCGCGTTATGCCCCGATCCGCCCAGCACAAAAACCTTGTCGCAGGTAAAATTCTGCGCGCCGTTATAGGTCGATGCCCAGGGGCAGATGTGATCTTCTTCGGCGGACATGAAATAGAGCGGCACGGTCACCTTGCCGAGATCCAGTTTCTCGCCGCCGATCTCGACGGCACCGGGTTTTTTCAGCAGGTCCTTGTTATAGAGCGTGTCGAGATACCACAGGATCATCTTCGGTGGCAGGCGGGTGGAGTCCTGAAACCAGTAGACCATGTCAAAGGGCAAAGACTGTTTTGCCAGCAGGTAATTGTTGA
The DNA here is from genome assembly GCF_024639605.1 of Roseobacter sp. GTDB lineage: Bacteria > Pseudomonadota > Alphaproteobacteria > Rhodobacterales > Rhodobacteraceae > Roseobacter. The sequence continues at coordinate 13,749 of NZ_JAHEHZ010000077.1, read as the reverse complement.
CCACATGGCTCCAGATCAGGTCATTGGCGCGCATCAGAGAAAAGACCGAGGCCATCTCCTCGCCTGAATGATACCCCCGGGTCTCGACCGCGCGGCGCAGCGTGTCAAGTTGCGCGTCATCGACAAACACGCCCAGATCACCCGGCTCCTCGAAATCAGTCATGCAGGCCATCAGCGTTGCGGAATGCACCGGTGTTTCGCCCCTCGCAGCGAGGTAGGCCAGCATCGTCGCGACCAGTGTACCACCGATGCAGTAGCCCGCCACATTCACGTCTTTCGCCCCGGTGATCTGGCGTATCACGTCGATCGCCTCAAGCGGGCCTTCGAACATGTAATCGTCAAACCCCTTGCCGGCGAGATCGCGCCCGGGATTGACCCATGAAATCAGGAAGACCGTATGGCCCTGATCCACCAGCCATTTTACCATACTTTTGTCAGGCGTCAGATCGAGCGCGTAGAATTTGTTGATCCAGGGCGGCACGATCAGCAAGGGCCGCGCATGTACCGTTTTCGTCGAGGGCGCATACTGAATGAGCTGCATCATGTCGTTCTCAAAGACCACGGCCCCGTCGGTGGTGGCGAGGTTTTTGCCAACCTCGAAAGCATCCGGATCGGTCATGGTGATCTTCAGACGACCCTGGCCGCGTTCAAGATCCTGCAACAGATTGGCAAACCCGTCGACCAGGTTTTTTCCGCCGGTTTCTTTCGCCTTCTCAATGACTTCCGGGTTTGAATGAGCAAAGTTCGACGGTGAGATCGCTTCTACCGCGCGGCGGGTGTAAAACTTCACCATCTCGCGGGTGTGTTTATCCAGGCCCTCGGGCTCCCCGGCCAGCGCCTGGGCATAACCGGCATAAATCAGATAGGCCTGTTTGAGGTGATCAAAAACCAGTTCGTCGCTCCAGGCCGCGTTCCTGAAACGCTGATCACCGCGTGCGGGGGCAGCGACGGCATCGACCTGCCTGCCCGACATACGCTGCCCGGTGGCCGCAAAAAGCCGGAACATCTGCTCCCAGTAGGCAGCGTTTGCTTTCATCAAAGTCTGCGGGTCCTGCATCAGCTTTGCGTTCCAGTCCCAGAACGCTCTGGTCACCGCAGCCATGTCAAATCCGGGCGGGACATCGCCATCGGCCTGACGCTGCATGAACCCGGTAAAAATGGCCTGAGTGCGCCGGGCCACTTCTGCGGCCTGCTGCGCCATCTCCGCCTGCTCCGCGGCACCCGGGAAGCCGTTTTTGTCGTTCTCAGCCATGGATGGCTCCTTACCTTGTCTGCGCGCCGCACCGCCGGAAATTCCGGCGATGTTGGGATTTTCGGGCCTGCCGTGATCAGCTGGGCAGGTATTCGCGCGACCAGCTTTCGCTGACAGCACCCTGTGCGATCATGTCGTCGATATCGGCGGCTCCGTAGCCCAGCTCTTCAAGCAGAACGCGGGTGGATTTGCCGAATTTCTCCGCAGGCTCCGGCGCATAGATCGTGCTGCGCGAGGGCCGGATCGCATAGGGATCAAGCTGGGTGATCACGTGCCCGCTCGGGTGATCCTCATAGACCGAGAAGGAATAGCTGCCCAGATCGGTACCCGGTTTGCCATCGGCCGGCCGGCTGGAATAGGCGCGGATGGTTTCGATATTCTCGCAGACCGCCGCCCCGATGCCCGCCAATTGCAGTCGCTCGACCCAGTCACTGGCACGGGCAGTCATAAAGACACCGGCAAGAAATGCCGCGCGGTCTTCCCTGGCCAGACCCTCAAGCCCCTCAAAGCCCTCGACCCCCGCCAGTCGCGGCACATCCGCCTCATAGGCGCTGAGCAGAACAAAACGGTCAGACGAGGTGTAGTAAAACCGCGTCAGCTCATCATACCCGTTCACTTCACGCCCCGCCGGCTCATCAAAGAGACCGCGGCGCTCATAGTCATAGCAGAAGGGTATCTGCGCCAGACCGCTGAGGGCGGACAGGGAGGTGCGCGGACGCCCGATGCGGCCTGTCCTGTATTTCTGATAGAGCGCTGCGGCAATACCGAGCGAGCCACCAAAGCCGCACATCACGTCGATGGTGCCGACGTGCGCGTGCTCTTCGGGCGTGTCCATGGTGCCGCCGAAGCGCAGCATGATACCCGTGGTGGCCTGCACCAGATCGTCATAGCCCAGGTAATTGGTCCGGGGTCCGGGCCGTACGCCGCCGAAACAGTCGAGTTTGCAAAAAATCGCCTCAGGATTCAGCTTTTTCAGACCTTCGACATCTAGACCCATCGCTTTGACCTGGCGGTCCGGCGCGTTCCAGACGATCACATCGACGGAGGCCACCAGCTTTTCAAAGACATCACGGCCCCCGGGTGAGGACATATCCGCGAGGATCGAGCGTTTGCCGCGGCCATGCGAGAGGCTGAAAATCACGGTATTCCAGCAATCATAGTTGGGCGTTGCGGGGTCGAGTTTAATTACCTCGGCACCGAAACGCGCCAGATACGACACCGAATGCGGCCCTGCGATTACGTTGCACATATCAAGCACGCGCACTCCATCGAGCCAGCCGGTTTTCTCCAGCGCCGCTTTCGGTTTCGGCAGTTTGGTCGGCAGCCCGCGCAGGATTTTCAGCGCGGCGGCCACCTCGACGGTGCGGCGCGGTCTGGGCTCAAGCATCTCCTCGCCGCTCTCCTCCAGCCAGACCATCGGGCCGGGCTGTGTCATCGGGCCGAACTCCGGATCATCGACCTCGATCATCAGGCCGGTGGTCTCGGCATGGTCGTCATTGATCCATTCCTGCAGCCAGCGCTGGGGAGCGCCGGGGAACTTACCCCGGCCAAAGATACGCTCCCACTCCTTGGCGGTGCGCGTCATGAAGACCTCTTTCATGCGCTCGGAGATCTTATCCGCCCAGAATTTTGGCAGCGGATAAACTCCGAGTGACACGTCGGATTTCCACTCGCTGAGCGGCAGGTAGGTATCTTCTTCCTCGCTCAGCCCCTCGGCCACGAGATCGTCATAGATCCCCATGGTTTTCAGGCAGCGTTTGGCATGATGCTTGTGGCTCGGGCAAACGACATAGAACATCCGTCCGTCTTTGCATTTGTAGCTGCGATAGAAGGGATCGAGCAGCTCCTGGAGCTCGTCATAGGTCACATTCATCGGCAGACCTTCAACGCGGCGGCGTTCGATCTCGGCCTCGCGCTGGGTCTTGTAGCGCTCGGGGTAATTGTCCACCTTGATCGAGTTATAGCACAGGCCTTCCATCACGGCAGAGGCCAGCGGCACTTCGATGTGATCACCGTGCCCCGTTTTCTCGCGCGACTGCAGCGCCAGCACCACGGCGGAGGCCGCAAGTGTTGTGCCATAGGCAGAGGCCAGCGGCAGCGGTGAAAAGGACGGGTTCACGCCCATCAGGACGCGGTTGAGCCCCATATCGGTAAAGACACCCGACTGGGCGGCGATAACGCTCTCAAAGGCGCGCCAGTTACAGCGCAGTTCGTCATTGGAAGCAAACCCGGGAATGGACAGCGTAATGAGGTCCGGCCACTGCTTGCGCAGCTCAACAAAATCGATCCCAAGGCGTTTCATGACGCCGGGGCGGAAGCTCTCGACCACGATATCGGCCTCATCGATCAGCTCGCGCGCCTGCTGCAGGCCATCCGCATCCTTGAGATCGATGTTCACGATCAGCTTGTTGCGGTTCAGCGTGGCATTGGCCGGGCTTTCCCAGAGCGGGCCTGCGGGCGGGTCGATATGGATGACCGTTGCACCGAGGTCCGCGAGGATCATCGCGACCGCGGGTCCTGCAATATACTGGCCGAAGTCGATAACCTTGACGCCCGTCAATGGCAGGAGTGATGAGGTGCCTTTGTTCATGTTCGCAATCCGGTATGACAATTCAGTTTCAGGAGGCGACGGAGCGGCCGGCGGGGCCGCTCCGCCCGTGTTGCATTACTCAGCAGGTTGCTTTGTCAACAGGTGATGCAGGCTTGCTTCGGACCCGAAATCCTCTTTCAGCCAGCGCAGAAGCGACAGCGAAAGGATGACCAGAACCGGTATCAACGGCAGTGCCACCACGATGGTCGATGTCTGCACCGGTTTCAACCCGCCAAGCTGGATCAGGGCCACGCCTACAGCGGCGAGGATAAAGGCCCATGTCAGGCGGATGGAGCGTTTGGGCTCCTGATAGCCTGAGAGCTTGCGCGAGGTGACCGAAGCCAGAACGTATGCCGCACTGTCGAGCGTGGTCGCCAGAAAGATGAAGCACAGGACCACAAAGACCGCAGTGATCAGCCCCGGCGCCGGCATGGTGTTCAGGATCGCCTGGACGGTTGCGGGGATGCCGCCCTCGCTCAGGATCGCCGAGACATCGAGCTTGCCCGAGACCTGCAGATCAAGCGCATAACCACCCCAGACGGCAAAGAAGACCCAGCACCCGAGTGACCCCCAGACCAGTTCCGCCACGATCAGTTCACGGATGGTCCGGCCGCGCGAGATGCGCGCCACGAAAAGGCCCATCATCGGCGCATAAGCAATCCACCAGGCCCAGTAGAAAATGGTCCAGTCCTGCGGAAAACCAGAGTGCGTTACGGGATCGGTCCAGGTGCTCATGGTGACAAAATTAGAGGCCATCTGGCCAAAGCTGTTCACCCAGCCTTCGATGATGAAAATCTTCGGGCCGATGATGAAAGTGAAGGCCAGCAGAAAGATCGCAAGCAGGACGTTGGTGTCCGACAGGATCTTGATGCCTTTGGAGAGACCAAACCAGACGCTGGCACCGAAAATTGCTGTCCAGATCGCGAGGATGCCCAGATCAAGACCAAGCGAGGGGGCCACGCCAAACTGCCCGCTGACGAGGGTGGAAACCAGCGGCACGGCGAGCCCCAGAGAGGTGCCGACACCGCCGACAATGCCGAAGACCACGATGGCATCGAGCAGCACACCGCCCCAGCCGTCAGCGTGATTCCCCAGCACACCGCGCGCGGCGACCGACAGGCGCACGCCGGGCTGGCGGCGGACATACATGGAATAGGCAATCGGGATTGCGGGCAGACAGTAGATGGCCCAGGGGGTCAGACCCCAGTGAAACTGGCCGTAGGTCAGCGCCCATTCTGCTGCAGCAGCCGACATCGGCTCTACGCCGAAAGGAGGGCCCTGCATGTAGTAGATGGGTTCGACCCATGCCCAGTTGACGATGGCAATACCGATACCGCCGCAGAAGATCATCGCAATCCAGCTGAAATAGCTGAATTCGGGTGCATCATCGGGGCCGCCGAGGCGCACGTTGCCATAGCGGCTGATGGCGAGACCGACGAGAAAAACGACAGCGCCAAAGCCTGCCAGCAGATAGAGCCAGCCGAACTGACCGGTCGCGAAAGCGAAAGCGGCGCTGACAGCAGCAGGGCCTGCTTCGGGGAAAAGGATCATCGGGGCCACGACCGCGATGAGGACAGCCAGAGAGGGTATGAAGACCCGGCGGTCAAGCCGGTTATCTCCTGAATTGTGATGTTGCATTTTTTTGCTCCTCCCGCACCAGACCTGTTGGTTTTCCTCCCGGCTGGTCGCGGCAATTGATGTGTGATGTTAAAAACAGGGGTGTCTCGTTACGGGTTGCTCAGCCTGCCATCCGGATCCAGCGCGCGGCCTTTTCCGCAATCATAAGGGTCGGTGCGTTGGTATTGCCGCTGGTGATTTCAGGCATGACGCTGGCATCCACCACGCGCAGGCCTTTGACACCGCGGACCCGCAGCCGTGCATCCACGACAGCGGCACGGTCATCATCACGGCCCATTTTTGCGGTGCCGGTCGGATGAAAGATCGTATTGGCGATGTCGCCTGCAAGTTTTGCAAGCTCGTCGTCGGACTGAAACTGTACTCCCGGTTTCCATTCCACGGGTTTGTACTTCTGCATTGCCGGCCGCGACATGATTTCACGCACCTGGCGCAGGCTGTCGGCCGCAATACGGCGGTCCTGATCCGTGTCGAGATAGTTCGGCTGAATGAGCGGCGCATCGTCAAAGCGGTTCGAGCGGATACGCACGTGCCCGCGGCTTGTGGGGTTGAGATTGCACACACTCGCGGTCATCGCCGGGAAGGGATGCAGATCCTCGCCGAAGGCATCAAGGCTCAGCGGCTGGACGTGATATTCCAGATTGGCATGTGCCTGACCCGGGTCAGAGCGCGTGAAAGCGCCAAGCTGGCTGGGGGACATGCTCATCGGACCGGAGCGTTTAAACGCGTACTCGAGACCGATTTTCGCTTTTCCCACCAGTGAGTTAGCCAGTGTGTTGAGGGTCTGCGCTCCCTCAACCTTGAAGACCGCGCGGATCTGCAGGTGGTCCTGCAGGTTCTCACCCACACCGGGCAGATCTTTCACCACGGAAATCCCGTGCTCTTTGAGCACTTTTGCAGGGCCGATGCCCGAAAGCTGCAGGATCTGTGGCGAGCCAATGGCGCCGGCAGAGAGAATGACCTCGCCGCTGGTCCGGACGGTCACTGCATCTCCGCCGCGGCGCACGATGGCCCCTGCACAGCGCTGCGCACCCTGGGCATCCGCCTCGAACACCAGGCGTTCGACCTGGCTTTCGGTCCAGACAGTCAGGTTTTTGCGGTTCTTTACCGGGCGCAGAAAGGCTTTCGCCCCGTTCCAGCGCCAGCCGCCCTTTTGCGTAACCTCGAAATATCCCACGCCGGCATTGTCGCCGCTGTTGAAATCATCGGTGCTTTCGATGCCTGCCTCATTGGCTGCCGCCGCAAAGGATTCAAGCACATCCCAGCGCAGGCGCTGCTTTTCGATGCGCAGTTCCCCATCATGCCCGTGCAGGTCGGAAAACCGGCTGTTATCGCCTGTCGCGGGGTCGGCGCCGCCATCGAGTTTATAATGTTGCTCATGGGCTTTGAAATCGGGCAGAGCCTTGTCCCATGACCAGTCATCATCGCCCGTGAGCTTTGCCCAGTTGTCATAGTCCCGCGCCTGACCGCGCATATAGATCATGCCGTTGATCGACGAACAGCCGCCCAGGGTTTTACCGCGCGGATAGCGCAGTGTCCGGCCGTTAAGGCCCGGCGTCGCCTCGGTCTGATAAAGCCAGTCGGTGCGCGGGTTGCCGATGCAGTAAAGATACCCGACAGGAATATGGATCCAGATGTAGTTGTCCTTTTTGCCGGCTTCGAGCAGCAGAACCTGCTTTTTCGGGTCCGCGCTGAGGCGATTGGCCAGCAGACACCCGGCAGTGCCTGCGCCCACGATGATGTAATCAAACGGTGCCTGTGGCATATCCTGTCCCCCCCGGCCCTGCGATCAGCGTGATACAGGCATGGCGAATTCGGCACCCTTCGAGATGCTCTCGGGCCAGCGCTGCATGATGGATTTCTGCTTTGTGTAGAACCGCACGCCTTCTTCGCCGTAAGCATGCATGTCGCCGAAGAGGCTTTTTTTCCAGCCGCCAAAGCCATGCCAGGCCATCGGTACAGGGATCGGCACGTTGATGCCGACCATGCCGACCTGGATCTTGCGGCCGAACTCGCGCGCCACGTTGCCGTCGCGGGTAAAGAGGCTCACGCCGTTGCCAAATTCATGCGCGTTGATCAGATCGACACCTTCGGCAAAATCCGCGACCCGCACGCAAGAGAGGACCGGACCGAATATCTCTTCGCGGTAAATGGTCATGTCGGGCGTGACATTGTCGAAAAGCGAGCCGCCCATCCAGAAACCGTTTTCGTGTCCTTCGACGGTGTGTCCGCGCCCGTCCACGACAAGATCGGCTCCTTCGGTCAGACCCTTTTCGATATAGCCAGTGATGCGCTGGTGAGCTGCACTGGTCACAATCGGGCCCATTTCGGCGTCCATCTCAAGACCGTTTTTGATGTTAAGCCCGCGCGCACGCTCAGCCAGCATCGGCACGATTTTATCGCCGACATCACCGACCAGTGTTGCAACCGAGATCGCCATGCAGCGCTCGCCTGCAGAGCCGTAAGCGGCTCCTACCAGTGCGTCGACAGCCTTTTCCAGATCCGCGTCAGGCATCACCAGCATATGGTTTTTCGCCCCGCCCAGCGCCTGAACACGTTTGCCGTGCCGCGCGCCGGTCTCATAGATGTAATTGGCGATCGGGGTCGAGCCCACAAAGGAAACCGCCTGCACGTCCGGGTGCTCCAGCAGCGCATCAACCGCGACCTTGTCGCCCTGAACCACGTTGAAGACGCCGTCAGGGAAGCCTGCTTCTTTCATCAGGTCTGCATAGATCAGTGATGGTGTCGGATCGGTTGGAGAGGGTTTCAGCACGAAAGTGTTGCCTGCCGCAATGGCCACCGGGAACATCCACATGGGTACCATGACGGGGAAGTTGAACGGCGTGACACCAGCGCAGACGCCGAGGGGCTGGCGCAGGGTCCAGTTGTCGATACCGGTGGAAACCTGATCGGTAAAGTCGCCCTTGAGAAGCTGCGGGACGCCGCAGGCGAATTCCACGATATCAATGCCGCGCTCAACTTCACCGCGTGCATCGGTGAAAACCTTGCCGTGCTCTGCGGTAATGGCGCGCGCCAGATCATCCTTGTGCTCGTTCAGAAGGTTAAGAAACCGGTTCATGATCCGCGCACGGCGAATGGGCGGTGTGTCGGCCCATGCGGGGAATGCGGCCTTTGCGGCGGCGACGGCCTGGCCCACTTCATCCGCAGTGGCCAGCGCCACTTTGCCTGTGACAGCACCGGTCGCGGGGTTGAACACCTCCTGTACCCGGTCGCGATTTCCGGTCATTCCGGTGCCGCCGATATAGTGGCCGATCTCGCTGATTGTCATGACGCTCTCCATAGCTGAATTTGGGCCTTACCTATGGGAAATGACCCGGACAAATCCAATGACTAATGATGCGATTTGATATAAATTCATCTTATATGACCCGGACCGCCGAACTCAGAACCCTGCAGGCCTTCCTGACTGTGGCGCAGGAGGGCAGCATCTCGCGCGCAGCCGACGTTCTGCATCTGACACAGCCTGCGATCAGCCTGCAGCTCAAACGTCTGTCCGAGGATACGGGTCTGAAGCTGTTCAGCCGGACTTCGCGGGGCATGGAGCTGACGCGCGACGGGGCGTCACTTCTGGTCAAGGCGGAAAAGGTCTTTGCCGCCCTCACGGACTTTTCACAAACGGCGCGCCGGATGAACGGGGCGGTGCGCGGTCGTCTGCGCATCGGGACCATTGTGGATCCGGATTTCATCCGGCTTGGTGGCTTTCTGGGCGGTCTGATGGAGGCCTTTCCCGACCTGCGCACCGAACTGGTGCACGGTATGAGCGGCGACGTCATCAGCAGGCTTTTGCGGGACCAGATCGATGTGGGGTATTTCCTTGGCTCGCTTGATGATCCGGCGCTGCCCGACGAAGCTGAGGTACGCGAAAACCGTCGCGCCTTCCGGCAGGTTGATCTGACCCGGATCAGATACCGGGTGATTGCGCCGGCCGGCTGGGACCGGATGGTCATGGGGAAAGACTGGAGTGAACTAGCCCGGCTCCCCTGGATCGGGACGCCGCCGAAGTCCGTTCATGCGCGGCTTCTGGAAAAGGTCTTTGCCGTCGCGGGCCAGGTTCAGAACCAGGTGGCGCTGGTGGATCAGGAGCCAGGCATGCTGGCGCTTGTTCAATGCGGCGTCGGGCTCAGCCTCTGCCAGGAGTCGATCGCGCTCGATCAGAAACAGTCGCGCGGGCTGGTGGTGGCAGATGCTGTTAAAATCGAGACTAATCTGAGTTTTGTAGCCCTGAAAGAGCGTGCCGAAGACCCCAACATCAGTGCAGCACTAGAAGTAATGGAGGGCGTGTGGCGCGCATGAACCAGCGGCACGGCGCAACACTGTGCCTGCCGGTCAGATATCATCCCTGCATCGGTCTGATCCTGGCAACGGGTGTTTTGCCGGGGCTCAGCTGCTGCCCCCCTGAGCCCCGCGTTTAAAAGCATTGTCAGGTCGTCCGACGCTGGTCACCGTAACGATTACTTCCCATTCCTTGCTGAAGCCTTCGGGCTTTGCGGAATATGCCTGATCAAAACGGGCAACCGGTGTGAGCAGGACGGCCACCGCCATGTCATAGGGGGCCACTTTTCCGGCACCGCGCAGCAGATTGATACCTGCAGAAAAAGCCAGCACTCCGCTGTCGCTCAACGTGCCGGTGAAATTATCGAGAGCGGGGCCTGCGGTCGGCACGGTCTTTGTCAGGCCGGCAAAAATAACCTCACCGTTGATGATTTCGAGCCGCGCGGAATGCAGCAGTTCGAGCTTGCCCGGAACATAGTTGGGGTTGTCAAGGTGCCGCCAGTATTCATCCCGCCAGGTGCGGTTGACGGTGATCTCATAGACGCCGTCAAAGCGCGTGCCGGATGGCGTGTCCTGAGCTGTAGCAGGCATCGCGGCGACGCTCAGCCATGCAAAACAGATCAGAACGGCATTGTGGAAAAATCTCATGCTTTCAACTCCAGGAATGCGCCGCCAAAGGCGCTCGAAAAAGGAGCGGCATGATGTGGAGCGACCCCGACACCGCACCGCGGTTTGCAGCTTACTGACTGCTGAGTTTGTTCTTTGTGTGACCGTAACCTGTCGCTGAGGAGATATCGTCTGGTGTAAGCGCCCCTCCCCTGCTGAGATCACACGAAAAAGTATCTGACACAAGATCACGGGTCATCTCCTGAATACCCTTTCCGCCAGACGGGCGGCAGGAACTTGCCAATCATGCGGGCACCGAAGGGTTCCGCTCCGGGGGGGGCTTTGCCTGAATTTTGTGGGCTCATCCGGCAACCGCTCAGCGGGCCGCGCAACAGGCAAAGCGTTGGCCGGTCTGAGGTTTCCGTTCAGACGCTGACGGTATGAGTAAATGATACGGCCAGTCCCGTGACGCCATTTGCCGGGCTCACGCTTTCCGGAATGCAGGAATTTTCCACGTAAGGACACCACAGGACAGGACACGCCAAAGCACATGAAAGAGGGTGCCATTTCATACGCGTCGCTGCTCATTCTTCAGGTTGTGCATATCCCGGCCTGGCGGGGCGTCATCAGGCGGAGACATTCCGTAAACTCCGCCCTGACTGCTCTTTTCGCATCCTTTCTGTCCACGCTGACGGTGCGCCTGGCCGCGCAGGCGGCCGCCGTTATCACCTGATGCGGCGGGCCGGTTCTGACCTTGAGCGCCGACCAGAGCGTGTAAAGGCGGGTGCGGTCAAAGACGGATCAGTTCTTGCGACGGGGTCTCTGCTTGGGCTGTCCGGATGCCGGGTCGACACAACGCAGGGGATTGATCCTGTGGGCCGGACCGTTCTGCGCGGTTTTGACGACGCGCACGGGCAAGTCTCTATGATCGGGGCGCAGGCGATTGCGGCCAATACAGAGCCGCACCCGGACGGCGGGGTGAAGAGCGTCGATGTGATGGAAAGGTCCAAAAGCGATGAAAATCCGGCCCGGGCAAAGGCAGTCTGCGCATGGTTCGGCAGGCAAGGCCTGATGGTGACATAGTTTCAACCTGGAATGATCTCAAAATTACCCCACTGACCGCAGAGGCTGCGTCACGGGTGAAACAGACAGAAAGAGGCGAGGCAATGAAATCTGCACTTTTTGCCGCGGTCACGCTTGCCGCTTTCCATTTCTCAGGAGAGGCCGGAGCGCAGAGCGCCATTGAAGAAACGGTCTTGCTGAAACACAAGTCCTGGATGGTGGAGCACGAGTATTTCACCTCGACCGGCAGCCAGGGCTGCTCGGCCGCGACCGCAAACCGGCTCGGAGATATGTTTGAGATTCACAGCACGGCGGAAGGGACGGTGACGCTCTATCTCTGGATGGGCGCGGATTTTAAAGACTGGAGCGGAAGCTTTACCGACGACATGATCCTGCACATTGATTACAAAACCTGGACGCTGAACGACGCCGGCTTCAAAACCGACGGACAGATGCGCTGGGTACGGTTCGCCTTCCCGCCCGGCGACAGCTTCACCCGCTTCCTGAAAGATATCTATGCGGGCAGTGCCGTGGCGCTGAAGACCCCCAGCGGAACAAAAACAATTTCCACGTGGTCTCTTGCCGGATCTGCTGCCGCACTGCTGAAACTTGCGGAGTGTACCGACAGGATCAGCGCTGCCGCAGACACTTATGGCAGCGGGCGTGACACCTATGGTGGCAACAGTGATACCTACGGAAGCAGCTACTGACCGGTTTAATTAATATCCGTCCTTCTCGCATGGCCGGGCGTTTGCCTGCCAGCCATACTGATGGCAGCAGCCATCCGCTCTCTCGGGACAAAGCCGGGATCGCAACCGGCAGTATGCGGCGCGCAACAGCCCGGGCACAGAATGAAACGCGCCCGGGCAGACACCCCGCAGCGGCGCGCAGATACTCTTTATGCCTGCAGCCTCATTGAGCGTTATGCCGGCAGGATGTTGTGATTGATCCTGAAGAGGTTATCCGGGTCATACTTTCCCTTGACCTCAGACAGCCTTTTGCTGTTTTTGCCGTAGGCTCCGGCGATGTGATCCTCTTCATCTTCGGGCATGAAGTTCACATAGGCGCTGCCGGTGGAATAGGGTTTCATCCGGGCGTAGAGGTCACGCGCCCATGTGATGCACCGGTCATCTTTGTCCGCGTCATCCCTGCGCGTATGCACGTTCATGATGTAATGCGCGGAGCGCGCCGGATGCGCCGTGTCGCCGGAACCCACACGTGCCATAGCGCCCCCCACATGCGCCATAAACACCTCACAGGCCGGATCGGGCAGGCTGTTAATCCCCTGCAGAAGGTCCCTGACAGCATCAGGGCTCAGAGCCGCGAAATCATGGCTTTTCCGGTAATTACGCGCGCCTGGCGTCAGCAAGGCATCAAACGCCGCCTGCCAGCCCACGAAGGGATGCGGAGAAATAACATCCACAATCTGATTTCCAAGGGCACGCAGCCCGGCCACAGCGGTTTCGCCTTCGGCCACCGGTCCGGCACAACAGGCCGCAGAAACAAGCACTTCACGGCCGGGCCACTCTTCGGTCAAAAACGGCAGGGGCGGGGCTTTGCGCAGAGCACTCCACACGGTCAGTTCGTCGGGTGCGACATCAGTTATTTCTGTAAGCCCGGCCAGCAGCCCCGGTGCGTCTTTGACCGGATGCAAGATCAGCCCGGACAGCACCTCCGGCCCCAGAGCATGCAGCCGGAATTCAAACGAGGTGACGACGCCGAAATTGCCGCCGCCGCCGCGGATCGCCCAGAAGAGATCGGGGTGACTGTCCGCTGAGGCCGTGACGACCGATCCGTCTGCGGTCACAACTTCGGCGGATATGAGATTGTCGATGGTCATGACGAATTTGCGTTTCGTCCGCCCAAATCCGCCCCCCAGTGTAAGCCCGGCAATACCGGTCGTCGAATTGACCCCGGTCGGAACCACAAGCGCATGTGCCTGAGTTTCCCGATCCACATCACCTGAAGTGGCATCAGGCTCAACCCGGGCGGTCTGCGCCGCCCGGTCTGCAAAGACCGGCTACATCTGCGACAGGTCCGGCAAAACGGTTCCGTCCGCCACTACATGACCGGCAAACTGATGGCCCCCGGATCTTACCGACATCATCAGCCCGTTTTCACGAACGAAGTTGACGGCTTTCTGAACATCGCTGGCACCCTGTGCGCGGATCACAAAGCCGGGATGGCGGTCAACCATACCATTCCAGATGGTGCGGGCGTCATCGTATTCTGCGCTGCCTTTCAGGTGCACCCCGCCCGGAGTGACCCGTCGAGGGTGTCAAGTGCGTCCTGCGTGACGGCAACAGCACCG
>NZ_JAHEHZ010000076.1 GCF_024639605.1 Roseobacter sp. | reverse complement strand
TTCTGCAGGCACTGCTCGAAACACACCGGCCGCTTGATCTGGTGATTGTGATGCTGGGCACCAATGATCTCAAGGCGCGCTTTGGCGTTTCCGCACATGACATATCGCTGGGTCTGCAGCGCGTGGTGCAGGAAATCCACCGGTCTGATTGTGGCCCTGACGGCGCGGCCCCTGCCGTGCTGCTCGCCGCGCCGGTGCGGGTGCTGGAGACCGGCGTCTTCATGGACACCTTCGCCGGGGCGGCCGCGAAATCAGCAGCCCTGCCCGACCTGCTGCGCGCCGTGGCGGAGAACAATCAGGCAGCCTTTGCCGATATGAATGACGCAGCAGCAGCTGACCCGGTGGACGGCGTGCACCTTGATGCCACCGCCCATGCTGTCATTGGTGCCGCCATGGCCCGCGCCGTAACAAAGACCTTCGATCCATAACCGGAAAGGACCCGACCAATGCTTAAAGGACTTGATCCCCTGCTGAACGCTGATGTGCTTTATGCCCTGCGCGCCATGGGGCACGGGGATGATCTGATCATCGCGGATACGAACTTTCCCTCCGACAGCGTTGCCCGCGACACCGTTCTGGGCCATGTGCTGCGCATCGACCGTCCCGCCGCCGAGGTCGTCAGGGCCGTACTCTCGGTCTATCCGATCGACACTTTTGTTGATGATGCCGCCGCCCGTATGGAAGTTGTCGATGAGCCCGAAACGATCCTGCCGGTGATGGAGGAGGTTCAGGGTGAGGTGACAGCAGCCGGGGGGCCGGAAATGATGAGCATAGAACGCTTTGCCTTTTATGACCGCTCAAAGCAGGCCTATGCGGTGATCCAGACCGGCGAGCGGCGGTTTTACGGCTGTTTTGCACTGCGCAAGGGCGTTATTCCGCCGGACGAGAGCTGAGGGATGGGGACCGTTGTTATATTGGGCGTTTTTGTCGCCGACACGGCCTATCGCGCTGACCGGATGCCGCGCATGGGCGAGACGATCATGGGCAATTCCTTCGCTCTGGGTCCAGGGGGAAAAGGCTCCAATCAGGCCGTCGCCTGCGCACGGATCGGTGCAGAAACGCATATAATCTCCCGTTTGGGCCAGGACGATTTCGGCAAGCTCGCACTGGATACATGGGCAGAGGCCGGCGTGATCACCCATGTGCAGCAAACGACGGAAAGCTATACCGGAGCCGCTTATATCTTCATCGAAGAGAGCAGCGGCGACAATGCCATCATCATCGCTCCGGGCGCCGCGGCGCTGATCTCGGAGCAGGACATCGAAGACCACGCAGACCTGATCCGCAGCGCTGATATTTTTGTCACGCAACTGGAACAACCGATGGAAGCTGCTGTGCGGGGCCTTGAGATTGCCCGCGCCGCCGGCGTGACAACGGTGCTGAACCCGGCCCCCGCCGCACCTCTGCCGGACGGTATGCTGGCGCTGTGCGATTACGTCACACCCAATGAGACTGAGTGTGAAGCACTGACCGGTGTCGCCGTGCGTGTCACAGATGATGCACAGAAAGCCTGTGACGCGCTGATTGCGCTAGGTGTGAAGCGACCGATCATCACGATGGGCGAACAGGGCGCGTATCTCAGCGGTCATGGCCTTGTGCCTGCGGTGCGCGCCGGCGCCGTGGTAGAAACCACCGGCGCGGGCGACGCCTTCAACGGCGCCTTCGCCGCAGCCCTGGCCGAAGGGCTCTCCCCGGAACGCGCGGTGCAGATCGGCTGTGCCACGGCAGGCATCTCCGTCACCCGCAAGGGTACAGCACCCGCAATGCCAACCCGGACCGAGGTCGATGCCCTGCTCTGACCCCGGGCAGAGGCCACCATCCTCAGGAAATTACGCATTTCGTGAAAATCTGGCGATCCCTGAAGGACTCGAACCCTCAACCTGCTGATTAGAAGTCAGCTGCTCTATCCAGTTGAGCTAAGGGACCGCTGCGACACTCATGCCGCAGCCGGCGCGATGGCGCAAGTGTCAGATCCCGCGTGTCATGAAAACGCTCAGCGGGTCGCTGATATATTCGCCGAAAGGCGGACATTCCCGGAAGCCTTCGGACAAATAAAGCCGGCGCGCTGCCGCGTGCTCCTCGCCAGCTCCGGTCTCGAGGTTCAGCACAGTTATGCCGGCTGAACGCGCCTCACTGATCATGCCGCGCAACAGGTGCCGGGCAAGCCCCTCACCGCGTCGCTCCTGAGCGGTATGCATGGATTTCAGCTCGCCCCGGGCCGTCGCTCCGTCATCCGTCTTGCGGATTGCCCCGACGGCCACGGCCTCATCCGCGTCCCGCAGGGCATACAACGTGATATCAGGCGCATTCAGAGCATCGCCGGGCAGAACGTGGCAGCTTTCGGGAGGGCTCTGGGACCGCATCAGCTCAAAGTGACGCGTCAGCAAACGTGCGACATCCGGGGCATCCGCGCGAACGCGGACAAACTCAGTCATCAGTGCGTCCAGGCGCCGCGACGACCGGTTGCGAAATTCTCGCCATAGCCGCCTGGCCGGATATTGGGCTTGCGCTTTTTGGGCTCCTGCACCTCGGCTGGTATCCCGTTTTCGCGCGCATATTCAACCGCGGCTTCTTTGGTTTTAAAGCGCATGCGGACCTGACTCTGCGTATCGTCAGAGGATGTCCACCCCATCAGCGGATCAACCTCACGCGCAGAGGCCTGAGCAAAATCCAGCACCCATGTATGGGTTTTGGCCATGCCCGAAGACATGGCGGTTTTCGCTGGCTGATAGATGCGTGCGCGCATGTCGAAGCTCTCCTGTCGGCTGCGCGCATCATACCGGGTATCTGGATACCGGGGCAAGATGCGTTTTGCGGCAGATTTGTCGCATGAGCCCATTAGAGGTCCCGCGTTAACCGTTCGCTAACCATCCCGTTTCACACTCGCCTGCGGGCCGTGAACAGGAGAAGGGACCAGGGTCGTGACAAACAGAAGCAGCGGATTTTCCGAAGAAGCCCTGCGCGGGTTGCAGGATCTGGACCAGCGCATCCCGGCATGGGCCGAAACAAAGCCACTCGCACAAGGTGAATTCGCCACCCGGGGCGGCGGGCCCTCACCCCATTATACCGGGCACCGGCAGCGCCTGCGGACCCGGTTTCTCACCGGCGGTCACGCACCGATGCCGGAATATGAGCTGCTGGAGCTGCTGCTGTGCAATGCGATCGAACGGATTGACGTCAAACCGCTTGCCAAAAAACTCCTGGAAACTTTCGGCGACCTCAACGGCGTGGTGGCAGCATCAGAGCATCGCCTGCTGCAGGTACGCGGGACGACGCGCAAGGTGTATTTTCAGCTTCGCCTTGTCGAAGCTTTCGCCCAGCGGATGGCCCAGGCACGGGTGCTGCAGCGTTGTGTGCTCTCTTGCTGGGACGACCTGATTGATTACTGCCGCACCTCGATGGCGCATCGCGACACAGAACAGTTCCGCATCCTCTTTCTCGACAACAAGAACGTCGTGATCGCTGATGAGGAGCAGGCGCGCGGCACCATCAACCATGTGCCGGTTTACCCCCGCGAGGTCGTCAAACGCGCGCTGGAGCTCAATGCGGCGGCGCTTATTCTGGTGCATAACCACCCCTCAGGCGATCCCTCGCCCAGCAACTCCGACATTGAGATGACTGATAATATCGTGCTGGCCTGCCAGGCCATCGATACCCGGGTGCATGATCACGTTATTATCGGCAAGAACGCCGAAAGTTCTTTCCGGACACTGGGATTGCTGTGATCCCGGCCTCAGCCCGGACGCTGTTCGCGTGCCAGTGCCCGCACCAGATCGTGATGCGCCTCCGGAACGAGAGGCGCACGGGCGCAGATCGATGGCGCACGATCAAGACCGTCGGCGCGGGCGCGATATCTGTCTGCCGTTTCATCGTCACCGGCAGCACGGGCCGCACGGGCGACCATCGCATGCAGCACCCGGTCGCCGGGCCTGACATCAGCGGCCCGGCGCGCAAGGGTCATCGCCTCCCCGGCCCGGCCATCACAGTAAAGCGCAACAGCGTTCAGAAACAGCCGGTTTGGCAACAGCGGATTCTGTGACTGGTTCTGAAACACCTCAAACTGCCTGGCGGCACCCGCGCAGTCCCCTTCGGCCATCAGGATATGGCCTTCCAGTTCATGCGCTTCGGTATAGGCGGGATTGTTGCGACGCGAGCTCTCCAGATCAGCACGCGCGCCGCGGATATCGTCGGTACAGATTACCCGGAAGATCCCGCGCGCCCAGAACACATAATCACTGCCCGGGTTCTGCTCGACCGCGTGATCGAGCCCGCGCGCCAGTTCCTCGCTGAGGTCTTGCGGAACCTGCTCATACCGCGCGGCAGCCAGCATGACCTCCGCCTCCGCGAGCATGGCAAGCGCCACACCATCCCCCGGGTTCAGCTGCAGCGCGCGACGCATCAGATTGCGGCCGTGGATCCAGCTTTCATAGGACACCCTGTAAAAGAGCTGTGCCGCGCGGGAGCGCAGTTCGGACACGCTCAGCGCTTCATCCGGGATATGCGCAAGCCGGTCACCGTCGAAAGCGTTTGTCTGCAGCCGCAGATCTGATTCCGCACGTTCCAGCACCCCGTCACAGAAATCGAAAATGTCCGCCGTGCTGCGGTCATAGCTTTCCGACCAGACGGGCCGTCCGTCTGAGCGCAGGACAAGGGTAAGGCTGAGCCTGCCGCGGTCCCCGGCGACCCGGAGCCTGCTGCGCAGATCATAAGTCGCATCTCCCACGTCGCGGGCCGACGCGTCATAGACAACAATTCCGGTTCGCCGCGACAGACGCACAAAAAGCTGTTCGCGCAGATCACCGGCGATGGAAGCGGTATCGGCATCCCGTGGCGCGTATTCGATGGCGGCCACAGCGATTGACGTCGCCTCTCCGGTGTTCGCAGAAGTCTGATCAGCCGGGCGCCACTGATAAAGCCGCACCGGCGCAGAGATGTTTTTCAGTCTGAAGACGCCGGCTTCCCTGAGCGCCCCGGCTGCTGCCCCCGAGAGCTGGCGGTGCACATCTTCAGAGACCATGACACCGCCCGGCGGGGCTTCGGCCTGAATCCGCTCGGCGATATTGATCCCGCTGCCGTAAATATCCTCATCATCCTGAACGATATCGCCGATATGACACCCGACGCGCAGGTGCACGCCCGGGACGCTCAGGAGTGCTTTCTGAGCCTGCATCGCAGCGTCCACGCATGCTGCGACCGATGCAAAGCCGATGATCCAGCCATCTCCGAGCCGCTTGAGGATCTGGCCGCCATGCGCCGTGATCACCGGCTCAAACGTATCCGACCGAAGCGCGCGCACAATCCGGACGGTGCCCGCCTGATCGGCTTCCATCATGGCGGAAAATCCCACGATGTCGGCAAACATGATAACCGCCAGCCGGCTCTGCATGATTTCGTCCACGTTCCGCTCTTTGCCTGACCATACGGCAACATGGTTCTCAAAGAAACTCCGGCACTAACTGTCAGTTTCTGTCAGCTGTGCGCCGGCGGCTCTTGAACGCGCGGCAAAACGTGACACCTTAGGCACGACCCCCACGGAGTGCATATGCCCTACGCCCAGACCGATTCTTCGGAAGCCACGGCCGTCATGGCCAACCCCGCGCCAGATGTCCGCAGCCGGCCAAAGCTGGAAGGCGGCAGAAAGTTCGTGCTTAAAACGGAATTCGAGCCGGCCGGCGACCAGCCGACCGCGATCACCGAGCTTTCCGATGGCCTCGTCTCAGGCGAACGCGACCAGGTTCTGCTTGGGGCGACCGGCACCGGCAAAACTTTTACTATGGCCAAAGTTATCGAAAAAACTCAGCGCCCGGCCATCATTCTTGCGCCGAACAAGACACTTGCAGCCCAGCTTTACGGCGAATTCAAAGGGTTTTTTCCGGACAACGCAGTCGAGTATTTCGTGTCCTATTACGACTATTATCAGCCCGAAGCCTACGTCGCCCGGTCAGATACCTACATCGAGAAAGAAAGCCAGATCAACGAACAGATCGACCGGATGCGCCACTCCGCGACCCGCGCTCTGCTGGAACGCGATGATGTGATCATCGTGGCCTCTGTATCGTGCATCTACGGTATCGGATCGGTGGAAACCTATGGTGCCATGACGCAGGACCTGAAGGTCGGATCAAGCTACGATCAGCGCCAGGTCATGGCCGATCTGGTGGCCCAGCAATACCGCCGCAACGATCAGGCTTTCCAGCGCGGCTCGTTTCGGGTGCGCGGCGACAGTCTCGAGATTTTCCCCGCCCACCTCGAAGACCGCGCCTGGCGGCTGTCTTTCTTTGGCGAGGAACTGGAAAGTATCACCGAGTTTGACCCGCTGACCGGCGAAAAAACCGACACCTTTGACCAGATCCGCGTCTATGCGAATTCGCACTACGTAACGCCCAAGCCAACAATGCAGCAGGCCGTGATCGGCATCAAAAAAGAGCTGCGGATCCGGCTCGATCAGCTGGTGAAAGACGGTAAACTGCTTGAAGCGCAGCGTCTGGAACAGCGTACCAACTTCGATCTCGAGATGCTGGAAGCCACCGGCGTCTGCAACGGGATCGAGAACTATTCGCGCTATCTCACGGGCCGTGCACCGGGAGAGCCGCCCCCGACGCTTTTTGAATTCATCCCGGATCATGCCATTGTTTTTGCAGACGAATCTCACGTGTCGGTGCCGCAGATCGGCGGCATGTACAAAGGCGACTACCGACGCAAATTCACCCTGGCAGAGCACGGCTTCCGCCTGCCCTCCTGCATGGACAATCGTCCCCTCAAGTTCGAGGAATGGGACGCCATGCGCCCGCAGTCGGTCTTTGTCTCCGCCACGCCCGCGTCGTGGGAAATCGAACAGGCAGGCGGCGTCTTCACCGAACAGATCATCCGGCCCACCGGCCTCATCGACCCCGAAATTGAAATTCGCCCGGTTGAGATGCAGGTCGATGATCTGCTGGATGAGGTACGCAAAGTTGCCGCCGCAGGATATCGTACGCTGGTGACGACACTCACTAAACGCATGGCTGAGGACCTGACCGAATACATGCACGAACAGGGCATCCGCGTGCGCTACATGCACAGCGATATCGATACCATCGAACGCATTGAGATCCTGCGGGACCTGCGCCTTGGGGCTTTTGACGTGCTGATCGGCATCAACCTGCTGCGCGAAGGGCTCGATATTCCCGAATGTGGTCTTGTGGCCATTCTCGATGCGGATAAAGAGGGCTTTCTGCGCTCGGAAACCTCGCTCATTCAGACCGTCGGACGTGCTGCGCGTAACGCGGACGGGCGGGTAATCATGTACGCCGATCGCATTACTGGCTCGATGGAGCGGGCGATCGGAGAAACCGACAGACGCCGCGCCAGACAGCTTGCTTATAACCAGGAGCACGGGATCACGCCGCAAACAGTCAAAAAGAACGTCGAGGATATCCTCGCCGGGCTTTACAAAGGCGACGTGGATATGAACCGCGTGACCGCAAAGGTCGACAATCCGATGGCCGGCGGCAATCTGCAGGCCGTTCTGGATGGATTGCGTACCGACATGCGAAAAGCGGCGGAAAACCTGGAGTTCGAAGAGGCCGCACGCCTGCGTGACGAGGTCAAACGTCTCGAAGCGGTCGATCTTGCGATCGCGGACGACCCTATGGCGCGTCAGCAGGCTGTCGACAAAGCCGTTGATGATGCGCAGAAAGCCTCGGGTCGCAGCACGATGGGCCGCGGTGGTATGCGCGGCGGTGTAAAGCGCAAACGGCGCGGATAAAGCATCTTACTGAAGATAAGGCCTCCCCGGATACCGGAGAGGCCTTTCATATCGTCTGACAAGGCCCGTAAGGCCGGAAGCTTAGTTAGACGCGATTTGATCGTCGTCTTCAGGCGGTGTGATTTCGATGCCGGGCACAGTTACCTCAGCCTGATCGACAGAAACGTCAACGTCCGGCACAGGTACGGTTGCGGTTTCTTCCGTCACGGTAACTGAACCAACTTCGGCCTCAAATTCGGGCAGATTGCCGCCTTCGACACTGACATCAACGTCAGGCAGGCTGGCTTCTTCGGTCTGATCAATGTCAACCATATAGGATGCTGCTGCGAGGCCGAGTACGACAACAACGCCGCCGAGAATAAGAGCTGTCTTTTTCATTTTATTTCCTTCCGTAATCTGTTTTGCGCGGCTCGTACCTTTAGAAGGCTGCCGGGCTGTTGAGATGTAAACCACTGCTGCTGCAAAGAAGTTCCAAAAAAAATTCTGGCGGCTCCTGAATGCCATGTGGCTCGGACGCGCCGGAGCGCTATCTGACTTGCCTATGACGAGATTGCTGATCCTTTTTCTGACCGCCTCACCCGCTGCCGCGTGGGAGTTTACGCCAGGCCTGCCCTGCGTGCTGCGCCACGCCAGCGATACCGCAGCGATTGAACTCACCTATGATCCGACCCGGCCGCTTTATACGGTGACGGTCTCACAAGCCGCGCCGTTTGACAGCGCGCCGCTTTTCTCGATGTCCTTTGTGGGCGACCGGCCACTTCAGATCTCCACCGACCGGCACATACCGTCGCGGGACGGTCGGTCGGTCACGGTCTCTGATCGCGGCTTCGGGAATTTACTCAACGGGCTGCAGTACAACGACCGGGTGGCCGCCATTCTCGGAACGGCAGAAGTGAGTTTCTCGCTGGCCGGTGCAGCACCGGCTGTTGCTGCTTTCCGCAACTGCAAAGTTGAAGCCGGAGTCTGAGGCATCTCGCAGCATGCTAACCCGCGGTGCCAGAGCGTCTGGCTACGATTATGCGAACCGGCCTCCTTACGCGTGCCGCAACCTCATCACCCGCATTTCCCGCACATCGCCTCCCGTAACCATTTGTTAACGATCGTTAACCATGATGCATGACGGGAAGGATACCGATGCGAACAGCTCTGACGGCATTTCTGCTCTGCCTGCTGACTGCTGCACCGGCCGCAGCAGGCCCCTGGTTGCGTGAAAAAGGCACTGGTTTTGCATCAACATCCGGCACTGTCTCACAAAGCAAGGATACCTCCGGCAGCATCTACGCTGAGTATGGCCTTACGGACACCATCAACCTCGGGCTCGACCTCAGCATGGGTCTGGACCGCACCGGGGCTGCTGACGGCGCCGGCGTGGTATTTTTGCGCTTCCCGCTCGGGTCCACGGACGGGACACAACGCTTTGCCTGGCACGCGGGACTGGGCGGGCGGTACACCGGCCTGGAATTGTCTCCCGCATTTCAGTTCGGACTGAGCTGGGGGCGCGGGGTCGCCTGGGGCGAACGCTGGGGCTGGGCCACAGTGGAAAGCAGCGTCAATTTCGCCAGCGCACCGGCAACCACGCGAATAAAAATCGACGGCACCTTCGGCATGGGTTTAACCCCGCAGGTCAAAGCGATGATTCAGATGTTCAACACATTCGAAGACAGCGAACATTATGCGCAGCTGGCCCCTTCCATTCTGATCCTGCCGCGTCCGGACAGCAAGACAACCTTTCAGATCGGGCTCGAATATCCGGTCGCCGGCGGCGGTGATACGCGTCTCAAACTTGGCATCTGGCGCGAATTCTGAGGTTAACGCGCCCGAACGCACGGACCTGCACCCGCAGGTCGGTGGGGACCTGACATACGGCGTCAGTCGTTCAGCCTGGCCGAGGTTCAGACATTCATTTGCGCGCTGTCGAGGATCTGCACACCGTTGATCCTCCACCCGTCTGCGGTCTCCAGCATCCGGTAATCCAGAAGATGCACCACGCCGTTCTGATCGGTAATCATTACTTTTTGCCAGAACGCTCCGCCTTCTTCGCGCAGTTCAAGAAACCGCACCTCAGAGAACCGCCAGACCATCGGATAGCCTGTCACGACCATGCGCTGGAAATTCTCCGGCGACTGGAAAAGTTGCTGAAGACCAGGGCTCGCGAAAGTAAAAGCTTCCTCAAAATCATCTGCGCTGAGCGCCAATAACTGGCGGTCTATGACCGCTTCAATGTCCGCAGGCTCCGAGAGGGCAGGAAATGCCATCAGTACCGTTGTGATCAGTCCGATTAGTGCCGCGCGCATGTCATCTCTCCTCGTCGCTGCCCGTCAAGGGTAAGCCACGAAAGCCGCGTGGCAAGAGTTTCAGCTGTTATCCACAAGTTTGCCACTCAGCGCAGCGTCAATCAGTGCCACCGTTTCGGCCACTCCATAAAGAGCGATAAATCCGCCAAACCGCGGGCCCTGGCTCGCCCCGAGCAGAACTTCATAAAGCGCCGTAAACCAGGCCCGCATTGGATCAAACCGCTCGCGGCCGCAGGCGTAAACAACTGACTGAAGCGCCTCATCATCCGTTGGTCCCTCCCAGGCGCTGAGCTGATCCCGCAGATCCGTCAGAGCTTCACGCTCGAGGTCTGTCGGGGCGCGATACACCTTCTGCGGCTTTACGAAATCGGCATAATAACGCAGGGCATGACCCACAGCGGCATCCATATCAGGATTGTTTTCTGCATTGGTGTCAGGCGCATAGCGCTGAATGAAGCCCCAGAGTTGTGACTTATCCTCGGCCCCCGAAACGCTGGCAAGATTAAGCAGCATCGAGAAAGGCACCACCATATCAGAGGTCGGCACATTGCCGCCATGGATGTGCCAGACCGGATTGTTTAACTGCTGAACAATATCCTGTCCGGGAAAGGCGCGCAGTTGCTGATGGTACTCGTCAACGGCTTTCGGGATGACATCAAAATACATCCGCTTGGCGGTTTTGGGCTTGAGATACATAAAATACGACAGGCTCTGCGTGCTGGCATAGGTCAGCCATTCATCAATACTGACGCCATTACCGGAGGTCTTGGAGATTTTCTGCCCGTTCTCATCAAGAAAAAGCTCATAGGTAAAGTGCTCCGGCGGTCGATGTCCGAGAATACGACAGATTTTGTCGTAAATCGGCGTGTTGGTGGAGTGATCCTTGCCGTACATCTCGAAATCGACACCCAGGGCTGCCCAGCGCGCGCCGAAATCGGGCTTCCACTGCAGCTTCACATTGCCCCCCGTGACCGGCAGCGTCATTTCTGTTCCGTCGTCATCGTCAAACGTGATTGTGCCGTCCGCCGCGTTCACGTGCTTCACCGGGACGTACATCACACGACCGGTGTCCGGATGAATGGGCAGGAAAATCGAATAGGTCTGACGCCGTTCCTCGCGCAGCGATTTCAGCATGACCTGCATGATCTCATCGTACTTCTGCGTCGCACGCAGCAAAATTTCGTCGAACTTCCCGGTGTTATAGAACTCGGTGGCCGAGATGAATTCATACTCGAACCCGAAAGTATCGAGGAACCGCCGCAGCATGGCATTGTTGTGGTGCCCGAAACTTTCATGTGTACCGAAAGGGTCCGGCACCGAGGTCAGCGGCCGCTGAAGATGCTCCGCCAGGCTTTCGGGGTTCGGCACGTTTCCCGGCACCTTGCGCATCCCGTCCAGATCGTCCGAGAAACAGATCAGACGCGTCGGAATATCAGAGATTTCCTGAAACGCCCGCATCACCATACTGGTCCGCGCCACTTCGCCGAATGTACCGATATGCGGCAGACCGCTGGGGCCGTAGCCGGTTTCAAAGAGCACATAGCCCTTTTCCGGCGGCGCCTTTTCATAGCGCTTGAGCACCCGGCGCGCTTCCTCGAAAGGCCATGCTTTACTGGTCATTGCGGCGTCACGTGACTGGGACATTCTCGGCTCCGGGTTCGGGTTCTGCGCCCTCTGCGCAGGGTTTCGCCCGTCCCTATTGCGTTGCCCCTCCGGCGTCAATAAATTGCGCGCAACCGTCAGCCCTATGAAAGCACCCAGCCCGTGAATGATGACCCCGCCCATGCTTTCAGCCCGCAGGACAGTCTCGTGGCGCTGATGATAGCGATCTCAGCCTCCGACGAGGACATCCGCACCACCGAGCTGGTGAAAATTGAAACCGCGGTGCAGACGCTGCCTGTTTTTGCCGATTACGATGATGACCGCCTGACGGTGGTGAGCCAGGTGGTCTTTGATCTTTTCGAGCAGGAAGACGGGCTCGATGCGCTTTTTGGTCTGATCCGCGACAGCCTGCCTGAACGGCTCTTCGAGACCG
The DNA here is from genome assembly GCF_024639605.1 of Roseobacter sp. Lineage (GTDB taxonomy): Bacteria > Pseudomonadota > Alphaproteobacteria > Rhodobacterales > Rhodobacteraceae > Roseobacter. The sequence goes on along the minus strand of NZ_JAHEHZ010000076.1, from coordinate 5,379 downwards.
CATATGCGCTGGCCTGCGATGTGGCGGCAGCCGACGGCACCCTGGGAGAAACCGAACTGCGGCTGCTCGAAGAAATCCGCTATGAGCTATCCCTCGACAGGCTCGCGGCAGCCGCAATTGAACGCGGCGCCCGCGCGCGCCACGTGACCTGAAAAGCTCAGCTTCGGATCTCAGCCCGCGCGTTCTGACGGGTGATTTGCCGCTTTGAGCCGACGGATCGCGGGCGCAAAAGGCCAGAGCAACATACGCCCCGTAAACGTCAGCACCGGGCGCGAACGCCGCATCAGACGCCGCGCATAATCGTCAGCTTCTTTTTCCTGTTGCGCAACCTGTCCGCCTTCGGAGTGGCCAGACACGTGATGCCCGATCTCGTGATAAAATGTGAATTCGGCGCTCAGCTTTTCAAACCAGAGGCGCAGACCACGCTGTGGCCTCACCGGCCATGTCAGCACAATTCCTGAGAAGAACATATTGTAGAGTCCGAGGTAATCGAGATGTGCGGCGCGGCCGATCACATCGATCCGGGTGACCCCGTCAAGCGCCAGCCCGCGCGTCCCGCTCCATCTGATCAGGTTGGCCTGAACAATCGCCGGCGCGGCGATGTCCTTTGAGATATAAACCGGCGTACCGTCACCGATATAACAGTCAGGTGTCTCACCAACGCGCTGTGCGACAACCTCCAGTGTGCGCCTGTGCAACGGGCTCAGACGGCGTTTACGCAGCCTGCCGACCGTGGTTTCAAACGCCGCAGGATCAAGCGTATCCAGCAACGCCAGCAGCACACCAAAAAACGGCCCCGACGGCCCGCGCGGTGGCTCCTCCCAGACCGGAGAGGCCAGTTTCGCAATTACCTGACCGGTCGCCGGCGCCTTCGCGCTTAAAAGCTCGCCCCAGGCGCTGCGTACTGTGTCCACGTGATTGGTGGAGATGCCCCTGAGCAACCGGTCGAGAGGGGGGATGTCATATTTCGTCACAAGCGCAGCATGACAGAGGTTTCAGGCTAAAATTTGGCAATAGACGTGCGCCGGTGCTATCCCGGACTGCTGAACTGCGCCCCCCAGCTCATGATCAGCTGTCGTTGCAACCGCCGCGAGCGCGAGGCCCACGTCCGGGCTCCCTGCGGGCGTTCACGTGCTTCGCGCGGAATGGACGCGCGGATTTTCTCATCCGCACTGAAGTAAGCAAAAACCAGCTCCCGCCCGCCGGGAGCAGTCACATATCCAGCCAGACCTGATACAAAATTCAGCGTACCGGTCTTGGCATCGGCTTTCACCGGATGATTGTTGATCGTCCGCCCCTGAGCGTCGAGGAGTTTTACCGGTTTCAGCAGGGGTCTGAGCAGCGAGGCATGTTTCACAGCACAAAGACCCAGCACCATGTCACGCGCAGATATGCGGCTGGCGCTGCCAAGCCCGGAATGATCGGCAAAAGCAGGCATGCGCATCCCAAGCTCTTCACGCGCCCAGTCGTTCATATCTGCTGCTGACGCCGCGAGGCTTTCCGCCTGCCCGGTGCGAACCTGTGTAGCCGCAAGCCCCACCATCTCGGCAACGAGATTATTAGAGTATTTCAGCATCGCCTGCAGGATATCGCTGAGCGGCGCGCTCTCGATCCGGGCGACTGTCCGGCCTGCCGGCAAACTGCGCGACACAGCGGGCGCCTTCAGAACAATACCGTTCGAGCGCGCCAGTGTTGCGAAAACCTCACCTGCGTAAAGCCCCGGTTTGCGCACCGGCAGCCACCGCGCGCCTTCGCGCCCCAACGCACTGCGCGCCACGGTCCACAGATCGCGGTTCATGCTGTCTTCATAGGTGTAAACCGGCGCGCTGCGGTCGCGCACCCGCATCTGTGCCACATCCACATCGGGTCGGTATTTGCCTGCGCGCGCATCCATCGTGACCGCGTATTCACCCGACACCCGTTTCCATTCAAAATGCACTCGGTTGAAATTGAGTGCGATACCCGAAACTGCAGGGTTATACCCGAGGTGATCGGGCTGGCCGGGATCAATCGACGGCAAGGAGGCCACCGGCCCTTCATGCACGATAAATCCGCCGCGGACTTCCCGGATACCAGTCTCTTTGAGACGCAGCGCAAGAGTTGCAAGATCACTGGTATCCATCAGAGGATCGCACCCGCCTGCCAGTACCAGATGACCGTCAAGCACCCCGTTTTTGACCTCACCCGCCGCGATAATTCTGGTGGTAAACCGATGCTGCGCACCAAGAGTATCCAGCGCATAAAGCGCAGTAATGGCTTTGGTCACACTGGCCGGGGCCAGTGCGGTATCGGGCATATGAGCATCCAGAAATTCACCTGTCTTTGCGTCCGCCACAGCCCAGACCACATCGCCGCTGATCCGGGCCTGCTTCAGCAGGTTGTCAGCTTCAGGCGGGCGCGGCGCGCCGCGCAGAACCGGACGCGGCGACGTAAGAAGGCCTTCCGCACCGGCAGAGAACCCAAGGCCCGCTGCGACCCCGGTCAGAAAGAGCCTGCGCGTGAGATTTTGTCGGTTTCGTCTGCTCATGAGCGCAAGGTAACCTCACTGCGCGCGCCTGCACAACAGGGCGTGATATCACAAATCTGACAATCATCGCGGGTGTTGCCGGTCAGCCGTTCCAGCCCCCCGCCGCGCGGATTTCACTGGATGACTGGGCTATCATAGGGACGTTGACAAAACACCAGGCCGGGGCCGTCGCGCGCGCCAGACGCTGACTTTCGCGCCCCGGGATGCGGCTGGTATCATAGACGCGGGCAGCCCTGCTCATCCGCGCGGAAATCCTGTCGCCCGGGCGGGCCAGCACCCCCAAAGGCACCGTTTCAACGATTTGCCGCCAGTCCTGCCAGCGGTGCAACTGCGCCAGGTTATCCGCCCCCATCAGCCAAACAAATCGGACGCCCGGGTAAAGCGCCCGCAGGGTCGTAAGCGTTTCGGCGGTGTAGCGCGTGCCCAGACGCGCCTCGATGTCGGTGATCTGCACGCGCGGGTGCTGCATCACCGAGCGCGCGCGCGCCATGCGGGTTTCCAGCGGTGCAGGCCCAAGCTTTTTGAGCGGATTGCCCGGGCTCACCAGCCACCACACACGCGTAAGGCCAAAACGCTTCAGCGCCTCAAGCGTAATGTGCACATGCCCGCGATGCGCGGGATCGAACGATCCGCCCAGAAGGCCAATGACCTCGCCGCTTCGTGCTGTGGGAAACCCCTGCCGCACGCCCTGCATCCTCCCGTGCTCTGTCCGGATGACCTTGAACGGCGCGCACCGGTGTTTGTCAATGCCGGGCCCCAGCGACGCGGCGCGCGCACGCACACCGCATCGGGTCCGGGAGATGCCGGCCTGCCATACCCTTTATCCTGACAGGCACAGCGCATGGCGGTCCCCGCCGGGCAACAGTTTCGCCGCAGAAGGCAGGCATCCTTCTGTGCATCCCTGCGATCATTCTCCCGATGATCGGTAAATTCGGAGGAGACAGGCGTGGCGTCCGGCACAACCGACCCTGCAATAAACGCCTATATGAACGCCTGCAAAGCGTTTCAGGAGGTCGATATTACACGGCTCGAAGAGCTCACCCATCTGAGTGATTTCCCATGCGGCACCGACGGCTGACTGAACCGGCACTGGCTCTCCACAGCCATTGAGACTGCAAAACCCGATGCCGTGGCCTGGGTGCTGAGCAAGAACCCGGATGTCCGTTATCGTTATATGGACGACGAGGGATTTACCGCCCTGATGACCGCGCTGCAAACCGAGGTCGACGCCCCCCACAGTATTGACCCCACCGGTCTGCGCGACCCGTCACGGGCCGCCGCAGTGACACGCGAAATAATTGAACTGCTGCTCGATGCCGGCATCGACATCAATCAGCGTGTCACGCTTGGTGTCACAGCGCTGCACCATGCTGCCGCGTGGTCCTCTCCGAAGATTATCCGCTTCCTTCTGGACAATGGCGCCGACCCCGGTGTCATGGACGACGACTATGTGCCGACAAACGCGCTCGGCACAGCACGGGCCATGAAGCGCACAGAAGTCGCCGCTCTGCTTGAAGCCGCCATGCGCAGCCCGTCGGAAAATCCGTCAAAGCGCACCTGAAAGGGCACAGCACACGACAGTGACGGCCGGTCTAACCCGTTTCGCACATTGCTCATCATTTGCAGCTTCGCTATCACTCCCGGCAACTCTTCGCACAGGATGAATCAGGAGCATTCCCATGGCCGCCTATCAGTACGTTTATCACATGTCCGGCGTCTCAAAGACCTATCCGGGCGGAAAAAAATGCTTTGAAAATATACACCTGAACTTCCTGCCGGGGGTGAAGATCGGCGTGGTAGGCGTCAACGGCGCGGGTAAATCCACGCTGATGAAGATCATGGCGGGACTAGACACCGAATTTCAGGGCGAGGCCTGGCATGCAGAAGGCGCCACCGTCGGCTATCTGCCGCAGGAACCCAAGCTCGACCCCGAACTCACCGTGCGCGAAAACGTCATGCTCGCCGTTGCGGACAAAAAAGCGGTCCTCGATCGTTATAACGAGCTTGCGATGAACTACTCGGATGAGACCGCCGATGAGATGGCAAAGCTGCAGGACCAGATCGACGCGGACAACCTCTGGGATCTCGACAGCCAGATCGACGTGTCGATGGAGGCCCTGCGCTGCCCGCCCGATGATGCTGATGTAACGAAACTCTCTGGCGGTGAGGCACGCCGTGTGGCGCTCTGCAAGCTGCTGCTCGAAGCGCCTGATATGCTGCTCCTCGACGAGCCGACCAACCACCTCGATGCGGAAACCATCGCCTGGCTGCAACAGCACCTCATGGATTACAAAGGCACGATCCTGATCGTCACCCACGACCGCTACTTCCTCGATGACATCACCGGCTGGATCCTTGAACTCGACCGCGGCAAGGGCATCCCCTATGAGGGCAACTACTCCGCCTGGCTGGAGCAGAAAGCCAAACGCCTGGCGCAGGAAGCCCGCGAGGACAAATCCCGCCAGAAAACGCTTGAGCGCGAACTTGAATGGATGCGCCAGGGCGCCAAGGCCCGTCAGGCGAAATCCAAGGCCCGGATCAACGCCTATAACGAGATGGCTGACCAGTCCGAGCGCGAAAAACTCAGCCGGGCGCAAATCGTCATTCCCAACGGCCAGCGCCTTGGCAACAAGGTGATTGAGGTCAACGGGCTGTCAAAACACATGGGCGACAAGCTGCTGGTCGAGGGGCTGGATTTCTCCCTGCCGCCCGGGGGTATCGTCGGCGTGATCGGACCCAACGGCGCGGGTAAATCCACGCTCTTCAAAATGCTCACCGGGCAGGAAAAACCCGATTCCGGGACCATCGAAATGGGCGACACGGTGGATCTGTCCTATGTGGACCAGTCGCGC
>NZ_JAHEHZ010000192.1 GCF_024639605.1 Roseobacter sp. | reverse complement strand
ATGCTGCCACTGACCACCTGGGGAATGATCAGACCCCGTGTGTCCTGGCTCGCCAGATACCGGTTGACGCGTTCCACCAGTTCGTCGCGGACCGCTTCAGGAAAAGCGCCGTCGATTACCACGCCTTCAAAATCGATGACTGCGCAGACCGACAGGGCTGCCTTCGCCAGTTCCTGAGCAGTCTCCCCCAGCCAGGGGTCGACATAGCGGGAAAGGCTGCGCCAGTCCTGTGGTTCGTCCCAGAGGACCCGCGGATTTATCCCTGCCTCAGCAAGACGTGCTTCCAGCAGGTGAACCGAGGCCACATCGACAAGCTGACGGCTCTCACCAAGCGGGCCGGTACTGCGAATGGCACCGAGGGCACCGGCATTGCCCTGATTGCCCTGGAAAACAGTATCATTCAGCACGATGCCCCCGCCAACAAACGAGCCCACAAAGAAATACGCGTAGTCTGAAAACCCGTTTTCTCGTCCGAAAAGATGCTCCGCCCGGCAGGCTGCAGTGGCATCGTTGCCAACATAAACCGGCAGATCGGAAAACGCCGAGATCTCACTGCGGAGGTTCACGTCTTTCAATCCGATGTCGTCACGCGCGGGATTGCCGGCAAGTTTGTGCCACTTCCACAGATCAAAAGGCGTAGCGATACCGATGCCGCACAGCCTCTGACGTTGCGTTGCAGTCATCCCTGTTGTCAGCTCAGCGGTGCCCTCGCGCAGAAAGGTAAAAATATTCTCCGGCACCGGGTACTCATAGGCTTTTTTCAGCTGCGCGCGGACCTTTCCGGCGAAATCCAGCACCAGCAGATCCGCACTGCGCCTTCCAATTTTGAGGCCAAAGGCGAAAATACCGTCCGGGTCGAGCTGCATCGGGATCGACGGTTTACCAACTTTGCCGCGCACCGGGTCGCCCCGTCTGAGCAAACCGTCTTTCTCAAGCTTGCGCAGAATCACGGATACCGTCTGAGGTGAGAGACCGGCCTGTCTGGCCATATCACTGCCCGCCATACCGCCCGACCGCTGCAACATTGACATCAGCAGGCGTTCATTATGGTTGCGCACCCCGCTCTGGTTTACGCCTCCGAGTTTCCGGACGATGTCACCGCCATCCAATTGTAGATCCGCATGGCTCATGCCTGACAGTAAAGACCAGGACCGATTAATAAATCAAGTTTATTTATTTATTGACAGCAACCCATGAATCGGTCTTTTTAAAGGTCATCCGGACTGTGGAGGCAGACCGGGCACGTGCCCTGCCGGGCACGCTGAATGAAATAAAAATCCGGGAGGACATCATGAAAAAACTTATCGCAGGTACAGCACTTGCTCTGATTGCTCAGGCAGGAACGGCAATGGCCGATGGCCACAGCGTATCCGCATGCCTGATCACAAAAACCGACACCAACCCCTTCTTTGTGAAGATGCGTGAAGGTGCATCGGCCAAAGCCGAAGAGCTCGGCATCACGCTGAACAGCTATGCGGGTAAGGTGGACGGGGATCACGAAACTCAGGTGGCCGCGATTGAAACCTGCATTGCCAACGGCGCCAAGGGCATTCTGCTGACCGCCTCTGACACCTCCTCGATCGTGCCGGCAGTGCAGCAGGCACGTGATGCAGGTTTGCTGGTCATAGCCCTCGACACACCTCTTGAGCCCATCGATTCCGCCGATATGACTTTTGCGACGGACAACTTCCTGGCCGGTGAGCTGATCGGCAAATGGGCCGCGGCCTCTTTGGGCGATGCAGCCGCTGATGCGCGGATCGGCATGCTCGATCTGGCTGTGAGCCAGCCCTCGGTCGGTGTCCTTCGCGACCAGGGCTTCATGACGGGCTTTGGCATCGACATCAAAGATCCCAGCCGCTGGGGCGATGAGGACGACCCGCGCATTGTGGGTCATGACGTCACCGCCGGCAACGAAGAGGGTGGCCGCAAGGCGATGGAAAACCTGCTCGCACAGGACCCCACCATCAACGTGGTCTACACCATCAACGAGCCTGCCGCAGCCGGCGCCTATCAGGCTCTGAAATCGATCGGTCGTGAAAATGACGTGCTGATCGTCTCAGTCGACGGTGGCTGCCCCGGTGTGCAGAACATCAAAGACGGTGTGATCGGCGCAACCTCGCAGCAATATCCGCTTTTGATGGCGTCAAAGGGTATCGAAGCGATCGCGGCCTGGGCCAAAGACGGCACCAAGCCCGAAGCCTCAGAGGGCAAAGCCTTCTTTGATACCGGCGTGGCCCTGGTCACCGACCAGCCGGCCGACGGGGTCGATTCAATCGATACCGATGAAGGCATGGACCTCTGCTGGGGCTGATCAGGCTCCGCTGAGTAAAAAGACGGGCGGGCCAAACAAGGCCCGTCCGATCCGGAACAGGGGGGAAAGCTTGTGTCCACATCGGACGACTACGAAAAAACCGTCTCAACAGCCGCCTCGGATGTCGCGGCCTTTGATGATCCGCACAAAGGCTTTGTGGGTCGTTTTCATCACGCGCTGCACACCACTCCGGCACTCGTGCCGCTCATCGTGCTGCTGGCCTCGATCCTCGTCTTTGGCCTCGCTCTCGGGTCAAAGTTTTTCTCACCCTTTGCACTGACCCTCATTCTCCAGCAGGTACAGATCGTGGGTATCGTTGCCGCGGCGCAGTCGCTGGTAATCCTGACCGCCGGCATCGACCTCAGCGTCGGCGCGATCGCGGTCATCTCCTCGGTTGTGATGGGGCAGTTTACGTTCCGCTACGGCGTGCCTGTCGAGATAGCTGTCGCCTGTGGACTGATGTTCGGCACCGCCATTGGTGCCCTGAACGGCTGGCTCGTCGCCGCCATGAAGCTGCCACCCTTTATCGTGACGCTCGGCATGTGGCAGATCGTGCTCGCCGCCAACTTCCTCTATTCTCAGAACGAGACGATCCGCGCCCAGGAAATCGCCGAACAGGCGCCCATCCTGCAACTGCTCGGGGCCAAGTTTCAGATCGGCGGTGCGGTCTTTACCGTGGGCGTCATCATGATGATCGCTATTGTTCTTATCCTCGCGTTTATTCTGAAACACACAGCATGGGGTCGGCACGTCTATGCGGTCGGCGACGATGCAGAGGCCGCGGAGCTTTCCGGTGTGAACGTCAGAATGACGCTGATATCCGTCTACGCGGTCGCCGGGTTTATCTGTGCCATCGCCGGCTGGGCGCTGATCGGACGGATCGGTTCGGTCTCGCCTACCTCAGGGCAACTCCTGAACATCGAAAGTATCACCGCCGTGGTGATCGGAGGCATCTCGCTCTTTGGCGGGCGCGGGTCGATCCTCGGCACATTCTTCGGCGCACTGATCGTGGGTGTCTTCACCCTCGGGCTGCGTCTGATGGGCGCGGATGCGCAATGGACATATCTGCTCATCGGCGTGCTGATTATTGCGGCTGTTGCCGTTGACCAGTGGATCAGAAAGGTTGCTGCATAATGGAACCGATTTTAAAGGGCCGCGGACTGGTCAAACGCTATGGCAAAGTCACCGCACTCGACCGCTGCGATTTTGACCTGATGCCGGGCGAAATACTCGCTGTCATCGGCGACAACGGTGCCGGCAAAAGCTCTCTGATTAAAGCTGTCTCAGGCGCTGTTGTCCCTGATGCGGGCACCGTCGAACTGGAGGGAAAAGAGGTTCGCTTCACCTCTCCCATTCAGGCGCGCGAAGCCGGCATCGAGACCGTCTACCAGACGCTTGCCATGTCCCCTGCCCTGTCGATCGCTGACAATATGTTCATGGGGCGCGAGATCCGCAAGGAGGGCTGGCGCGGCAAATTTCTGCGCCAGCTTGACCGTCAGACAATGGAAAAGCTCGCGCGTGACAAACTCTCGGAGCTTGGCCTGATGACCATTCAGAACATCAACCAGGCGGTTGAGACCCTTTCCGGTGGTCAGCGTCAGGGCGTCGCCGTGGCCCGTGCCGCGGCTTTCGGATCCAAGGTGATCATTCTTGATGAGCCCACCGCTGCCCTCGGGGTCAAGGAAAGCCGCAAGGTGCTTGAGCTCATTCTCGATGTGAAATCACGCGGCATTCCGATCATTCTGATCAGTCACAATATGCCCCATGTGTTTGAGGTCGCAGACCGCATCCATGTGCACCGGCTGGGAAAACGTCTCTGCGTTATCGACCCCAAAGACTATACGATGTCGGATGCTGTGGCCTTCATGACCGGTGCCAAAGAACCCCCGGAAGCGCAGGCTGCGTAATGACACCAGAGCAAACGGCGCAGTCGGTCTGTGACCGGGTGCTGGCGGCCCCGCGCAAGGGTCGCCGCCGCCTTGTGGCGCTGGCCGGCGCCCCCGCCAGCGGCAAGACAACGCTGGCGCACAGCCTCGGTGACGCGCTGAACGATAAGGGATGTGCAGCCCAGGTGGTGCCGATGGACGGCTTTCACCTGCACAACCAGATCCTGCTCGACCGCGACACTCTCAACCGCAAAGGTGCTCCGCATACATTCGATGCCGCAGGGTTCGTGCATCTCGTCTCGCGTCTGCCGGATGAGGAAGAAGTATTTTATCCGCTCTTTGATCGCACCCGCGATATTTCCATTGCGTGTGCAGGCCGTGTGGGTCCGGACTGTGACACCGTAGTTCTCGAAGGCAATTACCTGCTGCTTGATGCTCCGGTCTGGCGCGATCTGAACAGGTACTGGGATTTGTCGGTGCGTCTCGATGTGCCCATTGAAGTGCTGCAAAACAGGCTGGTGCAACGCTGGCTGGATCACGGGCTCTCCCGTGAACGCGCCGAAGAACGTGCGGCCCGGAACGATCTGGCCAATGCCCGGACGGTGCAGGAAAAATCCCTGCCCGCCGATATCGTGCTGACCGGCTGACGCAGCCCGGGGCAAGGCTCTTCCGGCGCAGGGCGTTGGCACCTATACTGGGGCCAGCATCCCATCAGAGGACCCCCGGCACATATGCCACAGACACAGGCACCCTCGTCTGACACCGGCTTTAATATTGTGGTCGTCGCCCAGTCGGGCAGGCTCTCCTATGAGGCGCTGCTATTTGCGGCGTCGCTCAGGCACACCGCCCCGGGGTTTACCGGAAGGCTGCTGGTAGCAGAGCCGCAGCCCGGCCCGCTCTGGCCCGATGATCCACGGATCGGCGATGACGCGATCCTCAGCGCACTTGCGGATCTTGGCGCTGAGATCCTGCCCTTTGAAAACCGGCATTTCGGAGCCTCTTATCCGTACGGCAACAAGATTGAGATGCTGCGCGCGCTGCCCGCCGGCGAGCCGTTTGTATTTTTCGACACTGACACGCTGATCACCGGGGACATCACCCGCGTACCGTTTGATTTCGACCGGCCCACGGCCTCCCTGCGGCGCGAGGGCACCTGGCCTGATCCGCCGCTTTACGGTCCCGGATACACCGGCATCTGGAAATCGCTCTATGACAAATTCGGGCTCGATTTTGAAAGCTCGCTCGATCCCGGCTACCCGGATGAATACTGGCGA
>NZ_JAHEHZ010000191.1 GCF_024639605.1 Roseobacter sp. | reverse complement strand
GCGGCCCCCAGTTTGTCCGCCAGTTTTTCGATCAGCGCAAAGTCTTCTTCAGAGCCGACGCCGCGTCCACCGGAGACCACCACACCGGCTGATGTGAGCTCGGGACGGTCGGATTCCGCGACCTTGTCCTCAACCCATTCCGACAGAGACGGATCAGCAGCAGCACCGATGGTTTCGACCGAAGCAGAGCCGCCGGTGGCGGCTGCGTCAAACGTCGATCCCCGGAAGGTGATCACTTTTTTCGCATCCACTGATTTAACCGTCTGCATTGCGTTGCCTGCGTAAATCGGGCGCTCGAAGGTGTCTGCATCCACCACGGCGGTGGCGTCGGAGATCACCATGACATCAAGCAGAGCCGCAACGCGCGGCATGATGTTTTTGGCATCTGTCGTCGCCGGGGCCACAATGTGGCTGTAATCGCCCGACAGCGAAACGATCAGATCAGCTACCGGCTCCGCCAGACGCTTACCGTAAAGCGCGTCTTCGGCGCAGAGCACTTTGGCCACACCCTGGATAGTCGCGGCTTCGGTCGCGGCTGCAGAACAGGTTGCACCTGTCGCCAGGACAGTCACATCGCCCAGAGCCTGCGCGGCTGTTACGGCCTTGGCTGTGGCGTCCATCGCCAGTTCGCCGTCGTTGATTTCTGCAAGGAGAAGAACAGCCATTACACAGCCCCCGCTTCTTTAAGTTTCGATACCAGCTCATCGACGGAGCCGACCTTGATCCCGGCCGCACGGGCCTCGGGTTCTGCGGTTTTCACCACTTCAAGGCGCGGTGAAACATCTACGCCGTAATCGGCAGCGGTTTTCTCGTCCAGCGGCTTTTTCTTGGCTTTCATGATGTTTGGCAGCGAGGCGTAGCGCGGCTCGTTCAGGCGCAGATCGACGGTGATGACCGTTGGCATGCTGACTTTGATCGTCTGCAGACCGCCGTCCACCTCGCGGGTCACGACAGCTTTGTCGCCTTCTATATCGACTTTGGAGGCAAAGGTCGCCTGGCTCCACCCCATCAGTGCGGCGAGCATCTGACCGGTCGCATTCATGTCATTGTCGATCGCCTGCTTGCCGCAGAGCACCAGACCGGGCTGCTCTTCATCAATAATCGCTTTGAGGATCTTCGCGACGCTCAGCGGTTCGATGTCCTGATGCACATCGTCGGCGGCAATGACCAGAATGGCGCGGTCCGCGCCCATGGCCAGCGCAGTCCGCAGCGTTTCCTGGCTCTGTTTCACGCCGACAGAAACGACCACAACTTCGTCGGCCTGACCTGCCTCTTTCAGCCGGATGGCCTGTTCGACGGAAATCTCGTCGAACGGGTTCATCGACATTTTCACATTGGCAAGATCGACCCCGGAACCGTCCGCTTTAACGCGCACTTTTACGTTGTAGTCGATCACGCGTTTGACAGGTACCAGAACCTTCATGAGCGCATCTCTCCTTGGTTTGCGACTCACACCCGCGTGCAAGCCATATATCTCCTGCCAGGTGGTTTAACCGGGTCGAAGGGCACGAAACAGTGTAAAATCGTCGCGTCCCGGCTCAGGAACGCCGCGTTTTTTCTGAAAGAGGGCGGTTCCTGGCTGCTCGTTGTGCATTTTGACGTCCGGAACCTGCGCGCAAATACCTGCCGGCCGTCAGCGGTTTGCGCCCGGCACCCAGAGCACATCATCCTTGCCGCCGTTGTTGGCCATTCGCGCCGCAACGAAAAACCAGTCACTCAGCCGGTTGAGGTATTTCACCGCTGCCGGATTGATCGCCTCCATGGTGGCGAGCTCCACACAGAGCCGTTCGGCGCGCCGCGACACAGTGCGGCACACATGCAGATGCGCTGCGAGGGCGGCGCCGCCGGGAAGGATGAAGCTGCGCAGGGCGTCGAGTTCTGCGTTCATGGCGTCAATCTCAGTCTCCAGCCGCGTCACCTGCGCGTCGATCATGCGCAGTGGCGGGTATTCGGCCTCGGCGTCCTGCTCCATATCCGGCCGGCACAGATCCGCGCCCAGATCAAAAAGGTCGTTCTGTATGCGGCTCAGAGCGGCATCAGTATCGCCGGTGGCCTCAAGCCGCGCCACGCCGACGAAAGAATTCAGCTCATCCGATGTGCCATAGGCCGTGACCCGCACGGCGTGCTTTGCAACCCGTACGCCATTGCCCAAAGCGGTTTCACCAGCATCACCGGTCTTGGTGTAGATTTTGTTCAGAACGACCATCGCTCAACAGCCCCTTATTTGCGGAAATAGACATAAACGAGGATAAGCAGCACCGCGACAAACTGTGCCGCAATGCGCCACCGCATCAGCTTATTGGAGTTTTCCTTGTTGAACTTGCCACCGCCGGCAAACCCACCCAGGCCGAACATAAGAATGATGACAACTGCCAGGCAGGCGATGACGACGAGTGCAAATAACGGGTCCACAGTGTTAGTCCTTCCATCAGTTGCTCTGCCATATAGGCGGGCTTTGCCGAAAAACGAGCGAGGGTCGGCAAATCTGCGGCGTTCAGGTCTGCGACAGCACGCGGTCCAGAGCCCGTGTGCTGAGCAGACGTCGCAACGCGCCCATCAGATAGGTGGGCGTCGTCACGTAGTAGCGTGGCTTTGGTTTATCCGCGGTCAGCGCATGCAGCAGTTTGCGCACCACGGCATCTGCCGGCAATTCAAACCGGTCGGGTCCGGTATCGGCATAAAGGCGCTTTTTCAGTTTCGCTTCATACTCCGCGCGACGCGGTGAATTCTCGACATCAATCCAGCGCTCGAAATGCGGGACAGAGTTCTGTCGGATTTTTGAGGTGATGGGGCCCGGCTCGATGAGGATAAAATGCAGCTGGGTATCCCGCATCTCGATACGCATCGTATCTGTCAGCCCCTCGATCGCGAATTTTGTAGCATTATATGCACCGCGCAAGGGCAGCGCGACAAAACCCAGAACGGAGGAGCACTGTACCACCCGTCCGTGGCCCTGCGCGCGCATCACCGGCAACACCGCGCGGGTCAGTTCATGCCAGCCAAAAAAGTTTGCTTCGAAAATCGCGCGCAACGCATCGGTTGGCAGATCTTCGACAGCGCCGGGCGTGCCATGCGCCCCGTTGTTAAACAGAGCGTCCAGTGTGCCACCTGTTTTCTCCAGAACGGTTGCGAGGCCATTTCGAATACTGGCAGTGTCGCAGTAGTCGATCTGAGGGCTGTCAAATCCTTCGGATTTCAGGCGATCGCAGTCATCAGCCTGCCGGCAGGCCGCAAAAACCTGCCATCCGGCGTCCCGCAGACCGTGGGCCGCTGCATAACCGATTCCCGATGAACACCCTGTAATAAGAATCGATCTGGCGGACATGACATCTCCCTGTCTGTCCGCCAGATGCATTCTCAGATCGGGAAATGCAAGCCTATCCGCCGGTCAGCAGAAAGTCCGCGATCCAGCCGTCCGGGCCACCTTCTGCGGGACGCAGGCGCACCCATCCGGTCCCGCTGTCTTCGAGCACCTCGACGGCTGTGTTATGTCCGAACTGATTTACGACTTCATAGCTCGTTCCGGGGCCTGAGCGCATGTTGACACGATCACCATCGATGAACCGCAGATCGCGGGCAGCAGGTGTTCCGCCGGATGCGGCAGCCGTGGTTGCTCCTGGAAAGATCAGGCTGGGGATGGGTGTCTTTGACGCAGCAGCGAGATCTTCAACAGACTGAAATGCCGCTTTTATCTCGATGGGTGCTGGCTCTTCTGCCACGATGGCCGGAGCGGGTTCAGGCGCTGTCCGGACTTCGGGTTCTGTGGGCGTCAGCAGGCTCAGATCGACCGCAGCGCGGGTTACCACCTGCACTTCGGAGGCCTCTGAAGCAAAAACGGTTTCCTGTTCTGTCACCGGCGTTTCCGGCGCGATTGATGGTTGACGCGATGTATTTTTCAACATCGCAATCATCGTGGCCGGGGCCGCATCGCGGCGCGCCGCGTCGTCTTCCATCCGGGCAAGCACAGCCGCTTCGCGCGCCGCCACGGGATCGAAATCCGCGCCGCCACTCAGTTGGTAAAACCCTACAAAAAGAAACCCCGAAACAAGCAGCAGAAACCGTTTCATATCAACCTTCCAAAATCACTACACTTGCCATCTTAACACACGACAAGCCGTTCGGGGTCCCTATCATCACCGTTTTTTTTCAGTGAGAGGGAATTTCATGCAAACCGCATCAGGTTCTGAGCGTGGCAAACCGGCAACGTCGGGCGCCCCGGGATACGTGATATCGCGCTTGTCGCTCTCCCGCGGTCTCGCTACACAAAGGCGATGGTTGATGACGCTGAAATTCCTGACGCACCGGTTCCGGATCTGTCCGAGCCATTGCGCCGGGCGTTGGGTGAACGGTATCTGACCTATGCGTTGAGCACGATCATGCACCGCGCACTTCCTGATGCGCGCGACGGGCTGAAACCGGTGCACCGGCGTATCCTGTATGCCATGCGCGAGCTTCGGCTTTCGTCGACCGGTGGTTTTCGGAAATCGGCCAAAATTTCCGGCGACGTGATGGGCAATTATCACCCGCATGGCGATGCCGCGATCTATGATGCGATGGCGCGCCTCGCGCAGGATTTCAACGTGCGTTATCCGCTCGTGGACGGGCAGGGCAACTTTGGCAATATTGACGGCGATAACCCTGCCGCCTCCCGCTACACCGAGGCCCGTATGACGGCTGTGGCCGAGGCGATGCTTGACGGGCTCAATGAAAACGCAGTCGATTTCCGGGAAAACTATGACGGCACGCTCACCGAACCGGTTGTGCTGCCTGCGCAGTTTCCGAATCTGCTCGCCAACGGCTCCAGCGGGATCGCTGTCGGCATGGCAACGAACATTCCGCCACACAATATCGCAGAGCTCTGCGACGCCTGCATCCACCTGATCAGAACGCCTGATGCGCGCGATGATACCCTGCTGAACTATGTGACGGGACCAGATTTTCCCACCGGTGGTGTGATTGTCGAGCCGCCCGAAAATATCGCGACTGCTTACCGTACGGGCCGGGGGTCTTTCCGGTTGCGCTGCCGCTGGGAGGTTGAGGATCTGGGCCGCGGGCAGTGGCAGATCGTCGTAACCGAAATCCCCTATCAGGTGCAGAAATCCAAGCTGATCGAAAAGATCGCGGAAGTCATTCAGACGCGCAAAATTCCGATCCTTGCAGATGTCCGTGACGAGAGCGCGGATGACATCCGGATGGTTCTGGAGCCACGGTCCAAAAACGTGGACCCCGAGGTGCTGATGGGCATGCTCTATCGCAACTCGGATCTTGAGGTGCGGTTTTCGCTCAATATGAATGTGCTGATCGACGGGCTGACACCGAAGGTCTGCTCGATGAAAGAGGTGCTGCGGGCTTTTCTGGATCACCGTCAGGAAGTGCTGGTTCGCCGCTCGACCCACCGGATGGAGAAAATTGACCACCGCCTCGAGGTTCTTGAAGGATTCATCATCGCCTTTCTCAATCTCGACCGTGTGATTG
>NZ_JAHEHZ010000190.1 GCF_024639605.1 Roseobacter sp. | reverse complement strand
CACCGGAATATCGTTGTCATGGGCGGCATCAACAACCGACCGGGCGCGGGCGATATTCTCCTGCCAGCCTGGCATATGCGGTATAGGACGGTTTTTCATGGTCTGAAACGCGGATTTCTGGATGTCGATCACCATCAGGACCGGGTTGCCTACGATCAGGGGCTGGCGGGGCATGGGATTTCCTTTTTTGTTATTTGCGCGAAGGGTCTGCGCCCATCAGGCGCGGCAGATCTCCGAACCGCGCCACGGCAGAGAAGACGATTACCGAGACCAGAATAAAGGTAATCGCGGCCACCGCCATGGTGGGTGTGAACCCGTTGCGCAGTGAGTTGAAAATCTGCAGCGTCACGGTAGCGTATCCGGAGGCGGAGACAAAGAACATGACGATGAATTCGTTGAAACTGAGCACCAGGGCAAAGAAAAATCCCGAGAGGGTATAGGGCACCATCTGCGGCAGGATGATCGTGCGAAAGGTGGTGGCGGGCGTGGCACCCATGGTGGCTGCGGCGTCCAGATGCGCCTCGTCGATCGATTGCAGCCCGATGGAGATCGTGACCAGCGGCAGCGCCATAAAGAGCACCGCATGACTGATGACGCCCGACCAGATATTTCCCAGGCCGCCCGAAAACCCCCACATAAAGCCAAGGCCCACACCGAAGACGATGGGCGGCAGCGCGAACGGCATGGCACCCAGACCCGCCAGCAGTTTGGAGGCCGCGCTTCGGCGTTTCCACACCCCATAGGCCACAGGCCAGGCGATCAGCACGGCCAGGGCCGCGCTGCCGAAAGCGATGATGACCGAATTCACAAGCGCGTTGCGCCAGACAGGTTCATGCAGGAAAAACTCCGCAAAGCGCGTGAGCGTAGGATCCTGCGGCGGAAAGAGCATGGAGCGTCCGCCGTTGAGCGCAGAAGCGCACACCACCAGAATGGGCAGCACGATCACGAAGGCTGCAAGGGCCATGAACCCATGGGCAAAAATCTTCATGCCGTGACCCCCTTGCGGTTCACGAGGATCTGCCCCAGCCAGAGGCAGATTCCGCCTGTGATCAGCAGGATAACCGCCTGAGCCGCTCCGAAGGGCGCGTTAAGCGTAGAGCCGCGCACGGCCTCATAGACCGATACCGCCAGCGTCTGTTTGGCGGGCTCGGCAAAGACCGTGACCGAGACATAGACGCCGAGCAGGAAGACAAAGAGCAAAAAGAGCGTCCCGATGAGCGGAAGCCGAACGCTGGGCAGGACCACGGTGCGCATCACCGTCCAGGGACCGGCCCCCATGGTGCGTGCGGCTTCCGTCATCGACGGATCAAGCCGCGACAGTGCGGGATAGAGCAGGATCACCGCATAGGGCCAGACCAGATAGGACATGGTCAGAATGGTCGCAAATTCGGAGGTCTTGAATTTTACATTTCGCGGATTGGCCATGCCCCATTCGCGCAGCACATCAAACCAGCCCGTCACCTTGAGCCAGTCCGTCACGCCGGTTTCGCGCAGCACCATCGGCAGGCCGGAGCGGTTGGAGAGCAGAATGTCCCAGCCCATGACGATGAACACTTCTGAAAGCGACAGCGTGGCAAGAAGGAACACGAGCCAGCGGCTTTGGGCCGCACGGCTCATGCGGGTCATGAACCATGTAAAGGGAAAGGCCGTCAGCACGGCCAGCACTGCGGCGATTACCGCGTAATATACCGAATACCAAAGCCGGTTGAGGTAAAGAAACGTCGTGCTTTCAGGCCAGGAGGCGCCGACGAAAAACCGCTGGTAATTTGCGCCGGTAAAGCCAAAAGCCCAGGCTGCGCCTTCGATTTTCTGACCGAAAGAAATGACAATCACCAGAACAAAAGGCACTACACACAGCGTCAGGATAAGGGCCCAGAGGACTGCCTGAAAAAGATCGGGGCGCATGATGGATCTGCGCGATCTGCCACTTGTCTCGGAGGAGGCAAGGGTGGGGGGATCGACCGCACTCATGCGACGGCCCGGGCCTTGTCGGAAGGGTAGATATAGAGACCGCCCGCCGGCAGGTGCACTTCGGTTTTCTGCCCACGTGTAAAAGCGCGCGCACCTTCGCCGATGGCGTATTCCACCACCATCGGACCCAGGGGCGTGTCGAGATGAATGTCACGCGTGGGGCCCACGTCGCGCACAAAAATGACCTCTGCCGGCACCCGGTTGCCCTCGGGCATTACTTCATCGAGGCAGGCCTTTTCGGGGCGGATCACCACGGTGACCGGCGAGCCGTCGAGGTATTTCCGCGTGCCGGCCTCCAGGGAAAGGCTGCCTGCCGTGATCCGGCCACCCCGCATCACACCTTCAAAGAAATTCGCGCGCCCGATGAAGTTGGCGACAAAGGGGTTGCCCGGCTTGTGATAAATATCCTGCGGCGCTCCAGTCTGCTCGACACGCCCGTCCGACATCACAACGATATTATCGGCCATGGTCATGGCCTCTCGCTGGTCATGTGTCACGACGACCGTGGTGATGCCCAGCCTCTGCTGCAGCATGCGCAGTTCCACCTGCATCGCTTCGCGCAGGTTGGCATCGAGCGCTGACATCGGCTCGTCGAGCAGAAAAACCTCCGGTTCCTGAGCGAGCGCGCGCGCAATGGCCACCCGCTGGCGCTGGCCACCCGATAGTGCGCCGATGGCCCGGTCGCCGAAGGGCGTAAGCTGTACCAGATCCAGCAGCCGCGCCGCGGTTTCATGCGCCTGCGCTTTCGGCACGCCCGCGATGGTCAGCGCATAACAGACGTTCTCGCGTACATTCAGATGAGGAAAGAGCGCGAAGTTCTGGAAAACCATGCCGAATTTGCGCTGATGGGCAGCCTGGCGGGTCAGGTCGCGCGGGCCCAGCATGATCTTGCCAGCGGTAGGGTCTTCCAGCCCCGCAATGAGTCGCAGCAGCGTAGTTTTTCCGCAGCCCGAGGGTCCCAGCAGTGCAGTGAGCTCACCGTGGTTAAATGTCAGGTCCACGCCTTCGACGGCGCGGACCTTTCCGTAGTCTTTGCGGACCTTATGAAGGGTCAGATTGTCCATGGCACTCAGGCGGATGCCAGCATCTTGTCCCAGGCTTCCTTGATGAAGGTCTCGTTATCGAGATAAGCCTCATAGGCAGGCTGAATGGCCGGCGTGCCTGACACAAACGAGAACTCTTCATCCGTAAGATCGGTTTTTGACTGGGCCACGAGGGGCGCTGTTCCGATCTTGCGTGACATCAGCGCCTGGGTCGCGGGATCCGAGGAGAAGTTGATGAACTCCGCCGCTTCATCGGCCTTTTCCGAGAGCGCCGAGAGGCACCAGGAGCCATACCCGATGGGGTTGCCCTCTTTGGGGAAGGTTGAACGGATCGGGAAGCCGTCCGCAGCCATCAGCTGTGCCACGTCATGGAAATACATGCCGCCGACCACGTCACCGTTTTTCATCGATTGCTCCATCTGGCTCTCGGCAGTCCACCAAAGCGCCACATTTGGCTTCAGCTCACCGGCTTTTTCGACCATGGCAAGGATGCCCTCATTGGTGTCAAAGGTGCCCGCTCCCTCAAAATACGTCGCCGCGATAATGTCGAGCAGGTTGCCGCTGATCAGCTTGCTGAGCCCCAGGCTGCTCTCAAAGCGGCTGCTGTCCCAGAAGTCGACCCAGGATGCGGGGGTGTCCACCTCATCGGGGTTCACGACCATCGAGGTGAACCAGGCCATGGCGCCCACACCGATCACACCGGTGCTGTCCTCATAGAGGAAATCTTCCTCCATATTCGAGGCTGCAGGAATGTTGGTCATATCAAGCGGCGAGACCAGCTCGCCGATCCGCGAGGACTTGATCAGTGCATCGCGCGCATAAAGTGACAGATCCGTGGGCACTGAGCCCGCAGCGGATGCCTGCTGCATGGTGACCAGCCAGTCTGCGGAGTTCGGCTGCGTGACACTTTCGATGGTGATGCCGGTGGCTTCGGTGAATGCCGGATAGACGAATTCCTTGAAGCTGTTCTCAAAGTAGCCGCCATAAGAGCCGACCTTGAGGCTGCGGCTCTGTGCGATCAGCGGTGTGCCGAGAACACTGCCGACAGCGGCGAGGCCACCCATGCCGGCGGTGGATTTCAGAAGCGTACGTCGGTTCAGTTTTGTCATTTTTATATTCCCCTGTTTTTTCTTTTGCGGTTCACGACCCTGAGTGATTGCGGGCATGGCACGAGATGCAGGCAGACCTGCTCTGTTAAACATTCATTCATATCCGACGGCGCAGAGGGCCCGGTTTTCTGCGCCGCAGCGCATTCCCGGGAGAGTTTGGTCAAAAATGAAGCAGTGCGGCCCTGCTGCGCAGCAATTTTCAGCATGGGGCGAAAGAAAGACGGCGCCGTTGCGATCTGACTTGCCGCGCGCGCCGGTGCCGCGCGACGATTGGTCAACATTCGCATTTTACACCGGGGAGCACTCCATGAGCACGACACTCACTGCCGATCAGACCGCGATGAAAATTGATCAGGCGCAGCTGCCGGTCATCGATCTGGGCGGGCTTCGGACCGGCAAGCGCGCAGATAAGGAAGCCGTCGCCCGCGCACTGGGCGAAGCGGCGCGCACTTCGGGCTTTTTCTATATCACCAACCATGGCGTACCGGCGGAACTGGTGGAAAAGATGTTTGCCGCGTCGCGCACATTCCACGAAAAGCCCCGCGCCTTTAAGATGAAATACTGGTCAGGATTTACCACGCATCACCGTGGCTACGTACCGCTGGAGGAAAACGGTACGGATTTCCCGAAACGGATAAATTTCAACGAAGCCTGGGATATGTCCTATGAGGCGCCCGCCGATCACCCCGATCACCTCGCCGGCTGGCGCATGACCGGACCGAACATCTGGCCCGATATCCCGGGCTGGAAGGAAACGGTGTCCGGTTATTACGATGCGGTCTTTGATCTGGGAATGCAGATGCTGGATGCGCTGGCCATCGAGCTTGGCGTTGATCCTGCCGAGCTTACGCAGCACATCACCAATCCGACGTCACAGCTGCGCCTGCTGCGCTATATCGAGAACGACATGCCCGCCAACAAAGACACGGTTGGCATCGATGCCCATTCCGATTTTGAGTGTTTCACGATCCTGCTGCAGGGCGCGCCCGGGCTGCAGGTCATGAACGCCGATGATGTCTGGATTGAGGCAGACCCGATCCCTGGCTGCTTTATAGTGAACATCGGGGACATTTTTGAGACATGGTCCGGCGGACAGTTCAGATCGACCCAGCACCGGGTCAATAACATCGGTCACGAACGCTATTCCTTTCCGCTCTTTTTCGGGCTCGATTATCACGCGGTCGTCGAGCCGTTTGAAAAATTCCGCACCCCTGATACGGTGGCAAAGTACCCGCCGGTCAAAGCCGGTGATCACCTGATGCGCATGTCGGTAAACGCCTTTCGGTACATGGCGGAGGCGCGCGCCAGCGGAGAGCTGACCCTCGATTTTGAGGTGCCTGATGAAAATCCGTTTAAAAG